>NZ_JAJVKW010000009.1:0-300000 GCF_024198255.1 Myxococcus guangdongensis
GCACCAAGGGGGCCATGGAGTTGCGGTCCGCCGAGTCCGCAGGGTAGGAGTCCTCCTGTCTCGGCCCTCTCTCTTTGGCCGGTTTTGACGGGACCCTCTTTGGCCGGTTTTCACCTGACCATTGAGGCACGAACAAGAATCCGATTTCGGATGTGACGGGTGGCCCGTGGACGCCTCTATGCGAGAAGATTTTCAGGAAGGCTGGGATGACGCTTGAGGACGTCGCGAACAAGGTGCGGCTCAAGGGGCACGAGGGGCCTCATCCCGAGCGCTACCATCGGGAAGTGACGGAACGTCTGGAGCGTGTCGTCGAACGATGCCGGACGGTTGATTCCTGTCGGGGCAAGCTGGAGCGCGAACTCGCGAAGATCGCCAACGAGCTTCTGACTCCAGGCTCTCCGCTGCGGAGCTTCATTGTGAAAGAGGGCGGATGACGTGGAGCGCCAATTCTATTGGGTGCGGCGGGCGGACGTGCCGCAATGGCTCATCGAGACTCCAACGCGGGAATCTGGGGAAGCGTTCGATGAGCCCTGGATGTTCGCGGACGGCCGCCAACTCGAGAATCCGGGGAAGATGAAAGCTCGCATATCGACTCCGGGTGCGAAGCGCACGTTCGTGTTCTCCGCAATCGAGAAGACTCCTTTGGTGAGTGGACCCGTCGCAAACGTCTTCAGGGTTCTCGTGCCTGACGACGTGCAATTGATGCCAGTGTCGGTACAAGGGGAGTCCGAGCCTTACTTCTTAGTCAACGCAACCAAGGCGGTTGATTGTATTGACGAAGCCCGATGTCAGGAGATCCAGCATGACGACGCAGACGACGGCGTCCCTGAGTTTGAGGGGCAGTATCGTTGGATCTACGGGTTGCGAATCGACCCCTCGAAAGCTGAGGGATCCCACGTTTTCCGGCTGAAGAAGTTCAAGGTTGCGCTCATCGTCTCGGAGGAGATCAAGGACGCGCTCGAACAAGTCGGGAACCTGGGCGTGTCGTTCGAGCGTGTAACGGGCCCCAGTGGCGGCAATTGTCCGACGCGTGACGTGGGGTGAGCGGTCGATAAAGGACGATGCGGGCTATGCCGGCGCGGCATCGCTCCTCGTTGCGCAAGAAGGCCCCCAACTCCTCGCCCTGTAGCCCCCGAGTTGCCGCCAGCACGCGCAGCTTCTCTTCCGGCATCCACTTCTTCGGCCCATCGGGCACGGTGGGCTCCTTCTCCTTGGGAGGCGGCGTCATCGCCGCCTCCCTGTTCGCCTCGCGCAACCACTGCGACAGCGTCGGTTGGGACTCCCACCTGCCGCGCCAGCGCTGCGGTGCTCACCGCGCCCGGGCCGACCATCTGCTTCACCAACTGCATCTTGAATGCATCCGCGTACGGCACCACGCCCTGCCTGTTCTCGCCCCTCAAGGCGTCGTCAGCTCGGCATCTCCCCCGAGGCGACAACTTCCCTGACACAGGGGGATTCATCTACGGACAGGTAATGAGCAACGACGTAAGGGCGGTGCAAGATGCCGTTGCGCTGTCGTTCTGCGCGTTGGGGTCTCCCGGGCTGCTCGCAACTCGCGTTGCCGTCGCAGTCAGCTGCCCCAGCGCCAGCAGCCCGTAGTTCGCGCGGAAGGTCTTGCTTGTGGAGGCTCCATTCGCAAGTGCGCCCACCGGGCAACTCACCTCACCAGTAGTTGCATCAAGAGTACAGTCTGTTGAAGTGATAGATGTCGCTGAGGCCGGGAGAGTTGTTGTCACTGTCGCGGATGACGCACCGTCGGGGCCATTGTTCGTCACTGTCAGGTTGTAGAGTACGTTTGCCCCCAGGAGTGGCGCCTGGGCAGTCAGTCCAACGGCCAAGTCAGCTTCGCCAGGGTAGACGGTATAGCTCATGAATGGCATGCGCTCGCTCGCGGCTGTCCCGCCTTTTTCCTGAATGACGAAGAGCGGCCGCGTAGAGGCACTTACCGGGCTCGAAAGTGGCAACACGGTGAAGAATGCCGTGACCACGCGAGTCTGATTTGCCGGGAGGTCTGGTGGGGCGACGACTGCTTGAAAGCTGTTTGAAGTGGAACTACAGGCTGATGCGGGTTCACACCGGTCGAGCGCCAGCAGTCCGGCCAGGGAGTATTCTACGCGCATCAAGGATACGTCTTGTACTCTCTGGTGAGCAAAGGTGTGGGTGAACACAACCGTCTGGCCCGAGTGGAACTCGTTGTCGTCTGCGTGAATGACCAGTTCACCCCTTGAGCTGGTGTTGTTGATCGGCTCGGCGAATGCGTCGCCGCTCACCCATGGCTCCGTGAGGCATGCGACTACAATGCCCAGAACGCTCGAGGGCACGCTCTTTGTCTTGCCTTTCATGGACAGCCTCCTTTTGCCTGTCGCGTGATAGGCAGGAGGGCGAATGATTGGCAAGCCACACATTCTGGATTGGCCATCAGTGAACAGCGGGCTTCCTGTGGAACCGCCGAGTTGCGCTTGAGTGTGTCCTGAATGGTTCGCTCGCGTAGACGCTCGAATGCCACGCGGTGAAATCAACCCTGCAGGCTCGTGCCAGCTTGGTCACACTTCTCCATCGGCATGTCCTTCAGTTCGTCCGGAAGGTAGTCGACGAGAGGGCGCTTTCCGCACCCCATCCGCGGTGAGTCCACAGGTATCATGCTGAACACTCTCTTCCGACCTGGGATAGAGGTAGGCAAGTTTGCGGTGCTTTCTTGAAGCGAAGATCCTCGCCCCCCAATCCATCGCGCGGGTTTTATCTCCCGCCAGGAGTTTGCATGACTGCGACCAAGGCAAAGTCCATTCCGGAAGGGTTCAACAGCGTTGTGCCCTTTGTGCTGCTGAAGGACACCGCGAAGGCCGTCGAATTCTACAGAAAGGCGGTCTGCGTGGAGGTGCTGCGCCAATATCACACGTCGGATGGAAGTGATGGCTATGGTGACCCGCAAATCGGAAATTCACGGGTCCGATTCGCGGATGCGTCGCCCGAAAGGAAGTAGGAACGCTGGAACTTCGCTGGCTGCACCCTCGTGCTGTGAATCTACGTTGATGATTTGAAGGCGTTCGAGGAACGGGCGCACAAGGCGGGGGCCATGCCAACGAGGCGTCAACATCAGCCCTGGGGCGATATGACGACCACGTATGAGGACCCTGAGGGTTATACGTGGATGATCTCGCAACACATGGAAGATGTGCCCGAAGGTCAGATCAGCAGCCGCGTATATCAGAATCGAAACTACTGACGACGCTCGAGTCGCTCGGCACATCGCTCGCCGCGAGCTCAGCTGGGACGACGCGACTTCTCTGCTTCCGCTCGTCACAAATGTGGGCGAGTGGAGTTACAGCGGTACGGGGCTCTCCATCACGGAACGTGCTCAGTTCCGTGCTTTCCTTGTCCTGCTGTGGGCGCCGGCACTGTCAGTTCGAGCTGAGGGAATCGTTCAGTGCCGACGCCGTTTTGACAGCCGGATGGACCCTTGAATCTAGATGGGGCTCGTCATGTTGCTCTGCACGGCATTCTCCACCTCTCCTCCCGAGCATCGCTGGGCGGGTGGGATCTGCCTGAGGGCCAGGTTGAACCCTCCTGATGCCGTCCGCCCCACCAGGGTGACGTAGGCGGACCAGGTCACACTCGGTGAGCCGGGGTACTCGGGGGTTTGGATCTGAAGGAGGCCATCCCATTCACGGGGGTGCGTAATGACGGAGCCATATCCGCTGATGACGAACGCCGACCCAAAGACCGGAACGTTGGTGGCGACGATGCAGATGGCGGCGGGTGCCACCCTGATGGTTCCGTATGGCGTATTGAAGAGGTATCTGCCGTCTCCGGTAGGATACCCTGGGATGTCGCCTGATGGCTCGCCCATGGCGCTGACTTCATTCATGGGTGTGCTTTTGTCTTCGAGGACGAGGCTGTCCTCGCCCTGACCACAACCTGCGCACAGCATCACGACAAGAATCATGAGGAGCGTTCTCATAGTTCCTTCCGATGTTGACGTTGGGCAGCACCGGTAAGACACCGCCGCATGAAAAGAGTTCCCGCGAATCTTCAATCGTCGCGGTGCTGTCCATTCCTGCGGTTTTCCCTTACGAGAGGGTGGCCCAGGCGCAGTGGTCAAGTCCCGAATCGTGTGGAGCAAGTGCTATCGGCCATTTGCGGCGAGATACCACAGCCCGATTGGGTGTGACAATGGGGGCGGACTCGGTGGGTGCTGTCTGTGTCTGCATTGCACGGCGATTGTAAATGCCGCTGCGATACAGAAAATATCCGTGGAGACGCCGCCTGCGGAGGTGGAGGTCCGCAGGCGGCGTCTCGTTCTACCTCACCGGCGGCACAGGGTCCCGGCGGTGGTGTTGCCCGCGCAGCCACCGAAGTACTGGTTGGGGGTGTTCGCCCCAAGTCCACAGTTGCGCCAGTTGCAGGTGTTTCCTTCGGGGTCGTTCCCCGCGGCCGTGCAGACACGCATGGGCGTGTTCGCGCCGCAGTACGTCCCCGTCGTCGGTGACACCGAGCACGCCCCCGACCCAGAGCCGCTGTAGCGCAGGTCGTCGTCGGTCCAGTAGTGGTGCGAGGGAGCCGTGGCGCCCGGGCGTGTGGCCCAGGTGGCGGCGTTGCTGACCGACCAGCCCGCCGCGCACAGCGAGCCCCGGTTGTTCCACGTCACCCGTCCCGCGCACCCCACGAGGTTGGCGGAGAAGACCTGCTCGACGGTGCCGTCAGCGCACCCCGACGCGGGCGCCGTCACCGGGACGCAGAGCGCACCCGACGTGTTCACGCAGCCGCCGAAGTACTGGTTGGGGGTGTTCGCACCGAGGCCGCAGTTGCCCCAGTTGCAGTTGTTGCCCTCGGAGTCCGTCCCCGCGGCCCTGCAGACGCCCATGGATTGGCCCTGGCCACACGCGTTTCCAGCCGTGGTGCTCACGGAACACGCGGAGGTGCCGGAGCCGCTGTAGCGCAGGTTGTCCTGCGTCCAGTAGTGATGCGTGGGGGCCGCGGTGCCTCGCAGGTTGACCCACTCGGCGGCGGTGGCGAGCCGGTAGCCCTGGGCGCACAGCGTGGCCCGATTGGCCCACGTCACCCCTCCCGCGCAACCCACCATGCCTCCCGAGAAGGTCTGCTCGGCGGAGCCGTCCTCACAGCCGGTGGGCGCTGCCCTGGGAACGCAGATCGTCCCCGCGGTGGTGTTGCCGGAGCAGCCGCCGAAGTACCGGTTGGGGGTGTTCGCTCCGAGGCCACAGTTGCGCCAGCCGCAGGTGTTTCCTTCGGGGTCGTTCCCCGCGGTCGGCGAGCAGACCCGCATGGGTGTGTTCGCGCCGCAGTACGTCCCCGCCGTCGTCGACACAGAGCACGCCCCCGACCCGGAGCCGCTGTAGCGCAGGTCGTCGTCGGTCCAGTAGTGGTGTGTCGGGGCGACCCCGTTGAGCAGCGTGCTCCACTCATTCGCGGTCGCGGGCCTGTGGTTCGCGCCGCAGAGCGAGGCCCGATTGTTCCACGTCACCCGTCCCGCGCAGCCCACCATGCCGTTGGAGAAGGTCTGCTCGATGGTGCCGTCGGCGCACCCCGCGGTGGTGGGGGTCGCCGGGACACAGAGCGCGCCGGACGTGTTCACGCAGCCGCCGAAGAACTGGTTCGGGGTGTTCGCCCCCAGGCCACAGTTGCCCCAGTTGCAGTTGTTCCCCTCGGGGTCTCTGCCCTGGGCCGTGCAGACGCCCATGGATTGACCCTGGCCACACGCGGTGCCTGCGGTGGTGCTCACGGAACATGCGGAGGTGCCGGAGCCGCTGTAGCGCAGGGTGTCCTGGGTCCAGTAGTGGTGGGTGGGGGCCGTGGTGCCTCGCAGGCTGACCCACTCGGCGGCGGTGGCGAGCCGGTAGCCTTGGGCGCACAGTGTGGCCCGGTTGGCCCACGTCACCCTTCCCGAGCAACCCACCATGCCTCCCGAGAAGGTCTGCTCGGCGGAACCGTCCGCGCAGCCGGCGCCCACGAGGTCTTGGGACTCGAACGTCTCGGATTCCATCTGGAGTTCGGCTTCCTGTGTCGCTGCCTCGAACGCCCCGGGTTCTCCCTCGGTTTCGATGGGGGCGTTGCATGCGACGGACAGCAGCAGGGCGCCCAGCAGGAGATTCTTCCCAGAGTGCATGAATGCAGTGCGAATCATAGACAGCGACTCCTCTACGCATCCCGCATGATGCGGGGCGCGCGAGGTCTGCCCTGTCGCCCGGCGAGAGGCCAGGGGATGGTTGCCACGTGTCGAACGGGCGATAGCGCATTCGTTCAACCCAGGCATCTGGCACGCACTACTATCGACAATCGAGACATGCTGGCACTGCGGTGGCGTCAAATCCGACAGTCCAGGGGATTCACGACATGACAGTGCGCCGACGCGCGGGGCACCGTCCGCCCCGCATCCATGGCCGCAGTCCTCGTGAGTCGAGGGGCACTACAGCTCAGCGAGTTCGGGCAGACACGCGGTGACTTCAGGGAGCGTCAGCCGACAGATTCCGACGAGGCACGCGGTGACGTATTGGATGTCGGGCAAGCCGAGGATGCAATTGGTGACGCAGCGGGTGCCGTCCGGGTTTTCGTCGAAGATGCCCAGGCAATCGAAGAATCCGTTGAGGCTCTCGGCGGAGACCTCGCTGTCCTCACTCGTCGCGGGGGGCGTGGATACGTCGGTTTCGACCGTCGCGTCCACGGGGCCGCAGCCCACGAGACACGTCAGAAGCAGAACGGAAGCAGTCGCTCTCATCAGGTTCGGCATGTTGATTCCTCCGAGTGTGTTGCACCGGAAATCGTCTCCGACTCGAGGAGGATGAGCCATTCTGCTTGGGTTCAATTCCGATGTTGGGGTGTCATCAGTGCAGCTCGCCCGCAGCGCTCGATGGGGAGGTGCGGGCACACTCTTGCTCGTCGATGCGGCGGCGCGCCTCCCGCTGGAACCAGGAGGCGCGCCGCCGAAGACTCAGTACACCACCACCGAGCCGTAGACGCTGGTGCCGCTCGTGTAGGCCACCAGCGCGCCGCCGTTCGACGGGAGCGCCGCGACGGCTGGCACGGAGCCCGGTCCGATAGTCCTGGCGTCCGTGGGCTGAATCACCGTGGCCCCCACGAGCATCCGGTCCAACTGGATGTTGCCCGTCCCTCGCTGCGTGACGATGTAGCCGTTGCCGAGCGCGTCCGCGTCAATCGAACGCACGGGGCCGGGCGGGACGTCATTGGGGAGCCCCGTCACCTGGGTGCTCGTGCCCGGCGCGGACACCGGGATGACGTCCACGTTGTCGTCCCCGAAGGTGCCCGTGACGTAGATGAAGCCGTTGGAGCCCGTCCAGTCCGAGAAGAACGCCTGTCCCGGCGGAGAACTCTGCGGACCGAAGCTCGTCCCCTGGTCACTGCTCCGACGGATGCGGAACAACGGGTCGTCGCTCACCGAGAAGACATCTCCGCTGATCTTGTCCACGAGGACGTCGAAGTAGGCATTGCTCTGGTCCACGTCCGTCACGCTGAAGTCGCCCGCGCCACGCGCGAAGTTGCGCAGGACGCGCACCCCCGCGCCACCTCGCGAGACGGAGATGTAGAGCGCGTCGCCCCTGGAATCCAGGCTGACGGTGGGGTTGCTCGCGTTGCTGAGCGTTCGCGGCGCCTCCCAGTTGGCTCCCGCGTCCACGGTCCGCGTGAACAGCAGCGAACCCGCGCTCGTGACCGCGACGTAGGCAATCCCCGTGGGGCCACCCTCGATGGCGACCTCCGCCGCGTTCGTGATGCCCATCGGCGTGGGCCCCACCCAGGTGAAGCCGCGGTCCGCGCTCACGCTGACATGGACCGAGCCCCCGCAGAGCATGACCACATAGAAGCGCCCCAGCGCATCCACCGCGGCCTTGCGGCCCGTGTTCGAATTGGCCGTGGTGCAGTTCAACGTCCCGCTGATGAGCGTGGGCGGGATGTTCGAGAAGGCATCCAACTGGCACTCGGCATCACAGCCATCCCCCGGCGTCGTGCCGCCATCATCGCACTGCTCTCCCGCCGCGCTGTCGACCAGGCCGTCACCACACACCTCCACGCCCTGGCAGTCCGCTCGACACCCGTCTCCGGCGACGCGGTTGCCGTCGTCACACACCTCACCGGAGTCGACGAAGCCGTCACCACAGACCGGCGGCCCTCGGACGGTGAGGCTGACCGTGGCCGTGTTCGAGGGCAGCGCGCCATCGTTGGCCGTGAAGGTGAACGAGTCCGCCCCCTGGAAGTCCGCGTTCGGCGTGTAGAGCAACTGGGCGCCCGTCCCGGACAGGGTTCCGTTCGCGGGCGGCGCCGTCACCGTGAAGCCAACCACATCTCCGTCCACGTCCGTCGCCACCAATGTGATCGGCGTCGATGTGTTGTGGTTCACCGTCACCGTCGCGGAGGCCGCCACGGGCGCGTCGTTGACCGGCGTCACCGTGACGGTGACGGTGGCGGTGGCCTGCTTCCTGCCATCGGAGACGGTGACCTGGAAGGTGTCGGTCCCGTTGAAGTTCGCGTTCGGCGTGTACGTCACCGACGCCCCCGTGCCCGTGAGCGCGCCATGGGCGGGCAGGGTGAACGTGTAGGTCAGCGTGTCGCCGTCCGGGTCCGCCGCGGGGATGGTGATGTTCACCGCGGTGTCCTCGGCGGTGATCGTCTGGACCGCCTCGACGGTGGGCGCCCGGTTGTTGTCGCAGACGCTCGGCTGTCCCGTGCAGGTGTAGCCCGGCTCCACCTCGCAGACGCTGTTGCAGCCGTCTCCCGAGCGCTGATTGCCGTCGTCACAGAGTTCGGGCCCGCCCAGCACCCCGTCTCCACAGATGACTCGCAGGGAGGTCTCCACCGCGTCCACCAGATACACGGCGAGCGCCCCCCTCAGCCGTACGTAGCGATAGGGCACGTTCCCTGGGTACATCGCCACCGCGATGTGCGTCCCCAGGCCCAACTCGACCAGTTGCAAGGGGCTGGAGCCGACGAACGTCCCGTCTGCCTTCAAGAAGTCCACCTGCGCCACCAGCGCCAGCGACAGGCCCTGGTAATAGACGCGCAAATCCCCGGTGCCTTCCTCGCCCTGACCCAAATCCAGCACCAGCGCCGCGTTGAGCAGTCCCAGAAGGGCCGCCGTCCTCCCGTCTGGAGCTCCGAGCGCCGCGCTCGCGTTGAGCACCGCCGCGTTGGTTCCGGGGGCCACCGCGTCCGCATAGGGGTCCCACGCCAGCGCGGCTCGGAGTCGCTCACTCGCCACGTCGCCCTCACGAGCGGGGCGGTCCGACTCCTCCTGCGGGGCGCCACCGCACGCCCCCAGCGCCAGGACCAGCGGCACGGACAGAATCCAGGACGACAGAACACCAGGACGACCAATCATCGAGTGTCTCCCCCCGAGGAGCTGGATGAAGCCCGGAATGGACTGTTCCCCCTCATGGATTGAACGGCACCACTCCTGGCGCCCGACAGCTCGCAACGCAATCCACAGTTCGACAACGTCCATTGCGCATCAATCGACAGGCCCTGGAGGCCGTGGATATGACAGGATGCGTCGAGGTTTCGTCGCTCTCAGGAGTTGGTGATGATGATGGGCCGGAACCTATAGTCGGGCCGAACGACGAGTGGGTCGTTGCTCAGCGTGATGTTCGTCCGATATTGCAGCCCTGCCTCGATGAGCGGAAGCGTGAGCCTCATGGTCAGCTTCACCGGGTCCTGGACCTGTGGGCAGAAGTCATCGAAGTATGTGGCATTCCTGCCCGTCAACTCCCACGACAGCGTTCTCTTGTCGGCCGAGAGGATGATGCTGTTCCAGAACTGCAGCATTCGCGCTGAGAGCACATTCCCGTCCGTGACGTCACAGCCAGCGCCTACGTTGGTGAGTGCCAGTCTGATGAACCCCGCATCGGGTCGCGGGATGCCGCGGCTCAGGTCATCACGGAGTTGGGTGATGTAGCTGTCATCGAAGACATGGCTGCTGAGGATGGAGATCGAACCCTTGAGTGGAATGCTGACCGCGCCAGTATTCCCGGTCAGTCGATAATCGCAGTTCGCGACGGAAGGTTGGTTCACGCAGACCGAGATGAGGTTGTCACCGAATTCCACATCGCGTGGCGCCACGACGACTGGCGAGCCCATGAGCGGGGCGGCGAGAACGAGCTCTCCAGGGGCGCCATCCTGCTCGGAGCCTCGGGCCTCCGGCGCGCCTTCCACGAGGAGACCCAGAATCGTTCCCGCTATCGCACCGCTCATCCCCAGACGACGTCGCGTTCGCATCAAGGTGGACCCTCCTGGCTTGAAGACGCCACCCGGAGGAAAACCATGCAGAGATTTCGTGTTCCGCACCTGGCGAAATCTTGCCGCCTGGCTGCCTTGATGCCCTCGTGTGGATGATGCCGGCACGGCCCGGGGCTGACGCGTCAAACCCTGCCTTTGACATGTCAATGCGTGTCGCCTGGGCTCCCGTCGCACGCTGGCCCGCTGGGGCCTTGCTTCTTCGTCATCGCTGGGTGTGGGGCTTGCAGTGCGGACTCCCGCCCGATTTCCACGGGCTTCGACCGGAGATGACCGATGATGCCTCGCGGAGTCTTGACGTGCCTCGCGCTGGGGAGCTGTCTGCTGATGTCTGGCGCGGAGGCCCAGACGCCTTCCTCCCAGGTTCCCACGAACGCGTGTTACCTGTGGAAGGGACGTGGGGGGAGTCCCACGCAAAGCTACATGGCGACCTACGCGAGCTGCCGGCCCTGGAATCGCAACCACGGGTGGAGCTTCATCCGGACGGCGAATGGGGTGGACTACCATCGCGGGACCTTCGAGGGGGCCGCGGCCACTCCTTCGATCTGGGCCGTCTACGCGGACTTCGGCTCCGCGGTCCTCACCTCCCGGGCGGACTACGACGCCTTCATCGCCAACACCCGGCTGGGCGGCTCCTGCGCGGAGTGCCTTCAGTAACAGCAGGGGCCCCGGTGTCGGCTGGGGCCACCCCGAACGACAACCTTCGAGATGGGGTGCTCGGGCTCCTCGCGCCTCATCTGGACAGGCTGTCCGTCACCGCAGCGGTGTCTCCAGGAAGGCGGGCCGGAAGTCGGTGATCTGTCCGCCGCCCACGAGGAAGCGGCTTCCCGCGGCGGGGCGGTCGTCATCGAGCACGTACCCGAAGTCGAGCCGGAACGGGATGATGTTGAACTGGGGGACCAGCACCCGCACGCCCAGGCCCACGGAGTGCACCATGCTCGGCTTGCGCTCGAATGCGCTCCCCGCGTCGTAGAAGAGCACGCCGCCCAGATGCAGCGTTCGGATGATGAGCGGTGCGGTGCGGTACTCCACGTTGACGAGCAGCAGGCGCCTCCCCGCGTAGGCATCCACCTTCGCGCCTCGCAGGCCGTTTCCACCACCGAGCAGCACCACCCGCTCGACCAGGTCGTCGATGTTCACGTCCACGAGGCCCCGCGCGACGAAGCGCCCCCCCAGGACGCGCGGCGAGACCTGGTGCAGCTCCGCGGCCCAGCGCCGATGGGTCCAACCCGCGCGGTCGTCGAACTGCCGCCGGAGCGACGCGGCCGCCGCCACCGTGGTGAGCGCGTCTCCCACGCGGACCCGATAGCGCGCGCTCAGCCCTCCTTCCGTGAAGTGCGCGCCGGAGGGGATGGCCGGAGGCGCGTAGCGCAGGGTGAGTGACACGGAGTGGCCGACCTGGAAGTCCTCGGAGAGCGAATACGTCTCCACGTCGCGCAGCACCTCGTACCGCGCACTCCAGGCTCGCAGCGTCGCCGTGGTGTAGCCCGCGTCCTCCGAGCGCGGCAGGTAGTGCCGCTCGAACCAGGCGCGCTGTCCCGCGTCGAGCGGGGCCGCCACCGGGGGCGCATAGGCCTTGCGGTACGCGCCCACGCCTCCGCCAAGCTCCCACCTGGATTCCTCGCCCCAGGCGCGCACGTAGAGCACGCTGCCGGTCATCTCGCGCGTGTTGAAGACGTAGGGCACCGGCTCCCCATCGGGATACGGCAGTCGCCAGACGTCCGCCCCCCGGAAGGTGCGCGAGGTCTCCACGTTCCACGCCACCTGCGCCGTGAGACTCCAGGGCGTGGACAGCGAATACAGGGGCCGGCTGAGCGTGACGCCGCCCCGGGAGCCCTCGGCCCTGCCGCTCTCTCGGCCGATGATGACCGCCGCGGACTCCGTCAGCGTCCACCGGCTGCCGAGCACCTGCTTGTCCACGTAGCTCTGGCCGACCGACCAGGTGTCCAGGTTCAGGATGTAATCGAGCGCCACCTTCTTCGCGAGGCCGAGGAAGTTGTCTTCGGTGACCTGGAGCCGCAGGTACTGCAACAGCGAGCCGACCGCCGAGAAGTCGTTGTTGAGCCGCAGCGACCACACGTCCTTGGTGATGACGAGCAGCGACACGGTGTCCGGCCTGGTGCCTCGCACGGGCGCCACCCGCACCGCGGAGAAGATGCCCAGGCGCCGCAGGTTGCGCGCCGTCTCCTCCGCGAGGACCGTCTGATAGGGCTGTCCGGGCGTCAGCAACACCTCACGCCGGACCACCTCCTCGCGTGTGCGCGCGTGCGCCAGGTTGAGGAAGTTCGGATAGGGGTCGCTCTTGGCGACGACGTCCTCGCGGGCCACCCAGACCTGCTCGAGCGTCTTGCCCTCCGGCTGCGCCTCGCGCGTCAGGCCCTGGCTCTCGAGGCCCCACTGGACGAGTACGTCCTCGTAGCTCTCCTGCGCGGGCTCTTGCGGTGTCGAGGACAATGAAGCGACGAGAAGACCCAGCCACGGGAAGGACACACGCCCATCCTGGTCCGTCACCCTTGCATCGCGATGTCACAAGCAGACGACATCACGGCACGACTCCTGTCGATGGCGTCTTTGCTGTTCTCGCCGCTGCGCCTCTCCCCGAGCCTCGCGCTCGCGTCCATCGAGAGCCCCGTTGCCGTCGACGAGCCCCTCCGCGCCTGGCCCCGAGCGCCTCGCCTCAGGCCTCAGAGCCGTCCTCCGAGTCAGGGGTGCTCGAGGTGCTGCACACGAGTGCCCGTATCGCGGTGGAACTCGGCGCCATGTCATTGACCGCCGTGGAGGTATCTCATGCGGCCAACAGCGCTGCGCCAGTCCCGTCGGACGTCCAGGTGCAGCCGTTGGGGGAGGGCTGCACACGCAGCCCGCACCTGAGGAACGGCTCCCTCGGGACTCCCATTTGATCTGGTCTTTCCCGGCTCGCCCATGGCATCGTGGACGGTCCCACGTGGAGGTGCCAGGTGAAACGACTTCGACTCGCACGCACCCTCGTCATGGTCGCGGCGACCTTGCTGAGTGCTTGCAAGGGTGACGTAACCCTGCCGCCCTCCCAGCCGCCGCCCCCCGGTGAGCCCCCGCCGCCGCTGGTGCCCGAGGAGCTGCCCTTGCGGCGGCTGTCCGCCGTCCAATTCCAGAACACGGTGCGCGACGTGCTCACCCGCGCGCTCGGCGCCCCGGAGGCGGACGCGGTGCTGCAGGACGGCGCGGTGGCGTCGCAGCTCCAGAGCTACCCACGGGACCTGCGAGTCTCCATCCCCGGCGAGTCCCACGGCGGCTTCTTCCGCATGGACCAGGGCGTGCAGCAGGGGCACATCGACATCGCGTACTCGCTCGGTCTGCGCGTCGGCGAGCTGCTCGGGAGCAACACGTCGCGGCGAGGGCTGCTGCTGGGCTCCTGCGCCACGGATGCCAGCGCGGCCAATGACGAGGCCTGCCTGGTCGACTTCATCTCCCGCTTCGGGCGCCTGGCCCTGCGGAGGCCCCTGGACGCGGACGACGTGGCCTTCTACCGCGAGGCCGTGAGCGAGCCTCCTGTCTCGCCCCTCGCCGTGCAGAAGGTGGTGGCGCTGCTGCTGACGGCGCCCGAGTTCCTCTACTTCGTCGAGCACGGCCAGTCCGACGCGGCCGGCACCGTGACGCGGCTGACGGCGCACGAGCTGGCCGCGCGGCTGTCGTATCACTTCTGGCAGACCCTCCCGGACGAACTGCTCACCGAGGCCGCGGACTCGGGGGCCCTGCTCACCGACGCCGGCTATCGCCAGCAGGTCGAGCGCCTCATGGGGGACGCACGCGCCCACCAGGCCCTGGGCGAGTTCTTCAGCCAGTGGTTCCGCCTGGACGACCTCGAGGAGTTCGACAGGCGCGTGGGAGACCCCATCTTCGACGCGTTTCGCGGTGACTTCACCCCGACGCGCGACACCCGCGAGCGCATCAACGGCGAAGTGGCCGACCTCGTCGCCTGGCTGGTCTCTCACGAAGGCACGCTGCAGGACGTGCTCACCGACCGGCATGCCTTCGCCCGCAGCGCCGACCTGGCGGCGCTCTACGGCGTGCCGAGATGGGATGGCACCTCGCAGCCTCCCACCTTCTCCGAGCCCCAGCGCTCCGGCCTGCTGACGCGCATCGCCTTCCTCGCCACCGGCTCCGCCAACACCCGCCCCATCATCAAGGGCTACCGCATCCGCAACGCGCTCCTGTGCGGGAGCATCCCCCCACCGCCCGCCGACGCCATGATGACGCGGGTGGAGCTGTCGCCCGAGCTCACCACCCGCGAGGTCGTGGAGCGCCTGACCGAGACGCAGGGGTCCTGCCCCTCATGCCACCGCACCCGCCTCAATCCCCTGGGGTTCGTCACCGAGAACTTCGATGCGCTGGGCCGCTTCCGCTCCACGCAGCGCCTCTTCGACAACACGGGCCAACAAGTGGGCGAACGACCGGTGCGCACCGACACGGTGCCCGCCGTGGTTCCGGGCGACACGCGCTCGGTGTCCTCGGCGGCGGAGGTCACCCAGCTCATCCTCGACAGCGGCCAGTACGAGGAGTGCTTCGCTCGACAGTACTTCCGCTACACCTTCGCCCGGCCCGAGAACGACGCCTCCGACGAGCCCGTCCTGGAGGCCTTGCGCACGGCGGCCAGGAGCCGTCAGTCGCTGCGCACCGTGCTGGCCTCCGTCGCGCTGCGCCCCGAGTTCCAGCGGAAGGACTTCCGATGAGCACGCCCATCTCGCGCCGAACGATTCTCCGCCTGGGCGGGACGGGGCTCGTCCTTCCCTTCCTCCCCAGCCTCCTGCCCGCGACGGCCCGCGCCCAGTCCGCGCCGTCCCACAAGTGCTTCGTCATGCTGCGCACGGAGCACGGCGGCATCCTCCAGCGGGACATGTTCCCCGCGGACGCCACGCTGACGGAGTCCTTGTCCTACGCGGGCCATCCCGTGCGCCGGGGCGCGCTGAGTGCCACCGTGACGGGAGGCGAGGCGCGGGTGTCGCCCGTGCTGCGCGCTCCGTCGAGCGAGCTCACCGCGTCGATGGTGAGCAAGCTGTGGGTGCTCAACGGCCTGGACATCCCGTTCTACATCGGCCACCACCGGGGCGGGACGCTCGGCAACTTCTCCGCGAGCGACCAGGCGCCGGACGTCGTGAAGCAGGAGGGCATCCGGCAGACCGTCGACCAGATCATGGCCTGGTCTCCGTCCTTCTACGGAAACGCGGCGGGCGTGCGCGAGCGCGTCATCATCCAGGGGTCGCTCTCCTACGCGCACTCGGACCCTCGGCTGCGGCAGGGACCGGTGGAGCGGGTGGGGGACACCGTGAATGGCTCCAACCAGGACCTCTTCGACCGCCTGTTCGCGGATGTCACCGGAGGCCAGCCGCTCATGAGCGGCGCGGTGCTGGAGAACTACCGACGCCTGCGCAATGGGAACCGGCGCCTGTCGTCCGCGGACCGCCGCCGGCTGGATGACCACATGGAGCGGCTGGCCGAACTGGACCGCAAGCTGTCCACGGTGGCGCGCTGTCAGACTCCCACGCGCCCAGCGACGTCGACCGGGCAGTACACCCAGCAGCCGTCGTACGGACGCGACCCGGAGGCGCAGTCCCTGTCGCACGAACTCTGGAACGACGTGTACACGCTGGCGCTGTCGTGTGGCGTGTCGCGCATCGTGGTGGCCGGCGCGACGGAGACCTTCAGCACCTACGCGGGCGACTGGCACCAGGAGATTGCCCACCAGGCTGCGAGCAGCGAGCCGGCGTACAGCACACTGCTCGCGGCGCACCACCTCTTCTTCCGCCGCGTCTTCCTGGACCTGGCGAGCAAGCTGGAGGCGGTGGACATGGGCGACGGCACCCGGCTGCTGGACCACACCCTGCTGGCCTGGGGACAGGAGTCAGGCAACTACACCCACGACCACACCAGCGCGCCGATTGTCGCCTTCGGCGGCGCGGAGGGCTTCTTCCGCACGGGGCAGTACTGCGACTACCGGAACCTGGACAAGAAGACCGGGATGGGCCCCGCCGGCGAGCCCCGCTGGTTCGGCCTGCTGTGGCACCAGTGGCTGGGCACGGTGCTGCAATCCATGGGCATCCCTCGCTCCGAGTGGGAGGACACTTCGCGGTGCCCGGGCTACCCCGACTACAAATACGACGACATCCCGGGTTGGGCCGGGCCCGAGAACTCCACGGGCCCCGTGTATCCCAGCTCCGTCTGGAGCGCCGCGGGCGAGGTGTTGCCCTTCCTGCGTGCGTGAGCCTTCGCCCGGCGATGGCGTTCCGAGCACGAATTCATTCGGAGCGCCGCCGTGGCTCGGGTCTATCCTCCCTGAGGGAGGCGGACGACCGTAGAGGGCTACGGTGGTGTCCTCCGGAGGAGCGTTCATGCAAGGTCGTTCGGGAGCGAGCCTGGTGTTCGGCGTCATCCTCGGTGTCCTGCTCGTGGCGGGGCCCGCGCTGGCGCAGGGCTCCCTGCGGGATCGCATCGACGCGTTCGTCCAGGCGGAGCAGAAGCGCCAGGGCGTGGTGGGGCTCGCGGTGGGGGTGGTGCACCAGGGCCGCGTCGTGCTCGTGAAGGGGTACGGCTCCGCCGACCTGGAGCATCGCGTCCCCGTGGGGACGGACACGCTCTTCCAGTCAGGCTCGGTGGGGAAGATGTTCACCGCGATGGCGGTGATGGCGCAGGTGGAGGCGGGCAAGGTGTCGTTGTCGGACCCCATCTCGAAGCACTTCCCGGACGCCCCCGCGGCCTGGGCGCCCATCACCGTGCGCCACCTGTTGACGCACACGTCCGGCCTCCAGGACCTGGAGGGGAAGATCGACGAGCGGAAGGACTACACGGACGAGGAGTTCGCCCGGTTCCTCTACACGCTGCCGCTGGAGTTCCCGGCGGGCCTGCGCTTCAGCTACAGCAACTCCGGCTACGTGCTGCTGGGCCTGCTGGTGAATCGCATCACGGGCACGTCGTATGTCGACGTCCTGGACGCGAAGGTCTTCAAGCCCGCGGGCATGAAGACGGCGCGAGGCATCAGCGAGGCCGACATCATCCCCAACCGCTCGTCCGGCTATCAATTGGTGAAGGGCGCGCCGAAGCACCACACCTGGGTGTCTCCGTCGCTCAACACGACGGGAGATGGGGCGCTCTATTTCTCGGTGAAGGACATGCTGGCGTGGGACACGGCCGTGCGGAAGCACGCGCTGCTGAGCGAGGAGAGCTGGCGTGAAATCCTCTCACCGGTGCGGCTCAACAGCGGCGCCACGCATCCCTACGGTTTTGGCTGGCAGCTCCAGGAGCGCAACGGCAAGCCGCTGCACCAGCACGGAGGCGCGTGGCAGGGCTTCCGCGCCAACTACTCCCACTTCGTGGGCGACTCACTGTCCATCATCGTGCTGGCGAACACGGCGCAGTCCAGCCCCGGGCGGTTCACCGAGGGCATCGCTGCCATCGTCAATCCGGCGCTCGGCACGCCGAAGCTTGCCGCCATCGAGGACACCGAGCCGCAGGTCACCGCCCAGCTCACGGCGTTCCTCGAGGAGGTGAGGGCGGGGAAGGTGGACAAGGCCCGCTTCGCCTACGCGCCGCCCTGGCTCGTCTCGGAGGCGCTGCCGCACTTCACGGAGCGCCTGTCGAAGCTGGGGCCCACGGGGAAGTTGCGGCTCGCCCAGCGCGAGGTGATGGGGGATGACCGCGTGTACACGTACCTGGTGGACTTCGGCGCCGACAGCTTCGTGTACAAGGTGTCGCTCATCCCGGATGGCCGTGTGTCCCTCTTCGGCATGAACGAGCTGAAGAAGTAGCGCGGAGTCGGCTCAGAGGTGGTCCCATCGCGGGTCGGAGTCACTGGCCGCGGGGTTCACACAATGGATGCCGTTCATGCCCGCTGGTGGGGTCTGCCCGCCCGCCAGCGTGGGGAGGTCCTTCCCCGCGTAGCTGAATCGCAGCGTGACGAGTTTGATGGCGCCGCGTCCTCGGACCACGAGCGGTGTGCCCGCGAACACGCCTCCCGCGGGAGTTCCCGGGCAGGAGGTTCCCTCCGAGTTGCCAAAGCCCAATGCGATGTCCTGCTCGAGGACGACGCTCTGGACGGGGCCGTATGCGATGTCCAAGACGAGCTCCTGGCCCACGGCGCACGAGACTCCTCCTGCGATGAAGCTGACGAGGACGATGAGGAAGATGGCGGAGCGCGACATCGGTGGGGACCTGTGAGGGTTCAGGGGGCGGGACGGGTAGGAGCGCAGCTTACCGCGTGGGCGACGCTGTATGTCGTTCGAGACCCGCTCCCCGGTCTCGACAGGTCAGGCCATGCTAGGGAGGCGTGGAGGGTTGTGGCCTGCTCCTGACCGCGAGGTCCCATGGCTGTCCAGGATGGTGATGAGCCGTTGCTCGGGGCGGCGCTGGCCGAAGGCCTGCTCACCCGGGACGAGGTGGCTGCGATTCGCGAGGAGGCGCTCCGGACGGGGAGCAGCCCCCTCCAACTCCTGATGGAGCGTGGACGGCTCTCGGCGGAGACGCTGGAGGCGCTGCGTCAGGACGTGTCCAGTCCGGCGGCCCCGATACCCGTGGGCCTCTCTCCCGAAGACACCGTGACGGTGCCGCCTCCCGTCGAGGCACGGAGCGCGACGTCGCCCGGGGACTTCCCCGTCCCTGGGTGGGACCGCTACCAGCCCGTCCGGCTCCTGGGGCACGGCGGCATGGGGCGCGTGTTCCTCGCGTGGGACCCGCGCCTGCGGCGTCAGGTGGCGCTCAAGTTCGTCCGCGACGAGTCGTCGTGGCTCACCCGCCGCTTCATCGCGGAGGCCCGCGCCCAGGCCCGCGTGAGGCACGAGCGCGTCTGCGAGGTCTACGAGGTCGGTGAGGTCCAGAACAAGGTCTTCATCGCCATGCGGTTCATCGACGGCCAGCCTCTCGGCGCGCTCGCGCCCTCGCTGCCGCTGGAGCAGCGGGTGATGGTGCTCCGGGACGCCGCGCTCGGCGTGCACGAGGCGCACCGCGTGGGCCTCATCCACCGCGACCTGAAGCCCTCCAACATCATGGTCGAGCGCGCCGATGACGGCACGCTGAAGACCTATGTCATGGACTTCGGCCTCGCCCGTGACTGGTCCGCGAGCACCACCCTGGATGGGACGCTGCTGGGCACACCCCATTACATGGCCCCCGAGCAGGCCCGCGGCGAGCACGCCTCGCTGGACCGCCGCGCGGATGTCTACAGCCTGGGCGCCAGCCTCTACTTCCTCCTCACCGGGCGGGCTCCGCTCGAGGGGCTCACGGCCCTGGAGGTGTTGGAGCGATTGCGCACGGCGGAGCCTCGGGCTCCACGGCTGTTGGACAAGGCCATCCCCGAGGACCTGGAGGCCATCACCCTCAAGTGTCTGGAGAAGGACCCCTCCGCTCGCTACGACTCGGCCCGCGCGCTGGCGGAGGACCTGGAGCGCTACCTCGCGGGCGAGCCCGTGCGCGCGCACCGGGGCGCGGGCTATCAGCTGCGCAAGCGATTGCGCAAACACTGGCGACGCGTGGCGGTGGGGGTCGCCATGTTCCTGGTCGTCGCGAGCGCCCTCGGGCAAGTGGCGCTGACTCGCCATGAGGCCTCGGTGCGGGAGCGCCTGGCCCGCCGCTTCACCGAGCAGGTGGAGCGCATCGAGGCCCTGGCGCGCTACTCCGCGCTCGCCCCGCTGCACGATACGCGCGAGGACCAGCGCCGGCTGCGCGAGCGGATGGACGTGCTCGCCGTCGAAATCGACACGGGGGGGCCGAGCGCCCGGGGCCCCGGACACTACGCGCTGGGACGTGGCTCCCTCGCGCTGGGCGACATCGCCCAGGCCCGACGCTCCCTGGAGTCCGCGTGGAGCGCGGGCTTCCGTGAGCCGCGCGTGGCCCAGTCCCTCGCGCTCGTGATGGGGCAGCTCTACCGGGAGCAGCTGCTCGAAGCCGAGCGGCTGCGCTCCCCCGAGCAGCGACAGGCGCGACTGAGCGACCTGGAGCGGGACTACCGGGAGCCGGCGCTCGCGTACCTGCGTCAGAGCCAGGGCGCGGAGGGGCTCGCCCCTGCGTACGGCACCGCGCTGCTGGCGTTCTACGAAGGACGCCTGGATGAGGCCCTCGGCCTCCTGGACGCCCTGGGCACCCAGCAGCCGTGGCTCCACGAGGCGCCGATGCTGCGCGGGGACATCCTGGTGGCTCGCGCGACGCGGAAGGGGACCTCCGGCGCGCGTGAGGAGGCGCTGCGCGACTTCGACGCCGCTCGCGGCGCCTACTCCCGGGCCATCGCCATCGCCGAGAGTCTGCCCGCGTCGCACCGCGCCCTGGCCGGACTCGAGTACGCGGTGCTGTTGATGGAGCTCTATGACAAGGGGGACGTGCGGCCCGCCTATGAGCGCGGGCTCGCCTCCGTCGCGCGGGCGCTGGCCGCCTCACCCGAGGACTACGAGTCGCTCGTCCTGGAGGCGCGCTTCCATCGTCGCTGGGCGGAGGACCGGGGGCGCCATGGCGCGGACCTCGAGGCGCTGCTCCAGAAGTCCTCCGACCGCCTGCGGGCCGCGCTGGCCCTCGCACCCCAGCGGCCCGAGGCGCGGCTCGAGCTGGCCAACGTCCTGCTCCAGTGGGGCCAGTCCCGCCGCGAGCACGGAGGCGACCCGCGTGAGCGTTTCCGCGAGGCGTTGGCGATGCTGGAGGGCATCGCTCCCGAGCAACGTGACCACGGGTTCCACAATCAGCGAGGGCTGCTCCACAAGGAATGGGCGGAGTACGAGGAGCAGGCGGGGCTGTCCTCCCGGGAGGCCCGTGGGATGGCCATGGAGGCCTATCGCGAGGCCATCGCGCTCGACCCGCGACTGCCCGAGCCGTACATCAACCTGGGAATCGCATACATCACCCGCGCGGAGGGCCTGCGTGGCGCGGAGCAGGGAGAGGACCTGGCGCGGGCGCGTGATGCCCTGGCGGAGGCCCGACGCATCAATCCCAGACACGTGGTGACGTTCTTCTACGGGGGAGAGGTCCACATCCTCCTGGCCACGCGTCGCCGGAGCACGGGCGGAGACCCGGAGCCGGAGCTGAACACCGCGCTCGAGCTGTACCGCCAGGGATTGGGCATCAACCCGCGGCTGCCGCATCTGCACAATGGCGTGGGGCGGGCGCTGCGTCGTCTGGCGGAGGATGCGTGGGAGCGCGGCGCGGCTTCGGAGCCGCTGCTGGCCCAGGCGCAGGCCAGCTACGAGAAGGCGCTCGAGGTGGCGCCCAAGTGGCTCCCCGCGCTCAACAACCTGGGCGAGGTGCACGCCGTGCGAGCCCTTCACCTGCGCGAGGCCGGAAAGGACCCGGGCGTGAGCCTCCGCGCGGCGCTGGAGGCCTACCAGCAGGCCGTGGCGCTGGCGCCGGAGCACGCCCAGCCCTGGTCCAACCTGGGCACCAGCGAGGTGCTGTGGGCGGCGGAGGACCTGACCCGGGGCCGGGACCCGGGGCCGGCCTTGAAGCGCGCGGAGGACGCGCTCCAGGCGGCCTTGAAGCACAACCCACGGCTGGCGGAGGCGTGGAGCGGGCGGGGAGAGCTGCTCGCGGTCCGCGCCCGCTGGAGCGCCTCGAAGGGGCGGGTGACGGATGCGGACTTCGAGGCCTCGGCGCGAGCGTTCGACGAGGCCCTGAAGCTCGCTCCCGAGCGCCATGACTTCCGGCTGGCCTTCGTGAGGCTCTGTCTGGATTGGGCGAGATGGCGTGCCGGAAGGGGCGCGGACGCGAAGGCGCTCCTGGCGCGAGGTCTCGTCCGCGTGGACGAGGCGTTGGCGGCGAGACCCGGGTGGCCCAACGCGCAGGCCCACCGCGCGGGGCTGCTCCTGGCGCGGGCGGAGCTCACGCCCGGAGAAGGAGAGGGCGCCCGGCAGGAGCGGCTTCAGGCGCGGGAGGCGTTGAACCTGGCGCTCTCCCGCAACCCGCATCTGGTCCCGCGTTGGTCGAACGGGAAGGACGCTCCGGGCGCCACGCTCACGCGTTGACGTGGGTGTCGCCGCGGCGCTCACCCGTGTGTCGGGTGTCCGGGTTCCGCTCGAGGGGCATCAGCGCCTCGGATGCGTCTTCCGTGCCCATCCCGACATTGAGCGTTCCCGTGATGTCCCCAATGGATTGACAGGGGAGGCGGGTGAACTGGCACAGGAGGGAGTGGGGCCCCTCCTTTGGCTCGATGGTGCTAGGGGAGGGGTTGCCGTCGAGGAAGAACTCGGGCCGCAGGAGTGAGGGCGCGGCATCGAGGTTGATGGCGACACCTTCTGGGACGGGGATGGTCGCTCCCGAGGGGTAGAACTGTTTGCCATTGAGGCACCAGCCTCCCGGCACGGCTTCGAGGGTGTCTTCGTTGTTGGCAGTGCTCATTCAAACCTCCACTTCGAGAGAGACCCTATGGATTTGCAATCGCCGGGCCCTCGTCGTCGGGTCAGCCGAGCCCCAGCTCCTTGACGCGGCGGCTGAGCGCGCGTCGGGAGACCTCCAGGCGGCGGACCATGGCGTCCAGGTCTCCCTGGCACTCGTGGAAGCAGCGGGTGATCTCCTCCACGCTCAGGTCGCCGGCGAGCCGGATGACCGGGCTGCGCTCGATGAGGTTGTAGATGGACGAGCGGGGGATGCCCAGATGGTCCGCGGCGCGCTTGACGTCCCAGTCTTGCGCGCGAAGGGCCCCGAGCAACTCCGGCTCCGTCACCTCCGTGGACTTTCGTCGCGCCAGGGGCTCTGCGTCGGGTGACTCGGGTGCGGGAGGACGTGCGCTGGGCTGGGAGGACGACTCCAGTTCCTGCGCGAGCCGTGGGCCGAGCTCCAGCCGCGGTTGCCCCCGGCTCCCGACGACGAGCTGCCGGGCCACGTTGCGCAGCTGGCGGATGTTCCCGGGCCAGGCATGGCGCAACAGTCGAACGGCCAGCGCGGGAGGCAACCAGGGCTCCTGGTAGGGGTCTCCCGGTGTCAGTCGATGCGACTCCCCGATGGACTCCAACGCCTCACGGGCGAAGTGGAGGAACAAGGGGGCGATGTCCTCCCGGCGCTCGCGCAGCGGTGGGAGCTGGATTTCATAGCCCGCGAGCCGGTGGAGCAGGGGGGCCTTGAAGCGGCCATCGCGGATGTGGGTGTCCAGGTCCGCGTCGGTGGCTGCGACCAGTCGCACATCCGCGTGGACCGGCGTGCTGGCACCCACGGGGAACAGCTCGCCCGTCTCGAGGACTCGCAGGAGCATGACCTGGATTTCGGCGGACGCCTCCCCGATTTCATCCAGGAAGAGCGTGCCGCCCTGCGCCGCGCGGAAGAAGCCGTCCCGGGCCTGATTCGCTCCGGTGAAGGCGCCCTTGGCGGCGCCGAACAGCTCCGCCGCCGCGAGCTCCTTGGGAATGGCGCCCAGGTTGATGCTCAGGAAAGGCTTCTTCGCGCGTGGACTCTGTTGGTGGAGCGCCTGCGCGACCAATTCCTTTCCAGTGCCCGTCTCGCCTCGGATGAGGACACTCAGCTCCAGGTCCGCGACCCGCTCGATGTCCTTGCGCACCCTGCGCAATCCCACGCTCTCACCGACCATGCCTGGCAATGAGCGCGCGGAGGCGGACCTGGGTTCGGACAGGTGCAGCAACAGGGCGAGCCGCCCGGCCAGCTCCAGGGGGACGCCCGCCCTGACCTCCTCCAGGCTCCACTCCCGAGCGTCCCCCAGCGGCAGGCCGTCCGACGTGCACTTCCCATCGGGTCCCACGCTGACGCGAATCCCCGTGTCCGTCTGGTTGAACCGGAGGAAGGGCTTGCGGCTCAGGAACGGGTCCCCCAGCGGCGCGCCGAAGGCGCTGGAGGCCGGCGTGAAGTCCGGAGCATTGCGCGAGAGGACCCACTCCTGACCCGCGAGGAGGTCCTCGAGCACGAGCCGCTCACCCACGCGAGCCAGGTGCGGGTGGGCGACGAGCGTCAGCACCGCCACCGGATGGGACACGGACTCGACGCCACGGCGTGGAGGCTCCGCGGCCGTGGAGACGTCGGCCAGCACCAGGGGCGATGGAGGGGAGGCGGGAGGGAGCCGGGACACGGGATGTCATTGTAGCCGGCTTCCCCTTCGAGGCAGATGAGCGGGCGTGTCATGCCAGAGCCCACCCCGCTCCCTCGGGGCACGTCGGCGGACGCTAGGGCTGGTGCGCCGCGTAGAGCGAGCTGAGGGACAGCAGGGAGATGGAGGCCGACTGCGAGTTCTGGATGCTGTCGGCGTTGATCCACACCGTCTGGGTTCCGCTGCCCTGGAGGTTCCACTGCAGCGTCTGGATCGTGGTGGTGTTCACCTTGACCTGCGAGGGCGCCGTGGGCCCCGCGAAGAAGAGGGTGGGCGAGGGGTCCACCAGGCAGTTCACGACGTTGACGAGCGCCGACTGCTGCATGAACTGGACGGAGATGAACTGGTTGACGTTGCTCTGCAACTGTCCCTGGTACCAGTGGGACTGGGGCACGGCGTAGTACCGCGTGAAGGCCTTGAACGGGTGCAGCTGTCCATCCGCCTCCAGCGGTGTGTTGTTGATGCCCGCGGTGTTGGTGGGCATCTTGACGCTGCCGATGAAGGCTTGCACCTGGGCTCCCGGCTGGTTCTGGCTCATCGACACAGAGACGCTGTTGGTGTCATTGCCGGACACGAAGAGCAGCGACGCCAGCCCGAGCCGCCCCGTGGTCCCCGGCACCTGCACCTGCACCGGAGGCTGGCTGTTGCTCCACACGACGTTGAGCGTGGCGCCCGTGTCGTTCTGCGCGCTGTTGTAGAAGAAGAGCGCATAGAGTTGCTGCTGGTTGAGTCCGCCCGCGCAGCTCGTGGTGTCGCCGGGGTTCAACGTCAGGATGCGGCCGTCGTTCCATTGATAGGAAGCCATTGCTCTCTCCAGGATTTGGGGACTGGCGTGTCACTCACGCCGAGCCTGTCGAGAGCAGGACATGTGCCACGCACCCGGTGCGGCCTCTCGAGGGCTGTCTCGCGACGCGCCTGACACGAAGGGCTCGTCGCGGTGTGTCCGCGACATGTCCGCGACATGTCCTGGAGCGCCGCGCTCATGGACGTGGGGAAATCCAATCCCTGGCGTCGGGTGCTTCCTCGGGGTGGAAAGAGGCGCGCTGCGGCGTGTCACCTACATGCGGCAATCCGCTATGTTACCGCGCGCACGGCGGAGCCCTCCCTTCGATGGTCCGGCGACAGGGGCGGGTCTGGTGACGCTCCGGGCTCCGCCTGCCAGGAAGGGTGGCGAAGATGCCGTTGCAGGTCGAGATGGATCCGAGTGGAGGCGTCCGCATCGCCTACGACCTCGAGTGGTTGCACGACGTCATGCTCGCGTCCTCCGGGTCCATGGTGGCCTTTCGTTACTTCTCCGCCACGGAGCCCGCGAAGGGCGAGTCCAAGAAGGCCGGGGGAAAGACGGGTGGGGCCCACAAGCCTGGGGCCAAGAAGAGCGGGCCGGAGATCAACCGGGTCTATCCCCGCTCGAACGGACCGGGCTTCCTCCTGTTGGAGAAGACCCCGACCCTCGACACGGCCCCCAAGGCGGGAGGGCGCCATCACCGCGAGGTGGGCCGCTTGGAGCGACTCTGCGCTCTCTTCGAGACCGGGACTCAGGGCCTGCGCGTCCCCCTGAGCGACATCGCCATCCTGTCCAAGCGAGCGGTCTGCGTGGCGGTGGTCGAAAGCTGCAAGGCCGTGAACTTCACCATCAGCGGAGGCGCCCCGGTGGAGGAGCGCCGGAGTCCGGGCTGGAGGATTCATGGCTACCCGATGCTCTGCGTCATCGGGAGGCACGCAGGGGGTTTTCCCGCGAACCAGGGGCAGTGGCGGGCCGTCCAATGTGTCTTCGGCGCGAAGCTCACCCAGTTGATCCGGGCCGCGCGAATCGGCCTCGAGGTCGTTTCGAGAGAAGGCTTCGGCTCGGTGTTTCCGACCCTCGCGGATCTCCCCAACGGAATCCGGCTCGACCCGGGGCTGCTGCCGCCCGAAGCGGGCACCCTTGCGATCGCCACTGCGCTGCGGTTCACGGACGCGTTCATCAGCGCCATGCGGAAGTCCACGGCCCCGCTCGCGACGATCGACGGATTGGGTGGCATGGATGAAACGAAGCTCGCCGGTGTCGACCGCCTGATGTCCGCGTTGCTCGAGTTGATGCGGACCTCCCCCGCGCTTGCGCCCGGCGATTGCGCCGCGTTCGTCACGAAGTTCGACAACAGGGCCGCCAGCTACAGTCCGGCGGCCATCGAAGGGCTGGTCGAATATCACCTGGAGGGGGTGCCGGTCCCCGTGGGAGCGATTGGGTTGAAGGACCGCTCCAAGCAAAGGGGGGACTGGAATTACGGTTCAGACTCCGAGGATGAGGGGGAGTGGGCTTCGCCGTCGAAGACGCCTTCGAAGGGCGACGGTGATGCGGACGTCGTGGTCGCCAATTCCATCGTCGTCAAGAAGGTTTCGTTGATCACCGGCATGGCCGCGCTCCGGATGGCCACGAGCTACGGGATGCGGTACTCGAAGTGGCTGTACTCGGACGAAGGCAGTCTGAATGAGAGTCCATTGAAGGACACGCAGTGGGTCGGCACCTGGGCGCCTTATTTCGAACTCGACCAGGACGAACTCTTCAAGAAGTTGCCTTCGACGAATGGCGTTCGTGTGTTGATCTTCGATGGCGCTCCCAATCCCATCAACATCCCGGATGCACCCTCTGTCTTCGGGCAGGTGGGGCTGGGGGCCATCGTCATCGACACGACGAACAACACGACGCGCGAGAAGGCTGAGTACCTGTCGCACTTCGTGGGGGCCCTGGCGCGCTCCCAGGTGCGAGGCGCCGCCGGCGGTGTCCTGCTGATGGTTGACAGCGCGAGCAAACATCCGACGGGGGGTGACCTCGTCCACGGGGTCATGCGCATCTGTGGCACCCGTGGCTCGGTCGACACCTTCATCGACAAGACGCTCAAGCCCCACCTCTTGTTCAAGCTCGGGAAGGACAAGGAGAAGGAGCTGGGCTGGGAGAAGAAGTTGTCCGTCCTGTCCCCCGAGGAGACGCGCATGAGGCGGCGGCTGCTCGACATCCGGATGCTGATGCGCAACGCGGACCTCCTCAACGCGGGCATCGCCATCGGGGGGCTTGGCTCCAAGCTCGGGGGCGCCGTGTCGGGTGTCGCGAGGGTCGGAGCCTCCGTGACGGGGGGCCCGAGAGTCGGTGGTCGCGGTGGCGAAGGCCCGCCTCCGGCGCCGGTCCTCGATGTCCCGTTGTTGACCCCGAACAATCTGGGCCGAGTCCGGCGAGTCGTGCTTGCGGCGCTTCCGATGCCGGTCGCGGCCGTCGCGCCGCCGCAGAAGGAGGGCTCCGCGTCGGTGGGGCCAGGGCCGATTCCAGTCGAGAAGAAGGACACGGACTCCGCGAAGAAGGCCTACGCGGCACAAGGCGCCTTCGCTGGCCCGGTCCATCACATCCCGGACCTGACCCGCGACGACTCCTATTACGAAGAAAACGACATCTACAATCTCCAGCGCTACCTGCTGCGAGGCCACGCGAACGTCGCGGTCCTCGAGGGAGTCGACAGGCGCCAGTGGCTGGAGATGAACCGGAACTTCTTCACGACGGAATACCACCCCGCCATCACCACCGCGACAGACACCATCATCCAGCCGCTCCAGCGCAACAACAATCACTGGGCGCTCGTCTTCATCACCCTGGGGGCGCGAGGGCCTGGGGGACGCCCGGTGAGGATGCTCTACGTGGACCCGCTCAACCCCAACAACGTCCCGGTCGAGGACCTTCGCCGCCTCACGCTTCCGTTCCCGGGGTTGGAGGCTGAGCACTGCTTGCTTCAGTACCAGGACGACATCGGAAATGAGAGCGAGGGAGCGCAGACCAGCTGTGGCGCCTGGGTCGTCGAGCTGGCGGTGAGGTTGGTCCTGGATCAACACGTCCTGCCTGCCATCAGTCCCAATCGCAAAGCGGCGGCGCTGGCGCTCCGGGCGGCCCACCAGCTCGTCATCCGCGATGCTCGGGATTTGGACTGGCCCGTCGCTCCCGCCGACGTCCGACTGCATGTGACGGCGTAGGCACGCTCCGCGCCTTGACTTGGAGTGAGGGTTGACTCCGGCGTGCCATCTCATTCACGTGAGATGATTCTCATTGTCTGAGATGGCGGGCGGGCGCTGACTGCTTTCCTGGTGCTCCAAGGACGCTGACAGGGAATGCGGGACTTTGGGCGCGGTGGCCCGTCTCGCGAATGTTTCGGAGTCGAAAAATGGCTGCCAGTCGTTTATAGGTGACCGAACGTTCGCTGAGGCTCGTGCCCCGGTCGGCCCGCTGGGAGTCGTCCCCTGAAGTACTCACACTCGTTGGTTTTTCCCACGCACACGCTGTACTGGCTCGCGGGGGGAATCGTCCTCATCTACTTCGTGCTCGCGATGGTGCTCACGCCCGCGGGCATCCACCTGTTGCCGGTGGACATGGTGAAGGGGATGGTGCGCAGTCAGACGGGGTTCGCCTTCGCGCTGCTCGGCATCCCCTGCGGGCTGTACCTGATTCTCTGGCGCGCGGGCGACCTCTTCTACTGGATGTTCTCCCCGAGCTCGCTGGAGCTGGACGCCCGTGGCATCCACGTGGGCAAGACGTCCGTCTTGTGGCGCGACATGACGAGCATCGTGCGCGAGCACAACAACGAGTGTCTCATCCTCGCGCACCGTGGCAGCAAGTACCGCCTGCGGCTCCACCTGTGGAGTGACTCGGACGAGCTGGAGGCCGTGGTCACCCAGCAGGTCATCTCCATGCTCCTGCCCGTCATCCGTCGTCAGGTGGTTCGCGGCGAGCAGGTGGGCTTCGGCCCGCTGTCGGTCCGCGCCGAGGGGCTGGTCTTCAAGAAGAAGCTCATCGAGTGGGACGACATCGAGTCGCTGCGGCTGCAGGACGACTTCGAGCAGGGCGTCTCCACGCGGGAGCTGCACATCCTCGCGAACGGTCGGCTGCACAAGATTGACGAGGAGAAGATCCTCAACGCGCCCGTCCTGTTCTCCTACCTCTCAGACCGGCTCGCCGGCTGAGCGCTTCCCCATCACCCCACCGTCAGGCAGCACATCATGGAACTCTACCGATCCGCTCCGTCGAAGGCGAAGTCGAACCAGCCCCAGCATTTCTATTACTCGCGCACGAAGCTCCTCATCGGCACCGTCATCTGGGTGCTGGCCACGGCGTTCTTCGGCTACCTCGCGTTCTCCGCGCGGGACAAGGGCGCGGGCGTGCTCGCCTTCGCCGGGCTCATCCTGTTCGGCTGTCTGGTGATGCTGGTCAACTGCATCAAGCCGATGGTGCTGGGCAAGATGGACCAGCCCGGGCTCACCATCGGCTATGACGGCATCCACTTCGCGGATGGCGTGCACATCGCGTGGGAGCACATCGAGGAGAACACCTACCTCGACCAGTCCTACATGGGCATCCCCATCGGGAAGTTCGTGGTCATCAAGACCACGCTGAAGAAGCCCAAGGGAAAGCAGTACCGCGTGGCCGCGCTCGCCATGTCGAGTGACGAGTACCTGGCCACCTGCGACCGCTACAGCCAGCGCTGAAGCCCTCGCTCGCCGGTCGTCCCCAGGCGGCCGGCCGTCCCCGTGTGTTCGTGGCACGGGGACCTTCGTGTCGCTTGGGGTGACCGGCCCTCCGGTCTACCCTCGGGGGATGAGTTCCGAGCACCGCACCGCGATTCTCGACGCCGCCACGGACAGCTTCTCCCGGCTCGGCTTCAAGAAGACCTCCATCGAGGACATCGCGAAGCGCGCGGGCATCGGGAAGGGGACCGTCTACCTCCACTTCGAGAGCAAGGAGGCCCTGCTCGGCGCCGTCATCGACCGGACCCGGGGTGAGGCGCTCGTCGACCTCGAGGCCGCGGTGCGTGGGGCGCGGACTCCGGAGGCGAAGCTGCGCACGTTCATCGAAGTGCGCGAGGCACAGCTCACCCGCGTGACGCGGACGCTCTCGCTCCCCGAGTCGGCGATGCTCGAGTTCATCCCCGTCGCTGAGCCCTTCCTCCGGGAGGACCGGGCGCGGGAGCTCGCGCTCCTGGAGTCCATCATCGTCGAGGGGAAGGCGCAGGGGGCCTTCATCGTCCGCGAGCCCCGGAGCGTCGCGCTGGGGTTGCTGGCCGGGCTCCACGGCATCACGGGGATGCTCCTCACCTCGGTCGAGGGCGCCCATCAGCGAGCGGCGCTCTCGGAGATGCTGGAGCTGGTGCTGCGTGGGCTGACCCTGAAGACATCCGTTTCCAATGACACTCTCTCGAGAGGATGACGGCGGGGGACGCTTCGAGACTTCCGGTGAGCGCGGGTAGAGTCGCGCGGTTGTCCATGGATGCCGGGGGTACGCACATGAAGCGGTCTGGAGTCATGTTGGCGTTGTTCGTCGCGCTTTCGTTCATCGGATGTGGAGGGACGGAGCTGGAGCCCGGCTCCGCGGCGCCTTCGGAGGAGGGCGCGACGCATTCCCAGCTCGCGGTGTGTACCGTGACGTGTCCGGGGGCCGCGAACGCGTCCTGTTCGGGGATGACGTGCACCGGGACGGATGGGCAGGGCGTCACGTGTGACGGCGTGTTCACCCCTTGTGCCACGTCGACCTGCGACGGTCTGCCGCAGTGCTACCTGTACGCGAACTCGCCTTGCCTCAGGAGAGAGATTGGAACCCAGATTGCGTGCTGCAACTCCGCCGGGAATCCGGACGGCGTGATCTGCACGGCCGCCCAGAACTCGCCCACGGGCGCGGCGTGGCGATTCTTCTGAGGTCCTCTGCGTCGGAGTGAGCGTGCTCGGGAGCTTCGGGTCATGACGTCGCGCCGCATGTGGCTCCCGCGGCAGGGGCGCGCGGTGGGGGTGGACTGGAGTGGCGCGGTCCACGCCCACCGGAAGGTCTGGGCCGCCACCGTGGAGTTCGAGAACGCACGCGCGCGGCTCGTGTCGCTCCTTCGCCCTTTCTCCTCCGGAGGCGCGCTCGCGGTGGCGGAGGGACTGGGGCCCTGGTTGATGGCCCAGGACGTCGACGTGGCCGGGCTCGACTTCTGCTTCAGCCTGGAGGCGAGCCAGCTCCAGCGACTGGGGCTCCCCGTGACGGGGCCCACGCGATTGGGGGCCGCGGTGACGAAGGCCTATGTGTCGGTCGAACAGTTCAGGGACGCGGTGGGGCCGGAGAAGAAGCGCGTCACGGACGTGAGGTGCTCCGCGCCGTTCGCGCCCACGAACCTGCGCATGTTCAGACAGACGTACTGGGGGCTGCGGGCGCTCGGGGGCTGGCGCGGGGCCGTGCCTCCGTGGAGCACGCATCCCGGTCCCGCGGTGGTGGAGGTCCTCCCCGCCGAGGTCGTCCGTTGGCTGGGTTTGCCGAAGACATACAAAGGCCGTGACTTCGACGAGCGTCGCCGCGACATCCTCCGACGTGTGCGTGATGCCACCGGGCTCGTCATCTCCACCCGGGATTCGCTCACCCTGGTCTCCGATGCGGATGGTGACGCGCTCGATTCGCTCCTCGCCGCGCTGTCGGCCGCGTCGGCCTGGGCGTCGGGGTTCAGCGGCGCTCCCGCCTCGGCGGTGCGCTCGGGAGAAGGGTGGATCTACTCGGTGCTGGAGCGCCCCGAGTCGTAGCGCACCGGCGTCACGTTGCGCGATTCAGCTCGGTGCGCGCAGCTTGCGCGTGGCCTGGAGCTCCGTGGGCGCGGCCTCCACGGGAGCCACGAGCTGGGTGGGGATGAGCTCCACCGGCGCCACCACGGGCGTGCGCGACTGGAGCGCCTCCACCTGCTCGGGCGTCGGGTCGCTCAGCTCCGCGAGCTCGCGCTCATGCGTGTACTGCTCCGCGAAGTTCTCGCGCAGCCACCGCGCCAGATTCACCGGGGGCAGCGTGTGCCTCAGCGCCTCCAGCGCGAGTTCCATCTGCCGCGCATCCTCGAAGCGCCGCGCCGGCATGGGATGCAGCGCCCGGTCGACGACGCCCCGCAACTTGCGATTCGCCTCGGGCGCCTCGGGCCCATCCCACGACGCACGCTGCTGGAGGCTCAGGCTGATGACGCCCGGCAGCTCCCCCCACAGCAATTCATGCAGCACGCAGCCGAGCGCATACACATCCCCGGACACCGTCGCCGGGGCCCCCGCCCTCCGCTCGGGCGGCATGTAGGCGACCTTGCCGATGACATCCCCCTCCTGGGTGAGGTGACTCAGCGCGGGCACGGACGCGGTCGCCGCCGAGCGCTCCTGTGGCGCGCCCAGCCCGTGCGCGATGCCGAAGTCCACCACCTTCACCATGCCGTCGAACGTCACCACCAGGTTGTCCGCGCTGATGTCCCGGTGGATGACGCCGCGCTCGTGTGCGTACGCCAGCCCCCGCAGCGACTGCACGCAGACCTCCACCGCCACCTCGAGCGGCACCACGCCCCCGCGCCGCACCAGCCGCGCGAGCTTCAGCGCATTCACCCCGTTCAGGTACTCCATGACGATGAACCACGCGCCATCGACCTGTCCCAGGTCATGCACGGAGACGAGGTTCGGGTGGTGCAGCCGCGCCGCCGTGCGCGCCTCGCCGATGAAGCGCTGCAGCCGCACCGCGAGGTCCTCGCCGCCCTCGTCCACCATCCGCTTGAGCACCACCAGCCGGTGGAACCCCGCCCGCCCCGTGCGCACCGCGAGCCACACCTCGCCCATCCCGCCCCGTCCCAACCGCATGAGCCGCCGGTAGCGGTGGATGCCCGTGCCCAGGTCCGCGCCCCTCAGCGAGCGCGCGGTGAGAATCGCGAGCGCCGTCGTCGCCAGCATCAGGAAGGGAATCCCCACCAGCGTGGTGAGGGACGGCCCCGTCATCCACCCCAGGTCCACCGCCAGCTCCCGCCCCAGGATGCCGAGCGCACACAGCGCGGCGAGCAACACCGCCACCGCCATGGCGCCGCGCCGCTTGAGCGCTCGCAGCGCCTCCACCGCCCAGGTCCCGCCCACCGTGAAGGCGAGCAACCAGAACATGGGCAACCCCAGGCTGGAGGTCGCCCGGCCCAGCTCCGCCGGCGTCATCCGGATGCTCGCGCTCGCCAGCACCGAGCCCAGCACGTCCACGATGCGCAGCCCGCCGAAGGCCACCGCCAGCGCCACCAACACCTTGCGCCAGGGCGTCAGCGGCAAATCGAGCAGCGCCCACAGCACCCGCAGCAGCGTGTAGGGAAGGGGGATGGCCATCAACGCGCCCAACAACAGCCAGGGCCGCGTGTCGATGAACAGCCGCCCCGCCTCGTGGCTCGTCACGCCGGTGGAGAAGCTCAGCGCCGCGAAGCCCAGGAAGCTCGTGGCGAGCCAGAGCTGCACGCGCTGGGAGCGCACCGCGCCCCACGTCGCCAGATGCACCAGCGCGAGCACCAGGAAGGCGCCGGCCAAGGCGAGATGCAACATGGTGTAGGGCGTCACGACGCGGGAGCCTAATCCAGGCATCCCGCTGGTCGCGAATTACGCCTTAGCCGGGGCTCAAACCAAGCCACCCGGGGTGGTCGAGGACCCCCGTGGAAAGGCGCTACTTCTTGCCCGCGACCTTCGCGTACGTGCCCTTGAGGGCGACGCCGATGGCGAAGGTGCCGGCGTGGCACTCGATTTCCGTCGCGTGCTGCAGCTCGTTCTTCCGGTAGTAGCTGACGATGCCGACCACGGCGTTGGCGCCGCGCTTCTTGGCGCCCTCTTGGAGGGCGATTAGCGCGGAGAGGGTGGCCCACTTGCAGCCCTCCTCGTCGGACTTGTTGATGCCGTTGGTCTTCTTGTTGGTGACGTCCTCGCCGAACTCCTTGACGATGTCGGGCGTCTTGGCGCCGGCCAGGTAGAACCGCACCGTGCCGTCCAGCTTCTCCTGGGCCTGGGGCATCGCCAGGACTTCCTTGAGCGGAATCATCACCACGGTGTCGCGCGCCAGGGCCGGGGTGGAGGCGGTGAGCGCGAGCAGCGACAGCAGCATTGCCTTCTTCATGGAGTTCTCCGTCACTGCCACCGGCGGAAGATCAACGAGGTGTTGATGCCACCGAAGGCGAAGTTGTTCGACATGACGACGTCGGCCTGGATTCTTCGGCCATTTCCCGTCACGTAGTCCAGTGGGGCGCAGCGAGGGTCCACCGACGCCGCGTCCAGGTGGAGCGTGGGGGCGAACCACTCCGCGCGCATCATCTCCACCGTCATCCACGCCTCCAGCGCGCCGCAGGCGCCCAGCGTGTGTCCCATGTAGCTCTTGAGGGACGAGAGGGGCATCCGCTCGCCGAAGACCTGGTTCGTCGCCACGCTCTCCGCCACGTCGCCGGTGTCGGTGGCGGTGCCGTGGGCGTTGACGTAGGCCACCTGGCCCGGCTCCACGCCCGCGTCCTCCAGGGCCAGGCGCATCGCCAGGGCCATGGTCTCCGAGTGCGGCTGGGTGATGTGGCGCCCGTCGCTGTTGGTCCCGTAGCCGATGAGCTCCGCGTAGATGCGCGCGCCCCGGGCCCGCGCGTGCTCCAGCTCCTCCAGCACCAGCGTGCACGCGCCCTCGCCGAGCACCAGGCCGTCGCGCTGGGCGTGGAAGGGGCGGGGCGTCAGCTCCGGCGTGTCGTTGCTCTTGGTGCTGGTGGCGAACAGGGTGTCGAACACGGCGGCGCCGGTGGCATCCAGCTCCTCGGCGCCTCCGGCGAGCATGGCCACCTGCCGGCCCATCTTGATGGCCTCGTACGCGTAGCCGATGCCCTGACTGCCGGACGTGCACGCGCTCGACGTGGTGATGATGCGGCCGGTGAGCCCGAAGAAGACGCCGATGTTGACGGCGGCCGTATGGGACATGGAGCGCACGTAGGACGTGGCGGTGATGCCCTCGGTGCTCTTGTTCATCAGCATCCGGCCGAAGTCGCCGATGCTCGGCGGCGAGCCGGTGGACGAGCCGTACGACACGCCCATCTTCCCGCTGGAGAGCAGCGCGTCGCCGAGGAGCCCCGCGTCGACGAGCGCCAGCTCACTGGCGCGCGTGGCCAGCAGCGCCACCCGGCCCATGCCGCGCATCGTCTTGCGCGAGTACGTCTGCGGCGGCAGCTCGAACGGCGCGGTGGGCGCGCCCACCTGGGTGTTGAGCCCCTCGTACTGCTTCCAGTCCTCGATGACCTGCACGGCATTGCGCAGCGACTTGAGCCGGGCCTCCACCTGCGGCCAGTCATGGCCCAGGGGGCTCAGCGCGCCCACGCCCGTGACGACGACCCGCTTCATCCCAGCAGCCCTCCATTCACGGAGATGACCTGCCGCGTGACGTACGCGGCGTCCTCGCTCATCAGGAAGCTCACCGCGGCGGCGACCTCCTCGGGCTTGCCCAGCCGCTTCGCCGGAATCATCTTCAGCGCCTCCTCGACGATGTGCGGCTCCACCATCTCCGTGTCGATGAGCCCCGGCGCCACGCAGTTGACGGTGATGCCGCGGCTGGCCAGCTCCACCGCCAGCGCCTTCGTCGCGCCGATGATGCCCGCCTTCGCCGCGCTGTAGTTCACCTGGCCCCGGTTGCCCATGAGGCCGGACACGGAGGACAGCGTGACGATGCGCCCGGGCTTGCGCCTGCGCACCAGCGGCATGCTCAGCGGGTTGAGCACGTTGTAGAACGCGTCCAGGTTGGTGTGGATGACCGCGTCCCAGTCCTCCGCGGGCATGGCGGGGAAGGCGTTGTCCCGGGCGATGCCCGCGTTGCACACCACGCCGTAGTAGCAGCCGTGGGCCTCGATGTCCGCGAGCAGCACCTTCTCCGTGTCGGCGCGGTCGGCCACGTCGAAGCGCAGCACCCGCGCCGCGCGGCCCAGCTCACGCACGCCCGCGGCGACCGCCTCCGCCTCCTCCACCTTGGAGCGACAGTGCACCACGACGTCGAACCCGTCCCGCGCCAGCCGCAGGGCAATCGCGCGGCCGATGCCCCGGCTGGAGCCCGTCACCAGTACCGTCTTCTCACTCATCCTTGCCCACCTTCGTCAGGTCCACCGAGGCCGGCGGCTGGAACACCGTCAGCGCCGCCGTGGCCACCGTCTCCCCGCCCACGCCCAGGGTGCAGTCGAACTGGCTCATGCCCTCGTCCGTCCAGAATTGTCGGCGGACCTCGATGCGCAGGTGCTCGCCCACCTTGAACGACGGACGGCTGCACTCGTACTTGCGCGTGCCCAGCAGGAAGCCCATCCGCTGGGGCTGTCCCTGCAGCCGCTGCCGCCAGCCCGCATAGGCGGCGATGGCCTGGGCCATGAACTCGATGCCCACCCAGCCGCCCACCTCGCCACCCTCCTGGAAGAGGCAGTCCTCGCGCAGCGTCACCTCGGCCACCAGGCCCTCCTCGTCGCCTTCCACCGCCCTGTCTATCAGCCGCATGCGGTCGGCGTGGGGGACAATCTCGGAGATGTCGAAGGCAATGGGCGTGCGCATCAGGCCGTCCCCAACAGAAGCGCGGCGTTGCTGCCGCCGAAGGCGAAGGAGTTGCTCAGGACATAGCGCGGAGGGCGCCCCAGCGTGGTCCCCGGCTTCACCAGCGCCAGCGCGGGCAGCTCCGGGTCCGCCTCGCCGTCCCACCAGTGGGGAGGAAGCCGCCCGTGCGCGTCGGTGAGCGTCAGCCAGCACAGGGCCGCCTCCAGCGCGCCCGCGGCCCCCAGCGTGTGGCCGGTGAGCGGCTTGGTGGAACTGCACGGCACGGCCTGTCCCAACAGCGAGGCCACCGCGCGGCTCTCCATGGCGTCGTTCTGCGGCGTCGCCGTGCCGTGGAGGTTGACGTAGCCCACGTCGGAGGGCGTCACGCCCGCGCGCTCCATCGCGGTCCGCATGGCGATGAGGGCGCCCCGGCCACCGGGCTCGGGCGCGGAGAGGTGGTGGGCGTCCGAGGACTCGCCCCAGCCCGCGAGCCGCACCGGCCCCGGCTCGCGCGTCATCAGGAACAGCGCGGCGCCTTCGCCGATGTTGATGCCCCGGCGGTGGACGCTCATCGGGTTGCAGCGCGCGTCGCTCACCGAGTCGAGCGAGGCGAAGCCCGCGACGGTGAAGGCGCACAGCGCATCCGCGCCACCGGTGATGACCGCGTCCGCGATGCCCGAGCGCAAGAGCCGGGCCGCGGTGGCCAGGGCCTTGGCGCTGGACGAGCACGCGGTGGAGATGACGAACGAGGGCCCCTTCACGCCGAGCACGTGGTTGAGCGCCAGCGCGGGCGAGCCCAATTCTTGTTGTCGCACGTCGAAGTGCGCGGGCAGCTCGCCGGTGGCCGCGCGCGCCTTGATGGCGGCCTCGCTCTCGCCGATGCCGGAGGTGCTGGTGCCCAGGACGACGGCCACGCGCTCCGGCCCATGGCGTCGCAGGGCCTCGTCCACGGCGGGACGCACCTGCGCGAGCGCGGTGAGCAGGAGCGCGTTGTTGCGGCTTCGCAGCGGCACCGGCAGCGCGTCCGTGGACGCGAGCGGCGAGGTGACATGCCCCACGTGCAGCACGCGCGAGGCGAAGTCGGGGCTGGGGGCCACGCCCGTCGGCTGGTCGCCGAAGAGGGCCTGGGCCACCTCGGCGGTGCCATGGCCCAGGGCGCACACCACGCCGAGGTGGTTGAGGAAGACGGGCGGCGTCACGGGCTCATTCCTCCGTGGGTTGGGAGTCGATGGTCAGCCGGTAGTGTTCCGCTGCGTTGACCAGCTCCGCGCGGCCCTTCCAGCGGGGCTCTCCACCATAGCGCACCGACAACCACTCCTTGTCTCCATACCGCAGGACCCGCTGACCCGGGGAATCCTCGAGCGTCCAGCCCTGGGGGAGCGCATCCCGCACCGCGGGGGCGGGCCAGTAGACGAACTGGATGTCGCGCAGCACCGTGCGCGACTGGAACTGCTCGGGCACCCGCGCGTCCCGCTGCTCCTCCAGTCGCTCGCCGTCCCATTCCATGGTGAAGACCCGCTGGCCGAGCGCGAAGCCGGCCAGGCGCAGCGCCGCCGGGTCGACCTCCAGCAGGGCCTCCAGCGAGCGCGGTCCACCCGGGTCCATCTGGTGGGCGAAGCTCAGCCGCTGCGTCAGGCTGACGGTGGCACCGAACGATGCAGGCGTCAGGGCGAGCGCGGGCAGGGCCACCTCCGGCGCGCCCCGGCGCGGAGCCGGGGTGACGCAGGAGGCGAGCCCCACCAGCGCGAGGAGGGCGATCAGGCCGCGCACAGCTTCTCGAGCACGCCGAGCCGGCGCTTGCTGTCGGCGACGAAGGGGTTCTCCTTGTCCCACGCGTAGCCGGCGAGGATGGCGGAGATCATCTTGCGCACCTCGGGCGAGGCGTTGGGGTGGAAGATGACGGACTGGAAGCCGCCGGCGTACCAGGACTCGACGAAGGTTCGGAACGTGTCCACGCCGCCCTTGAGGGGCACCGCGTAGTCGGCCTCCCAGTTGACCTTCTCACCCGCGAACTCCCGGGCGATGCACTTCGCCGCCAGGCTCGCGGACTTCACGGCGATGGTGACGCCCGAGGAGAAGACCGGGTCCAGGAACTCGCCCGCGTTGCCGAGCAGCGCGAAGCCGTTGCCCCACAGCGACTTCACGTTGGCCGCGTAGCCGGTGATGGCGCGCGCGGGCGTGTCCCAGACGGCGTCCTTCAAGAGCCCGGACAGCGAAGGGTCCTCGGAGACGATGGCCTTGAGCCGCTCGGTCTCCGTGCCCTTGTACTGCTCCAGGTACTCGCGCTTGGCCACCACGCCCAGCGAGCAGCGCCCGTTGGAGAAGGGGATGGTCCAGTACCAGACGTGCACGTGCTGGGGGTGCACGGTGATGCGAATCTTGCTGCGGTCGAACGTGCCCGGGGCGACGCGGTCCTCCACGTGCGTGAAGAGCGCGCCGCGCACCGGGAAGTCCGACGGCGTCTCCAGCGACAGGAGGCGGGGCAGCACGCGGCCGAAGCCGCTGGCGTCGAGCAGGAAGCGGGCCTGGACGCGGTACGGCTCACCGTCGGGGCCGCGCGCCGTCAGCTCCGGCGTGGCGCCCGAGACGTCCACGGACTCCACGGTGTGACGGAAGCGCAGCGTGGCGCCCATGCGCTGGGCGGCGAGCGCCAGCACGTGGTCGAAGTGCGCGCGCTGCACCTGGTACGTGGTGCCCCAGCCCTGGGAGGACTTCTCGCGGAAGTCGAAGTCCGTGTACTTGTCGCCGCGCACGAAGGCCGCGCCGTTCTTGTACTGGAAGCCCGCCTCCACGACGTCGCGGATCATCCCCGCTTCCTCGATGTACTGCATGCTCTGCGGCAACAGGCTCTCTCCGATGGAGAAGCGGGGGAAGTCCTCGCGCTCCAGGATCAACACCTGCCGGCCTTGTTTGCGCAGGATGCCCGCTGCCACTGAACCCGACGGACCCGCCCCGATGATGACGACTTCCGTTTTTTCGATCTTCACGACACGTCCTTGCCTGATGGCAGTCTGCAACAGGGCGTGAGCACCCAGATGGTGACTTCGCCCAACAGCATGGTGAGTCCGAAGGAGCGCAGCGCCGGTGTGGCGGAGAGCCCCAGGAGTCCGAAGGAGAGCAGGGTGCTCACGCCCGCCAGCGCCACCGCGAGCCAGGCGGAGTCATCCCCAGGGTGCTCCAGCATGAAGATGCCGTAGTCCACGCCCATGCCCAGCAGGAGCATGAGGCCGAGCACCGTGAAGAGCTGGAGCGGCTCGCCGGCCCAACCGAAGCAGGCCAGCGTCACCAGCGTCCCCAGCACCGTGGGCACCCACGCCCGCCACGCCTGCCGGCGGAAGCGCGCGACGAGGAGCAGCAGCACCGCGACATAGCCCAGCACGATGAGCCCGCCCATGAGCTCGCGGTAGCGCTCCAGCAGGCTCGAAATCTCGCGCGTCTTGTCCACCCAGCGCACGCCCTCCAGTCCCTGCGCGACGTCGGCCACGCGCGGCAGCACGGACGGGTCATTGAGCCCGCGCAGCATGACGATGCTGAACTGGCTGTCGCCCAGCCTGCCCAACCACTGCGGGCGGATGGCCGCCGAGGCGGGGCTGGAGAGCAGCCGCTCGGGGGTGAGCACGTCGTCGGAGAAGCGGGCGCGCGTGGGGGCTTCTCCCGTGGCCTGGGCCACCGCGGACACCGCCTGGGCCTCCGCGCGCGCGCTCAGCTCCGCGTCCGCGCGCTGCCTCGCCGCGCTGGGCAGCCAGTCCGACACCGCGCGGTAGCCCGTGAGCACCTTCTGTGCGACGAGCGGGTCCAGCTTCGCCTTGAGCGCGGCCTCCCGCTCCAGCACCTGCTCCGAGTCGTCGCCGCCCACCAGGAAGAACTGGGCGGGGCTGGGCAGGCCGAGCAGGCGCCCCAGCTCGCGCTGGTCGGAGATGAGGTGCGCGGGCGCGTTCTGGAGCTGGCGCACGTCGTCGCGCGTGCCCAGCCGCCACAGGCCGCCGACGACGAACAGGCCGAGCGCCGCCGTCCCCACCCACCACGCGGGCGTGTGCGTGAAGCGCGGCCAGCGTGACAGCGACGCGGCGAAGCGGGTGGCGAAGGACGTCACCGGCAGCTCGCCCGTGTCCAGCAGGGGGAACCAGCACGCGACGGTGAGGAACGCGGCGACCAGGCCCGTGGCGGAGAAGAGCGCCATCTGCCGCAGGCCGGGGAAGGGGGCCACGCCCAGCGCCAGGTACGCCACCACGCTGGTGGCCAGCGCGAGCACCATGCCGGGCAGCAGGCCCCGCATCAGCGGCCAGCGCTCCGAGGGGGGCTTGCCCTGGCGCGCGGCGAAGTAGTGGAAGCCGTAGTCCTCCGCCACGCCCACCAGGCTGGAGCCGAACACCAGCGTGAGCAGGTGCACCCGCTCGAAGACGAGGGCCGTGACGCTCAACGCGACGGCGCACCCGAGCGCGAGCGACACGCCGACCAGGACGATGGGCCGCACCGAGCGGAAGGTGAGCCAGACGAGCAGCAGCACCGCCGCGAGCGAGCCGATGCCGATGGTGGACATCTCCGAGCTGGCCTGGGACGCGGCGGCCTCCGCGTACAGCGGCACGCCCGCGGACACCATCCGGCTGCCGGGCACCTGCGCCTCCATGGCCGCGCGGGCCCGCGCCACCGCGGAGGTGATGTTCCCCTCGTCGCCCAGCGCGAACGCGGACACCTGGCTGTGCCACGCGAGCAGCACCCACTCACGTCCCTCGCCCGACAACCACAAGCGTCCATCGCGGGGGCGCGCGGTGCTCTCCGCCGCGCGCGCCGCCCACCAGTCGGGCCACAGGCCCAGCGGGTCCGCCTCCCAGTCCGTCAGCCGGGGGCCCGCGGGCTGGTACAGCTTCATCAGGGCGGTGCCGCCCAACTCCTCCGGGCTCGCCTTCGACAGCCACTCGCGCTGCGAGGACGTCAAGAGCCTGTCGCGATAGGGCCGGTACAAATCCAGCGCCGTGTCCAGCGCGGAGGCATCCAGCGCGGAGGCCTTCAGCGGCGAGTCGTCGCGCGACAGCTCCGCCTTGACGACGTCCGCCGCGCGCTGGGCCGAGTCCCAGTCCTCCGCGCCCACCAGCATCACCAGCTCACGGCCGGCCTGGTCGGCGAGCTTGCGCGTGGCGGCGCCGACCTCGGGGGCCTGCTCGTCCTCGGGCAACAGCGCCAGCACATCCGTGTCCAGGCGCGCCGAGCGCCAGAACCAGACCTGGTGCGCCCCCACGGAGAGGACCACCAGCAGCCACAGGATGGCGGCCTTATTTCGCAAGGCGTCCGGCTTCCGCGTCGCTGGGAGGAGGCGTCTGGCTCAGCTTGTCGAACAGGATGACGCTCGAGTCTCCGCGAGCCTCCTCCAACTGCACGCGCCGCACGTACTTGTCGCCCTCCAGGTGGATGCTCCGGAACACGCGCTGCAGGCCGGTGTCCGTGGGCGTGAGCGTCAGCTTCCAGCCCTCCGCGCCCACCAGCTCACCGTCGACCTTGAAGCGCTTGGCGAGCGCCTTCACGTCGCCGGACAGGAGCGCGAACATCACCTCGTTCACCGCGGCGAGCCCCGGCTCCTTGCTCGCGTCCAGGTGGTACGCCGCCGCGCCCGTGCCCTGCTCGGCGCTCAGCGACTTGCGCGTCAGCGTGAGGGTGGAGGCGAAGGGCTGCTTCGTGTCCCACAGCACGCCCTGCTCGCGCGACAGGAGGAAGGCCCCGCGCGACACCAGCGGCTTCTTGAAGCCGGAGACCGTCTTCTTCTGCTCGAAGTCGCCGCGCAGGAGCGGCACGTCCGCGAGCCGCTCGCGGACCTGGGACACCACGTCACGGGCGCTCGCCGCCGCTCCCCAGAGCAGCGCCACGAGCAGGAGCACGCGCTTCATTCGGGCTTCACCCCCAGCCGCTGCCAGAGCACCGGCGGACAGACGTACAGCATCTCCTGGGTGGCGATGGACACGGCGACCTGGATGGTGTGGGCCTGGTTCACCTTCTGGCCCGTGTCCGCGTCCCGCAGCAGGTAGTCGATGCGCAGCCGGTTCTCCCACTCGGTGATTTCGGCGCGAATCCTGAGCGCCTTCCCGTACGTCGCCGAGCGCACGTACTTCAGCCGCATGTCCACCACGGGCCACGCGTAGCCGGACGCCCGCATCTGCGGGTAGTCGTAGTCGAACTTCGCCAGGAGCGCGCACCGCGCCAGCTCCAGGTACTTCACGTAGTGGCCATGCCAGACGACCTCCATCAGGTCGATGTCATGGAAGGGCGGCGTCAGCTCGATTTCGTGGCTGAGGTCAGGCTTCATAGAGCCTCCACTCGCGGGCGCGGATGGCCCCCAGCAGCACTTGCAGCTCGCGGTCCAACGCGCGGTCCTCCACCACCAATGGGATTCGCTGCTCCAGCTCGGCCTGCATCGACGCCAGAGACGCCGTGAGATTCAAATCTTGAGCAACCCGCCGCCGCAGGGCGATTCCCTGACGCGCCGCGATGAGCATGGCGGCCACCACCTGCTCGGACAGCTCCAGGACCCGGAGGCAGTCGCGCGCGGCGATGGTGCCCATGCTCACCTTGTCCTGGTTGTGGCACTCGGTGGAGCGGGAGAAGACGGACGCGGGCATCGTCTGCTTGAGCGCCTCCGCCGTCCACGCGGAGACGCTGATCTGCACCGCCTTGAGGCCGTGGTTGATGGCCGCGCGGGGGCCCGTCGCTCCGGAGAGGTTGGACGGCAGGCCGTGGTTGTAGCGGGTGTCCACCAGCAGCGCGAGCTGACGGTCCAAGAGGTCCGCCACGTTGGCCACCGCGTTCTTCAGCCCGTCCATGGCGAAGGCGATGTGGCCGCCGTAGAAGTGCCCGCCGTGCAGCACCCGCTCGCTGTCCGGGTCGATGAGCGGGTTGTCGTTGGCGCTGTTGAGCTCGTTCTCGATCTGCGCGCGGAAGAAGGGCAGGGCGTCCTCGAGCACGCCGATGACGTGGGGCGCGCAGCGCAGCGAGTAGCGATCCTGCAGGCGCTGCTCGTTGCGGCTGGGGCGCTCGGTGGCCAGGTCCAGCCGCAGCCTCGCGGCCACGCGCTGCTGGCCCACGTGCGGCTTGACGGCGAACAGGGCCTCGTCGAAGTGGTGCGCGTTGCCGGCACTCGCCACCACGTTGAAGGCCGTCAGCCGCGTGGCCAGCCGGCCCAGGTACTCCGCGCGCTCCCACGCGAGGCAGGCCAGGGCGGTCATCACCGCCGTGCCGTTCATGATGGCCAGCCCCTCCTTGGGGCGCAGCCGCAGGGGCGAAAGCCCGTGCTTCGCGAGCACCTCGGCCGCGGGACGGCGCTCGCCCCGGTGCCAGACCTCGCGCTCGCCGCACAGCGCGGCGGCCACGTAGGACAGGGGCGTCAAGTCACCGCTGGCGCCCACCGAGCCCTCGGCCGGAATCAGCGGCAGGATGTCCAGGCGCAGGAACTGCTCCAGTTGATGGAGCAGCCCCATCCCCACGCCGGACACGCCCTGCGACAGCGACGCCAGCCGGGCCGCGAGCACCGCGCGCGTCTCCTCGGGCGTGAGGAATCGGCCCGCGCCGATGCCGTGGTAGGCGTAGAGGTGGTGCGGCAGCTCGGCCACCAGCTCCGGGGGGATGGTGACGGTGCACGAGTCTCCGTACCCCGTCGTCACCCCGTAGATGTGCCCATCCTCGGCCAGCAGCCGGTCCAGGAACTCGGCGCCCCGGGTGATGCGTCCCCGGAACTCCGCGGCGGTGCTCAGCTCGGCTTCGCGCTCGCGGCGCGACAGCGCGGACACGTCTTCGATGGCGAGCCGGCTCCCATCGAACCGGACCGCGCGCTCACTGTTGATTCCTGGCGGAGACATTCGCCTGATCCCAGAAGGGAAAGAAGTTGAACCAATCGAACGGTGAGCGCTTCAACAGCGCCGTCACCTGTCCGGCATAACGCCTGGCGTGCTCCGTCAGCGCGGGCACGCGCTGGCCTCGCGGAAGCTCGACCTTCTCCGCCAGGCACTCGAAGTGGATGGTGTAGCCGCCGTTCTCGTGGATGCAGCCCAAGAGGTACAGCGGGCACTTGAACAGCGAGGCCAGCACGTACGGCCCCACGGGGAAGGCGGCCGGGTGCCCCAGGAAGTCCACGTCCACCGTCTGGCTCGCGTTCACCGGCACCCGGTCCCCGGCTATCACCACGAACTCGCCCGCCGCCACGTACTTCTCCAGCGCGACGGCGGTGCCCGGCCCCATGTCGGTGACCTCCACCAGCTGGAACATGCTGTCGGGGTTGAGCCGCTTGAGCAGCCGGTTGAACTGCTCGGCGTGGCGGGTGTGCACCAGGATGTGGAGCTTCACCTCGCCGCGCTTCTCCGCCATGGCCCGGCACAGCTCCAGGCAGCCCATGTGCGCGGTGACGATGATGCCGCCCTTGCCCTGCTTCGCCACCTCGTAGAACTGCTCGCGGCCCTCGGTGTTGACCTGCTCGAAGCGGTAGCGGCCGCTGACGGCCAGCAGCTTGTCGAGCATCGTCTCCGCGAAGGTCACCATGTGCTTGAGGCTGTCCCTCCGCCCCGGCGTGTGGCCGATGGCGCCCGTCGCTGCCTGCACGCGCGTGAGGTACTGGAGCGAGGCGTCGCGGACCACGGGGCGCGACAGCCAGTGGACGAAGACGACGGGATACAGGCACAGGCGGAACGGCCAGCGGCCCAGGAGCCGGTGGACCCAGTAGAGGATCCAGATGCCGAGCACGAACGTGCTCTCTCCCATCTCCGCCCAGTGCCGCGTCCTCATGAGGAGACCTTCCTCCAGAGGAGCAGGGGCAGCCGAAGCAGCATCCCGAAGAACAGCTTCGCGTGCATGCCGGAGATGCGCACGTTGTCCCAGAGCACGTCGAAGTGGGAGATGCCGTCGGTGGGGTAGCGCACGCGGGTGGGCTGGTTGAGGATGCCCATCCCCCGCCAGTACAGCCGCACCAGCACCTCCACGTCGAAGTCCATCCGCTTGCCGATGCGCACCTGGTCGATGAGCGCCACGGTGGGCGCCAAGGGATAGACGCGGAAGCCGCACATCGAATCGCGGATGGCCAGGGACAGGGTGTTGATCCACACCCAGATGTGCGTGGCGTAGCGGCCATACAGCCGGCCCTTGGGCACCGACTCGTCGTACACGGGCGTGCCGCAGACGAGCTTGTCGGGCGCGCCCTTCGCCAGCTCGAGGAAGCGCGGGATGTCGCCGGTGTCGTGCTGGCCGTCGGCGTCGATCTGGAGCGCGTGGCTGTAGCCCGAGGCCTGCGCGGCCTTGAGGCCCGCCATCATCGCGCCCCCCTTGCCCTCGTTCTGGGGCAGGCGCACCACCGAGACACCGGACGCGTCCGCTTCCGCGAGCGAGTCCAGCACCCGCGCGCAGCCCGGCTCGCTGCCGTCGTCCACCAGCACGCACGGCAACCCATGCGCGCGCACGGCATGCACCACCGCGCCCACGGCCTCGCCGTGGTTGTAGACGGGAATCACCGCGCAGACCTTCATCCGTGGACCTCGGTGAACAGGATGCGGCCGCTCCCGTGGGTGCCGGCCTCGGAGGTGTACTTGAAGTGGAGGCTGCCCTTGGCCGCGTTCCACGTCAGCTCCAGCGTCACCTGCGTCTCGGGGACGATGAGCTGCTGGAACTTCACCACCTCCATGTGGAGGAACCGGGGCGGCAGCGTGAACAGCTCGCGGCCGAACTGGATGGCCCATTCGATTTGCGCCACGCCGGGCAGGATGGCCTTCTGGGGGAAGTGGCCTTTGAACTGGGGCAGGCTCGCCGGCGTCTCCAGGCTGAGCACGGCCTTCTCCGGGCCCTGCTCGAGCACGCGCAGGGGCGGCCTGCGGGAGTCGAAGAGGGCGGTGAGCGCCGCCTCGGTGGATTTGCCCTGGCTGTTGACTGGCATCGCCTCCAGATACCGGAATCGACGCGGAAGGACAGCAGCCTCGAAGCCGTGGGCCAGCTGTTCCCGCAGGGCCTGGTTCAGCGAGCGCTTGCCCTCTCCCGCGAGGAGCCTGCCGCCCTCGGCCGTGGGCACGGCCACCACCGCCAGCGTCACCCGCAAGCCCTCCCGCAGCGGCACCACGCGCGCCTCGGCGAGCAGCCCGCCCTCCACGAGCGCTCGCTCCATGGCGCTCAGCGACACGCGCTTCTCCTCGAGCTTCAGCAGGCGGTCCTTGCGCCCGAGCAGCTCGAAGCCCTCCGGCAGGAGCCGCGCCCGGTCCTCGGTCTGGAACCAGCCACCCTCCGGCAGGTGCGGAGAGCGGACCGCGAGCGCGTCATCCTCCAGGCGGACCTCCAGGCCCGGCATCAACGTCCAGCCCGCGTCGTCGTCTCGCGAGCGCTGTCGCCACGCGATGCCGCCCGTCTCCGAGCTGCCATAGACCTCCACCGGGGCTTGTCCCAGCAGCGTCCGGCACGCGTGCAGCGCCTCGGTGGGCAGCGGCCCTCCGGACGAGTACACCGCGCGAAGGTTCTCTCGCCCGTGCGCCCAGTCCAGCGTCTGGGGCAGTCGCTTGAGGTGTGCGGGGCTGGCCACGAGCACGGACGCGCCCTTCGCCAGCTCCGCGAGCAGCTCCTCCGGATACGGCAGGCTCCGCGCGAGGAATGGCCGACCCGCCGTCAGCGGCCAGAGCACCCGGAACAGGAGCCCGTAGATGTGCTGGTGCGACACGGTGGCGAGCACGCGGGCGTCACCGACGCGCGCGTCGAACAGGCGGCCCAGCGTGTGGACCTCGCGCGTGAGCTGGCCCAGGTGCTTGTCGATGGCCGCGGGCTCACCGCTGGAGCCCGACGTGTAGACCACCAGCGAGCGCGCCCCCGAGGACAGCGGCCTCCAGTCGAAGCGCCGGCCCTCCTCGGGCACGAGCGGGGAGAGCGCGGCGGGGACCTGCCCGGCGAAGCCGTCCACCTCGCGCGCGAGCCGCTCCAGCGTGGCGGGCTGGATGTCGGACGGCAGGAAGACACACCGCCCCGCGTGCCAGGCGCCCAGGAGCGCGGCGGCGAACTCGAACGTGTCCTCGAAGTACAGCGCCAGTCGTCGACCCTCGCGACGCTCGATGGCCGCGCGCCAGCCGGCGGCCCGGGCCTGGAGGTCCGCGAACCCCAGCACGTGGCCGTCCCGCAACGCCACCGGGGAGTCGGAGGGGCGGCCGTGGGTGAGGAGTTGTTCGAGGGCGAGGCTCTCAGCCATGGACGTGGCCCGCCCTCACGCGTCGGCGCACCAGCCACTCACCGGCGAAGAGCAGCCCCATCAACCCGTAGGAGATGAGCCCGTTGTACAGCGCCCACGTGGCGTCGCTCGCCCACAGGGCCGTGGCGAGCGCGATGCCGCCGTTGACGACGAAGAAGCCGCACCACACCTGCGTCACCCGCCGCGTATAGGCCACGCCCGAGGGCGGGAGCTCCGGCTCACGCAGCCTCGCCAACCGCTCGATGACGGTGGGCGGATACACCAGGCTGGTGGCGAAGACGGCGAGCAGCATCGAGTTCACGAGCACCGGATAGAGCTTCAGCGGCAGGGCGTGGTTGCCCAGCATGCTGGTGCCCGCGAGCACGAGCGCGAGCGCGGCGGTGACGAGCCACACGCGCTCCTTCGTGGCCACGGCGCGCAGCACGGCCATGACCCCGAGGGGAATCGCCATCCAGCGAGGCTCGAACCGGCCCAGCCCGCTGTACATCAGCAGCGGGTACGCGAGGCTCAGCACGCCGAGCAGCGCTGGACGCAGGTGCTTCACGCCGCCACGGATTCGTCGAGCAGGCTGTGCAGCGCGTCGACGACGTCCTGAATCGTGCGGACCGACTTGAAGACCTCCGGCGAGATGCGCTTGCCCGTCACGGGCTTGAGCTTCACCAGCAGGTCCACCGCGTCGATGCTGTCGATGTCCAGGTCGTCCCGGAGGCGGGCCTCGGGGGTGATTCGCGCCGGGTCGATGTCGAAGGTGTCCTGCAGGAGCGTGCGCAGGTTCTCGAAGAGCTGGTTCTTGGTCATGTGGTGCATGGGGGCCCCCTCGAATGGTTGTTGGATGCTCAGGACTTGCGGTGGGCGCTCACGAAGGTCGCGAGGGCGCGCACGCTGGCGAAGTGACGACGGTTCTCCTGGGAGTCGCTCGCCAGGGCGACGCCATAGGTCTTCTGCAGCGCCAGGCCGAGCTCCAGGGCATCGATGGAGTCCAGCCCCAGGCCCTCGACGAACAGCGGCGCGCCCGGGTCGATGTCCTCGGGTTTGACGTCCTCGAGATTCAGGGTCTCGATGACCAGCTTCTTTATCTCCTGCTCAAGCACCTGCATGACGTTGTGTCTCCGTGGAGAAGTAGTCGTGCAATCTCTCGGTGAGATGGCGGGCCGCGAGCGCCTCTCCGTGCGCTTCGTCGACCATGGACGAGACCGCGATGTCGTCCTGGACCACGATGGTGAAGTTCATCTTCGAGGGGGGCACGCGCCACCAGGGCAGGCCCTTGGTGAGGCTCAGCGGCTGGCAGCGGATGGTGACGGGGGTGATGTCACAGGGCCCGCGCACCGCGATGTTGGCCGCGCCGCGCTGCAGCTTCATGGGGCCCGTCACCGGCGTGCGGGTGCCCTCGGGGAAGATGATGAGGTTGTTGCCCGCCTTCACGGACGCGATGCACGCCTTGACCAGCTCCGGGCCGGAGTCGTTGCACAGGTAGCCGGTGGCCTCCACGGGCCCCCGGGTGAAGGGGTTGTTGGCCAGGCTCGCCTTCACCACGCAGTCCGCGTTGGGCACCAGCGAGATGAGGAACACCACGTCGATGAGCGTGGGGTGGTTGGCGAGGATGAGCAGGCCGGGGCGCGCGAGCTTCTCCACGCCCTCGATGCGGTAGGCCAGGACGCCCACCACGCGCATCAGCTCGATGAAGAAGCGGAACGAGTGGTGCACCGCCAGCCGCGCCAGCCGCGTGCGCCGGGGCCTGTCGCGCACCAGCAGCGACAGCAGCGGGAAGAAGAGGACGCGCAGGGCCAGCCCGCCCAGCCCGAAGGTGGTGAAGCAGAAGCCCGTGGCGAACACGCGCCAGTAGTAGTTGAGGCGCTCAGACATCGCGTTCCCACCGCCACACGCGAGAGCCCAGCACCCGCTCCAGGCGCGCGTCGTCCAGGACGAGGAAGCGCAGCACGGACAGCTCTTCCGCAATCCCCTCCGGCGTCGGCGTGGGAACGGCCCCCTCCGCCGCGCCGCAGGACAGCCGGAAGCGGGGCCCGTCGCCCGCGGGCCTCACGCTGCAGGCCCAGGCGTGCGCCAGGGACACCTGCTCCGGGAAGTGCTGGAAGGGCACCGGGCGGGGCTCGTCATAGACGACGACCACGACCTCGGGGGCGCCCTCGGCGAGCAACCCGCACGCCTCCACGAAGGCGGCCTCCACCGTCTCCGCCCCCGCGGCCACCGCGCTCTGCGCCGACAAATCCCCCCGGGCGATGGAGTACAGCCCGCCGATGGCGTTGTGCACCGACAGGCTGAAGGACGTGGGCGACAGCGGGGTGGACTTCGCGAGCTGCTCCAGCAGGTCCACCGAGCGGCCCATGTCCCCATAGCGGGAGGCGAACACCAGGGGACACGCCGGGGCGTCCGCCTGGCACGTGTACGCCGCCTGGAGCGCGATGCGGCCCAGCCTGTCCACCCGACGGCGCATCATCGGCGGCATCTCCGTCAGCGGAGGGGTTCCCTCGGACGGAAGCGGATGGGGCTGTGAGAGCCAGGACCTCCAGGCGTCTTGCCCGACAAGCCCGGGAGCCCACGCGGCCCAGTGGTGGACGGAAAAAACCATGATGGCGGGGAGAAAAGGCGGGTGCTGCCTGCTGCGGCGGTCCTCTACCAAAGCATCATATACGAGACAATTGGCTCCAATGGGGCGTTGCCTCGGAGGACGAGACAAGGCACCCGCGCATTCACTCGCTCATGCTACGCCGCGCCCGCACCGGGCCGAGAGGGGTGGGGCGGGTGGCGCGCTCGCATGGCCGGTGGGGAGGTGGCCGCCGCGCGCCGGTGCGCCGCCTTGGGAGCACGACGCGCCCGCCCTCGTGCCGCCACCGCTGGCTGGGTGGTAGGGGGTGGGAGCGACCTCGTCGTGGGTTTTCCCATGGTGTGAGGAATACCCGGGCGCGCGAGTGACTGCGCAAGCGCTGTCGCCTCGGATCCGGGGATTTCCACCCAGGCGGAATCGCGAGGGCTGCCCGTTGCCCATCCGCGCGAAGGACCTGCTCGGAGGCCGTTGCTCCCCGGGAAGCGAGGTTTTCTCACGGAGAGGGAGCGCGGAGGTGAGGCGTTCGCCGGGTCGCCCGACTCAGTCCCGGGCGTTGAGGATGTGCTGGAGGAGCTGCCGGGAGATGTGGAGCAGCCTGGCGGCGCCGCGAACGCTGCCCTTGGCGCGGGCGAGGGCCTCATCGACAAGGGTGTCGCGCACGAGGTCCTCGAAGTGATGGAGGGGGACCTTGCCGGCGCTGGCTCTCAGGACGGGGACGAGCTCCGGGGGACTGGCGAGGGTCCGGGTCCACACGTCCTCCAGCCGCGCGAGGTCCAGCGGCTTGGGGACGAAGGCGCGCACGCCGCCGGCGGCCAGGCGGAAGGCCTGTTCGGCGGTCGCGCTGCCGCTGATGGCAATGACATACGGCAGTGGCTCCACCGCGAGCAGGTCCTCCAGCAGCGCGTCGCTGGTCCCATCCGGGAGGCTGACGTCCAGGAGCACCGCGTCGGGAGGTTGGGTTCGCAGGGCCTCGCGCGCCTGGGCGAGCGTGGTGACGTGGGTGATGCGGTGCGCGCGGGGGGCCAGGGCCTCTTCCAGCACGCGCGCCAGGCTCACCGAGTCCTCGACGAGCAGGAGGTGTTGGACCATGGCCATGCGTGAAAGCCTAGCACGCAAAGTCCTCTCCGACGCGTCGAACGACGCCGAGGTCCTGGTGAGCGCGGTGCGCATCGTCTTCTGCGCGTTGGTGCTGACGCGCTTCCTCGCGCTGGGGGGCGCGGACGCGGAAGGAGGGCCATCGGCGGCGCTGTTGGAGGTGTCGCTGCTGGTGGGCGGGATGGCGCTGTCCGTGCTGGGGCTGTGGGCGGGACGGAGGCGGTGGTTCGGTCCGTGGCTGCTGTTGGGTTCGGTGTTGCTGGATGCGGTCGTGGCGCTGGGCACGCTGGGGTCCACGCTGTGGTGGCACGGTCCTCACTACACGGGGCTCTTGCGCATGCCGGACCCGTCCGCGCTCATCGCGGTGGTGTTCGTCACCGCGCTGCGACTGTCTCCGCGTATCGCCTGGGTGGGGACGGGGTTGAACCTCGTGGGGGCGCTCGCGCTGGTCGCGCTGGACTTCCACCGCAACGCCGACGTCATCACCTATGGCGCCTCCGAGGTGGCGCTGTGGGTCATCTTCATCGGCAGCGCGGGGGCGGTGGCCGCCGTCACGTGTGGGGTGGCGCGGCGCCTGGTGCTTGCCTCCGGCGCGGCGGGGCAGCGCGTGCGGCGGGCTCGCAGCAACCTGCGCGCCATCCTCCGCGAGCACCATGACGTGCGGACGGTGTTGTCCGCGGCCCGGCTGCGCGCGGACCTGTTGCTGCGGGAGGCGGGCGGCCAGGGGGACTCGCACCACGCCCAGGGGCTGGCGCAGGACCTTCGGGAGCTGTGGGAGTTCGTCGAGAGCGTGAAGTCCCGTGCGCTCGGGGAGCTGACGATGATCGATGAGGCGTCGCCCGTGGAGGTGTGCGCGGCGCTTCGTCATGCCACGGCGGTGGTGCAGACGCGCTACGCGCATGTCCGCATCGTGCTCGGCGCCGTGTCCGCGGAGTCACAGGCGTTGCGCGTCTGGATTGTCGGAGGCGAGCGGGGACTGGCGCACGTGATGACGAACCTGCTGGTGAACGCGTGCGAGGGGGATGGGCAGCGAGGCGCCTGTACTGTCGAGGTGAGCGTGGAGCCCGAGGGACGCACGCGGCGGGTGCTCCTGCGGGTGAGCGACGACGGCCCTGGCTTCCGGGCGGCGGCGCTGGACGCCACGCGCCTCACGGGCGTCTCGACGAAGCAGGCCGGCTCCGGACTGGGGATGCGCCTGGTGGGAGGGCTCATCGAGGCGAGTGGAGGAACGCTGCGCGCGGCGAACCTGCCCGGTGGCGGAGCCCGGGTGGAGGTCATGCTCCCCACCGGTGGCTGAGGCCCTCGGCGCCCACGGTGGCCCTGCTCCGTGCGGGGCGGGAGTGCCACCAACGCTTCGCATGGATGAGCCCCAGCCCCGCGTTGGTGATGACCAGGATGGGGAGGACCTCACGAGTGTCCTGGTCGAACGAGGGCAGCAGTGGCCCGAGCACGAGCGGCACCAGCGAGCCGAGGACCAGCAGCCCGACGCACCCGCGGACCCAGACCTCCGCGCGCGGGTGGCCCCAGGCCACCAGGAGCCCGAGCGGGAGCAGCGTCATCGTGAGCGGGTTGGCGAGCCACTGGTTCTCGTTGATGCCGAAGTACGGATGGACCGAGAAGAGCATCAGCGCGAACCCGGCGGTGGCGGCGGCGCCCACGGTCGCGCCGATGAGGGCGTGGTACAGCCCGAGAGCGACGCGGTATGCACGGCCGCGCTCGAACCTCCGCGGTGTGAGGAGCAGCGCGCATGCCCCCAGGGCGACGGCGATAGGGAGGAGCCTCGAGCCGTGCTCCCGGGAGGGCGGCACGTCCCGGGACAGGTGCTCCTCGTGGCCCCGGAGGACGAGGGGCTTGAGGGTGCCCGTGTCATCCACGATGCGGACCTCGTCCAGGGATTGGGAGAGCTCGCGCGGGAAGGCGGCCTCCTGCCACCGGCTCATCGGCGCATCCACGTCGTCGCTCAGCCAGAGCATCAGGAGTGTGCTCGTCACGGGGAGCTCGCGAAGCGAATCACGCAGGTGCTCGCGCTCGTCGCGGCCGGCGGGGCCGGAGAGCTGGAGGCGGAGCGCACCACCCAGCGCCTCGTCGAGTGCGTCGCGAAGGCGCGTCGCGCAATTGTCCCTCAGCGGGTCATAGGCATAGGTCCGCGTCTCGGGCTTCACGTCGCGTTCGAGGCGCTCGAGCAGCCTGCGCCGCTGCTCCACGGACAGGTCCAGCTCCTGGACGAAGATGGAGCGATTGCGTGCGCGGTACAGCAGGAGCGCGTTGTCCAAGGGGAGCCGGGCCGCCCAGTAGGTGGGTCGCTCCATCAGGAGGCGCAGCTCGGTCGCGCGGCCATATGACGTCACGCCGTAGCTGTAGAGGGCGCGGGCGCCACGTCGTGTGTCCTCGGCCCAGACCGCGACGTGGCCGAAGCGCTCGTGCAGGTGCGGGCCGGGGCCGAAGGTCACCAGCTTCACGTGGACGTCCTCGGGGTGGGCGAGGAAGTCCACGGTCGCGCGCGCGGGTGCGCTCCAGAGCAGACAGAGGGCCAGGATGATGAGGCCGGAGGAGGGGCTTCCCATGTCGCGAGCCTCGCGCCGCGATGAGCGCCGGGGCAGTGCAAGAAATCTGGCAGTAGGCGGGTCGAGGGCATCACGGCACGGTGGCGTCATGCGTGCCCGCTGGGTCCCGTGCGCGCCGGAGTCCCTCCCATCCGACCCGCTTCCAGGAGTTGTCTGTCATGAATCCAGTCCCTTGCTCGGTGAAGCCGCGCTTCCTGTCGACCCTGACGATGCTCGTCGCGGCCGCCGTCATGATGCTGATGCCCGGTCGCGCGCTGGCCGGAGACGGAGACCGCCTCATCACGCACCTGCGGGTCTCCGTCACCACGGGCAACGACGACCTGCGCAACGAGAGCCACGCGGTGGCGGTGCTCAAGTACACGGCGCTGTCCGGCAACGTGGGCTTCGCGAGCTCCAGCCTGAACAACCGCGCGCGGTGGGTGGACCGCTCCACGCACACCGTGGACGTCGCCATGCCCGCCGGAGTCCTCCTCAGCCAGGTGCTCGAGTTCAGCATCGAGTTCACCTCGGGGCAGCCCGACATCTTCAGCACGGGGGACACGTGGATGATGAACGCCATCACCGTCACGGCCATCCTCGATGATGGCGGTGAGGTCCTCCTGCTGTCCCGTGCGGGGGCTCCCGTTCACACCTTCCACCACGACCGGGACAAGCGCTGGGCCGTGGACCTCTAGCCTGTGCGGGACGAGGGGGGCCGCCGTGCGGGCGCGCTCCTCCTCGTCGTCGTCGCTCCTCAGGGCGGGGACATGTCTCGCATCGACCTGACGGCGCCCGGGAACCGCCGGGCCCATGTCTGCAAGACGTGGACGTCGATGGGCGACGGCGTCTGCGTCTTCAACGCCGCCTGGAGCGGCGAAGACTCGGGCGCCCAGCGCTTCCTCTTGCGGCTGTGCAACACGAGCACGGGACGCTGCTCCGCCTGGTGGTCGCCGCCGTCAGGGCGCCGCGCTCCAATCCCATGCCACGACGGCCCACTCGTCCGTGGCGTCACGGTAGGTGTGCAGCGTCTTGAAGCCCACGCGCTCGTGGGCGCGCAGCGAGCGCGTGTTGCGCGCGGACACCTCCGTGACGAGCAGGTCGAAGCGCTCGCGGTACAGCTCCCGGTGCTTCGCGTAGAGCTGGTCGAAGAGCCCCTTGCCCCGGTGCGCCTTGTCCACGCAGACCTGCCCCATGACGTAGAAGCGCCGCTCGCGCAGGGACCGTCCCTGGTACTCCAGCGTGTCAAGCAGGTCGAACATGGGGACGAGCAAGGGCATCAGCGCGCGGCACTCGCGGGGCATCGTCAGCGCGTACGCCACCAGCTCGCTTCCGTGGTGCGCGACGATGCTGGGTGCCAGCGCGTGCATCTTCTCCAGGGCCGTCACGTCGTGCTCCACCGTGACGAAGCCCTGAGAGCGCATCTCGTCGTCCTCGAGCACCTGCTTCAGGTTCCTGCGCTGGAGCTCCAGGATGCGCGGGAGCTCCGACGGGCCGCGCACCGCCATCACCTCATAGGGGCTTGCCATGGTGCTGGGAGGATAGACGAGGCGCGGTGTGTCGCACGAGCCAGCGTTCGACGTCCTTGAACTGCTGGGTGCGAGCGGGCAGGTGGCCCTGGTTGTGTCGCTGCGCGGCGTTCGCCAGCGTGAGGGCTCGCTGGCGCTGGCCGGGCTCGGACTCGAGCGCCCGCGCCATCGAGTAGCGGGCGCTGGCCAGCTCATCGGCGTAGCGCTCGGCGGAGGGCTGCTCGAGCAGCCCGAGGGCCCGCTCCAACAGGGGGAGGGCCTTGCGCGGCTCACCCAGGCCGAGGTGGTCATCGGCGACGTTCACCAGCTCCATCCCCACCCGGGCATCCCCGGGGCCGTACCGCTTCTCGCGGATGGTCACCGCGCGCAGGTGCTGCTTCAGCGCCTCCTCGTACCGCCCCAGCGAGGCCAGCACCACGCCCATGCGCGACAGGGACGCGCCCACGTCGCTGGCGTCGGGGCCCTGCACCTTCTCGTGGATGCGCGCCGCCTTGAGGTAGTGCTGGAGGCTCTCCTCCGGGTGCCCCTGCGCCATCAGGAACCCCGCCAGGTTGTGGTACGCGCTGGCCACCGCCTCACTCTCCTCGCCATAGACGCGCCGGTTGATGAGCAGCGCCTCCCGCCCGTAGCGGAGCGCGGCCTCGATGTCGCCGAGCCGCACGTTGAAGACGGCGAGGTTGCTGAGCACCGTGGCGAGGTACGGATGCTCGGGGCCGTACTTCTCGCGGTAGATGGCCTCCGCCTCGGTGAGGAAGCGAATCCCCTCCGCGTGGCGGTCGAACTCGTGCAGCGCGTGGCCCATGGTCAACAACGCCGTGCCGAGCTCGGGCTCGTTCGCGGTGTAGAGCTTGCGCGCCAGCTCCACCGCGCGCTGGCTCGCGGCCAGCGCCTCCTCGCGTCGTCCGCGCTTGCGGTGGAGACTGGCGAGGTTGCGGAAGTACATCGCCTCGATGCGCGCGTCGCCGCCCAGCCGGCGCAGGGCCGCCTGCGCGTGTCCAGGCACGGCGCCGTCCGGGTCCACCTCCGGCCCCACCAGGCTGAGCAGGCGAATCATGCCCGCCCACGACTCGGCGGCTTGTCGGTCATGGCGACTGGCCGTGGCCACCTGGATGGCCTGGTGCAGCGTCTTGATGGCGTCGCGGTACGCGAGGTTCTTGCCCTGCGTCTCGGCGAGCAGGTCCAACACCTCCGCCTCCAGAGGCCCGTAGCCGATGGCGTGGGCCTCGGTCGCCACGTCGTTCGCGAGCAGGAGCGCGGGCGCGACCTGTCCCGCATTGAGCTTCGCGCGCACCTGGGCGCGTCGGGTGCGCAGGGCCTCCATGCGCTTCTGGCTGGCCTCGTCCGTGGGCGGAGGCTCGGGCGCGGCCAGCGCGGACAGGTTGGCGCAGACGGAGACACTCTCCAGCGAGTGCACCACGCGCGTTGCGTTCTGGATGACCTGCGCGTCCGCGGTGGCCAGCGTGTCCACCACGGCGCCCAGGTCCTTGAGCCGCTGGTCCAGGCAGATGACCTGCCGCTCGAGCAGCCGCTCCGTCTGCTGTCCCTTCACGCGGGTGGCCACGCACGCCTCGTGGCTCGCGGCGACCCAGGCCCGCGCCTGGCCGTTCAGCGTGCGCTCCACCTCCGTCCATGCGCCCGCGGCGTAGGGCAGGGGGCTCTGCGTGAAGAGCGCGCGCACGGTGGACCTGCGGGCGTCATCCCAGACGCCGACGAGGGCCTGCTCGTTGCCGGAGCAGGGTGACGCGGACGTGGTGCGATGAAGGACGGCGCCACCCCCGAGCAACACCAGCCCCGCGGCCGTGGCGAGCGCGGCGCGGCGCCACCGGGCTCCGGGCGCATGGCTGAGCCTGCGCAGGAGCACGTCCATCGACTCGTGGCGCGCCACCGGCAAGTGGGCGAGTCCTCGCAGCAACACCTGATGCAGCCACGCCGGGACATTCGAGCCCGGCGGAGGCCGAGGTCCGGGCGGCACGCGAACAGAGGCCTCCGTGGGGAGGCTCGGGGACTCGGCGGGGGCGAAGGGCCGCTTGCCGTAGAGGGCCTCGTACAGCGCGACGCAGAAGCTGTACTGGTCGCTGCGCGCGTCGGAGGGCTCGCCGCGCTTCTGCTCGGGCGCCATGTAGGCCGGCGTCCCCAGCACCATGTCCGAGCGGGTGTGCCACTCGCTGCGCAGCGGCGCGGCCGTGGTGCCCGGGGTGGGCGTGGGCGTGTCCTCGACGCCCTCGACGATGCGCGCCAGCCCGAAGTCGGTGATGCGCACGCGCCCGTCCTTGCCGACGAGCGCGTTGTCGGGCTTGAAGTCCCGGTGCACCAGCCCCTGCGCGTGCGCCGCCGCGAGCCCGCGTCCGGCCTGGATGAACAGGCCCAGCGTCTCACGCCAGTCCTTCGGTCCCTTGCGCGAGCGGATGTGCGCGCGCAGCGTGGTGCCGTCCACCAGCTCCATGGCCAGGAAGACGTGCTCACCGAAGCGGCCCACGTCATGGATGGTGATGACGTGCGGGTGGATGACGCGAGCGGTGGCCTGGGCCTCGCGCAACAGCCGCGCCTGGGCGCGCTCGAGGTGGGCGGAGCTGGTGGAGTCGATGCGAATCAGCTTGAGCGCGACGCGCCGGTCCAGCTCCGGGTCATACGCCGCGTGGACGACGCCCATGCCCCCGGAGCCGATTCGCTCCAGAACGACATATCGCCCGAGCAGCGCCCCGCGCTCGAGCCACGAGCGCGGCGCGGCAGGCATCGACGGTGGCGGGCTCGCCTCCTCGTCCCGCGAACGCGCGGCCTCCGCCAGGAGTGCTCGACAGGAGGCGCAGGAATCAAGATGCTGCTCCACCTGATGCGTCGCTTCGACGTCCAGCTCACCCTGTGCGAAGGCGAAGAGCCGTCGTGTCTCGATGCATTCCATGACCGTGGTGACGATAACCGACGTGGGCGGTCAAGACGATGAATGGCACCGAGCATGAAGAGGACCTGGCCTTCGCGCGCGCCTGTGCGCGGCAGGACGCCAGCGCCCTGAGCGAGTTCGAGTCGCGCTTCATCCCGTCGCTCCGCAAGGCGCTGCTGCACCGGGGCCTGGAGGCCACCGTGGCGGACGAGGCGCTCCAGTTGCTGCGCGTGAAGCTTTTCCTTCCCAACGGAGAGCGCGCGCCGCGCATCGCCGACTACGAGGGACAGGGCACGTTGATGGCGTGGCTCCGGGTGGCCGCGCTGCGCACCGCGCTCAACCTGATGCGAGAGCGGAAGATTTCGCTCGACCTGAATGACTCCAAGCTCGCAGAGGCGAGCGTGCCGGACGTGGATATGGACCGGCGCTTCATCCAGGAGCGCTACCGCGAGGACTTCACGGTGGCCTTCCAGGAGGCGCTCGGCGCGCTGGAGTCCCGGGGACGGACGCTGTTGCGGTTGCACCTGGTGGAGGGGATGGGCACGGCGCAGATCGCCCGCGCGTACCAGGTGGACCGCTCCACGGTGAAGCGCTGGCTGGCGCAGTTCCGCGAGCGGCTGCGGCAGGATGTGCGAGACCGTCTCGCGGCCCGATTGGGCGAGAACTCCGAGGGGCTCACCAGCCTGCTGCGAGTGCTCCAGAGCCAGCTGGACCTGAGCATCCGCTCGGTGATGCGGGACGCGACACCGTCTTGAGCGCCCGCGCTCGTGCGGAAAAGCGATGCGCGAATGCGCCACTTCGCGCCAGGGCGTGTCCAGGCAGTGATGTGCCCGCTTCCGCGCTTGCTTCCCCACACCCCTTGCGCGGACCCGGGGAGGGCTGACCGCTCCGGGTCGGGACTTCGAGGGGCGCGTGGAGGCGGCCCGCGGGGGGCCTCTCCACGCTCCTCGTCGAAGGTTCAGGCCCGCGTCGTCGCGAGCGCCTGACGGATGGCGACCACCACGGGGCAGTCGTCCTTCTCCAGGTCGAAGGGCTTGCGAGGAAACAGCGGCGGCTGCGCCATGAAGCGAGGGCGGGTGCCCCGGTGCGGCTGCGCGGCGTGGGCGATGAGCGGGTGGCAGAGATAGACGGTCCCCGCGTCACCCTGGGCCAGCGCTTCAGGACGCGAGGCCGTCGAATCCATCCGTTGGGCCAGCTCCATGAAGGACAGGCCCGCGTCCCCGGCGGGGGCCAGCATCCGCGCGACGTCGTGATGCGAGCCGATGCGGATGCGCGTGGGAGCGTCGTGCTCGCCGACGTCGGAGAACAGGAAGAGCATCAGGAGCGCGCGCCCCTGGGTGGAGACGTTGCTGCGCCACTCGAAGAAGGAGTCGGTGCCGCCCGGTGGAGGGAAGCTGACGTCGACGTGCCAGCCGTCGTCACCTGGGTTCTCGGTGCTGGGGAAGCGGACCGGGAAGGAGCCCAGGCTCATCCTCGGCCACCATCGCTCGACGCCGACGAGCTGGTCGTACGCGGCATTCAATCTCGGCGTGTTCGCGGCCGTGCGGAAGACGTCCTGCGTGTATTCGCCGAGCCGGACGACGGGGCGTTTCCAGCTCGTCGGATCATCGGGGGAACAGCCGGTGTCCTTCCAGAGGAGGGCGCGCGCCTCGGCGGCGACTTCCTGGGGAAAGGCGTCATCGAGTCGGACGAAGCCCTGCTCGATGAACTGTTGAATCTGGGACGCACTCAGGACCGGGGAGGATTCAGGGGACATGGGCGCGGGGACGAAGGGACGCGCGAAACCTGACCGCCGCGCGAGGTGGGGCAGTTCAGGAGGGTTGCTTGAAGATGAAGGGGTAGCTCACGACCACCTTGCCCAGCTCCTTGGAGGGCTTCGGAAACCGCCAGGTCCTGATCTGTCCAACCATGCAGTCCTCGAGTTCCGGCTCGTGCACGAGCGTCTGCTGGACCTTGGCCTCGGAGACGTGTCCCTCGGCACCGATGACGAAGCGGATGGTGATCTTCCCGTCCCGCAGCGGCCGTGTGCCCCAGACCCACGAGTAGCACTGGAGAATCTCCTCGCGGTGACTCTGGATGACCCGTCGAATCGAATCCACGCCGAGCGGGCCCTCGAGCAGCCGGGTCAACCTGTCCTGTCCGCGTGGGAGCTGCGCGCGGTCCGGGGTGTGGTGGCAGGCGAGGGTCGATAGGAGGAGCAGGGGGGCGGTGGTGCGCAGCATCCGGGGCACTCTGCCACGGGCACCGTGATCTCGGGCGGACTGTGAGGAGGCCCGAGGTCCATCATCCGCCTCGGGCCCCCGCGCTTCGTCAGGGCTGTCCCACGACCTGGAGCATCTGGATCAGATTGCCGCAGGTGTCCTCGAACGTGGCGATGATGGCGGGCCCGAACTGGGTGGGCTCCTTCGTGAACACCACGCCGCGCGCCTTCAGACGCTCATATTCCTCGTGGATGTTCGTCGAGGTGAAGGCCGTCGCGGGGATGCCGTCCGCGAAGATGGCCTTCTGGTACGCCACCGCCGCCGGATGCCCGTTGGGCTCGAGCAGCAGCTCCGTGCCGTTCGGGTCGTCTGGCGACACCACGGTCAGCCAGCGCGCTCCACCCGCGGGCACGTCCACCTTCGTCACGAAGCCCAGCTTCTCCGTGTAGAACTTCTGGGCCTTGGCCTGGTCGTCGACGAACACGCTATTCATCGAGATGCGCATCGGTTCCTCCAAAGGGGATGACGTCGTCGACGCGGACCCTCCGCGTGACGTTCAACCATTTCGTTGAGGATAGCGATGGAGCCGGGACAGTCAACCATCTGGTTGTGAATCGACCTCGCGCGTGACGTGGGTCAGCTTCCGGAGTCCTTCGCGCGAGCGCGGACCTCGGCGGCGAACAGCTCCGCGGCGGGGGCTCGGGGCGCGCCCTTGCGCCAGAGGAGGGCGGCCAGCTCGGAGCGTGGCGCCGGGGACAGTCGCTTGACGACCAGTCGCTCCACGTCGGCGAGGCGTGGCTCGGGCAGCACCGTGACGGCGAGCCCCGCGCGGACGATGGCGAGCACCGTGCCCACCGCGTTGGACTCGAGCGCGATGCGCGGGGACCACCGCAGCGTGGCGAAGTACGCGTCCACGCGCGAGCGCACCCGCAGGCCCGGGGAGAGCAGGGCGAAGGGCTCGTTCGTGAGCTGCTTCACGCCCACCGTCTCCGCGCCGGCCAGCACATGGCCACGCGCGACGACGAGCGCGAGCCGGCTGTCGAACACCGGCTCGGTGTCCAGGTCCGGAGCGCGCGCTGGCGCGTAGCCCAGCCCCACGTCCAGCTTTCCGTCCGTCAATCGCCGCTCCATCCTGCGCACCACCAGCTCCTCCGCGCTGAGCGCGAGGCCCGGGTGACGGCGCAGGACGGCGGCGAGCGCGGGGACGACGAGGCCGCGCATGCTGGGGGGATAGCCCACGCGCAGCGCGCCCGTGGCCAGTCCCTGCAGCGCGCCCACGGCCATCCGTCCCGCGTCCACATCCTCCAGCGCGCGCGACGCGTAGCTGCGGAACAGCTCTCCGGCCTGCGTCAGGCGCACGCCCGCTCGGGAGCGCTCGAAGAGCGGCGTCTCCAGCTCCTCCTCCAGCTGACGAATCTGCTGGGACAGCGTGGGCTGCGAGACGTGGACCCGCCGCGCCGCACGGCCGAAGTGCAGCGTGTCGGCCACGGCGGTGAAGTAGCGCAGGTGTCGGAGCTCCATGGCGGCATCATAGATGGTGCCTATCGAAGCGATGCGAACAAACGAATGTACGAATCGACCCCGGTCCGTAGAACTTCGGTGTCACCGGAAGGAAGGACCGCGAGATGAAGGCATCGGACCTGTTCGTCAAAGCGCTGGAGGCCGAGGGCGTGCGTTACGTCTTCGGGCTGCCCGGCGAGGAGAATCTGGACCTCTTGGAGTCGATGCGGGGCTCCAGCCTGAAGCTGGTGCTCACCCGTCACGAGCAGGCGGCCGGCTTCATGGCGGCGACGTGGGGGCGGCTGACCGGCAAGGCGGGCGTCACCCTGGCGACGCTGGGGCCGGGCGCCACCAACCTCGTCACGCCGGCCGCGTACGCGCAGCTGGGCGCCATGCCCATGGTGATGCTCACCGGGCAGAAGCCCATCAAGGCGAGCAAGCAGGGCCACTTCCAGATTGTCGACGTGGTGGGGATGATGCGCCCGCTCACCAAGCTGACGCGCACGCTCGTCTCCGCGGAGCACGTCCCGTCCGCGGTGCGCGAGGCCTTCCGTCGCGCGGAGGAGGAGCGCCCCGGCGCCACGCATCTGGAGTTGCCCGAGGACGTCGCGCGCGAGGCCACCGAGGCGCCGTTGCTCGCGCCCAGCGCGTGGCGCAGGCCCGTGGCGGACGAGGGCTCCATCGCGCGGGCCGTGGAGACCATCGCCTCGGCGCGCCGGCCGCTGTTGATGGTGGGCGCGGGCGCCAACCGGAAGCTCACGTCGGAGATGCTGCGCGTCCTGGTGGACCGGGTGGGGATTCCCTTCTCGAGCACGCAGATGGGCAAGGGCGTCGTCGACGAGTCCCACCCGCTGTGGATGGGCACCGCCGCGCTGTCGGATGGAGACTTCGTCCACCGCGCCATCGAGATGTCCGACTGCATCATCAACGTGGGACACGACGTCATCGAGAAGCCGCCGTTCGTGATGCGCGACAGCAGCCGCGCCGTCGTCCACCTGAACTTCTCGTCGGCGGAGGTGGACCCGGTCTACTTCCCGAAGCTGGAGGTGACGGGGGACATCGCCAACGCCGTGTGGCGCATCGCGGAGGGGCTGGGACAGCGTGGGGCGAGCTGGGACTTCGCGCCGTTCGAGAAGGCTCGGGCGGGGCTGGAGGCGCAGCTGGCGCGAGGGGCGGCGGATGACCGCTTCCCCATCTACCCCGCGAGACTGGTGGCGGAGGTGCGCCGCGCGCTGCCGGATGACGGCATCGTGTGTCTGGACAATGGCATGTACAAGCTGTGGTTCGCTCGCTACTACCGTACGCGGCGGCCCAACACGCTCTTGCTGGACAACGCGCTCGCGACGATGGGGGCGGGGCTGCCCTCGGCGATCGCCGCGAAGCTGGTGCATCCTCGCCGCAAGGTGGTGGCGGTCTGCGGCGACGGTGGGTTCATGATGAACTCGCAGGAGCTGGAGACGGCGGTGCGACTGGGGTTGGACCTCACGGTGGTCGTCGTGCGCGACGACGGCTACGGGATGATTCGCTGGAAGCAGGGGGAGATGGGCCTGCCGGACTTCGGCATGGCGCTGGGCAACCCCGACTTCGTCCGCTACGCGGAGGCGTACGGCGCCAGGGGGCATCGACCCACGAGCGCGTCGGAGTTCGGCGCGACCCTGTCACGCTGCCTGGAGTCGGGCGGCGTGCATGTCATCGACCTGCCCATCGACTACTCGGACAACACCCGCGCGCTCGGCGTCGGGGAGAAGGAAGGCGAGGTGCTCCATGTTGGCTGAACGCTACCCGTACTACGTGGCCAACCGTCGGTGCTGGCCAAACGCGGACCTGCCCGTGGTGGACAAGTACACGGGAGAAGTGGTGACGCGGGTCGCGCTCTCGGACGCGGCCGCGGTGGAGGAGGCCATCGCCGCGGCGGTGCGTGCAGCGGGGCCGATGCGGCGGCTGCCCGCGCATGCCCGACAGGCGGTGCTGGAGCACTGCGTGCGTCGCTTCCAGGAGCGCGCGGAGGAGCTGGCCCAGGTGCTCTGCGTCGAGGCGGGCAAGCCCCTGCGTGACGCGCGCGGCGAGGTGACGCGGCTCATCGAGACGTTCAAGGCCGCCGCGGAGGAGGCGGTGCGCGGGGGCGGCGAGGTGCTGAACCTGGAGGTGTCCGCGCGGGCCGAGGGCTACCGGGGCTTCACGCGTCGGGTGCCGGTGGGGCCGGTGTCGCTCATCACGCCGTTCAACTTCCCGCTCAACCTGGTGGCGCACAAGGTCGCGCCGGCGATCGCCGCGGGCTGCCCGTTCATCCTGAAGCCGTCGGACCGCACGCCGGTGAGCGCGATGATTCTGGCGGAGGTGCTCGCGGAGACGAACCTGCCCGAGGGCGCGTTCTCGGTCGTCACGCCGACGCTGAAGGACATCGGTCCTCTCATCGAGGACGAGCGGTTGAAGCTCCTGTCGTTCACGGGCTCGGAGAAGGTGGGCTGGGAGCTCAAGGCGCGCGCGGGGCGCAAGAAGGTGGTGCTGGAGCTGGGCGGCAACGCGGCCTGCGTGGTGGACCGCGAGCCGGGCGCCGCGCTGGACGTGATTGCGGACCGCGTGGCGCTCGGGGCGTTCTTCCAGTCGGGGCAGAGCTGCATCTCGGTGCAGCGGGTGTTGGTGCACGCGTCGCACTACGAGGCGTTCAAGGCGCTGCTCGTCGAGCGGGCGCGGGCGCTGCGCTCGGGGAACCCTCGTGACGAGGCGACGACGCTGGGGCCGATGATCGACGAGCCCGCTGCGAAGCGCCTCGAGGGGTGGATTCAGGACGCGGTGGGGCGGGGGGCGCGGGTGCTGACGGGCGGCGGACGCAAGGGCGCGCTGCTGGAGGCCACGGTGCTGGAGGGCGTGCCCGAGGACGCGCCGCTGAGCGCGGAGGAGGCCTTCGGTCCGGTGGTGTTGCTCCAGCCCTTCACCTCCTTCACGGAGGCGATGGCCCAGGTCAACGCGGGCCGGTACGGGTTGCAGGCGGGGCTCTTCACCAACGACCTCTCACGGGCGATGCATGCCTGGGACGAGCTGGAGGTGGGCGGCGTGGTGGTGGGAGACGTGCCGAGCTTCCGCGTGGACACCATGCCCTATGGCGGCGTGAAGGGCTCCGGCCTGGGACGCGAGGGCGTGAAGTACGCCATCGAGGACATGACGGAGCTGCGGCTGCTGGTGTTGCGCCAGCGCGCGCCTCGGGAGGATTGAGGCGCGGCACGAGCGTGGACAAGATGCCCGGATGGACCAGGACGAGCGCGACTTCATCGCGAGCATCAAGAACACGGAGCCCACTCGGGGGCTCCGCGTTCGCGTGAGTGACTCGGAGGAATACCGAATCGCGGCGCTCGGCCGGGGAGAGATGGGCTTCTACCAGCAGAACGACAGGGCCCTGCTCTTCGAGTTCAGCGCCGGCTTCGCCTTCATCGTCAAGAAGTCCATCCGGCGCTGGGACGACGGCAAGAAGGTCACCGACGCGGAGCGCGAGATCATCGTCCAGCGCATCGCCGACTACCTGAAGGCCGGCGGTGCGCAGCACGTCAACATCATCGAGTGAACCGCGTCACCGGATGATGGCGTAACCGGCATGCGCGTGGTCGCTCACGCCGTCCGTCTTCACCTGCGCGGCGTTGTGCGTGTCCAACCCGCCCGACACCCAGACCTGGTCGAAGTTGTCGCCGTTGGCCTTCTTCCCGCCCACCACGCGGTGCAGCCCCGCGCCCTCGAGCGCCTTGCCCACGTTCTCCGTCGAATCGTTGAAGTCGCCCATCACCACCAGCTCCCGCGCCGGGGGACCCTTGGCCTCCGCACGCGCCACCTCCGCGAGGAACTGGAGCTGCTTCTCGCGCAGCCCCGCGCCTTCCTTCCCCGCCGCCAGGTGCACGTTGATGATGCTCTTCTCCTGGCCATCCGGCCCCACCACGCGCGTCACCAGCGCCGTGCGCGGCTCGGAGGGGCTGTTCTTCCGCAGCGCCTCGTTGCGCGCACCCAGCGCCTTGCGCTCGGCCTCCGTCAGCTTGCCGTCACCCAGCGCCGCCAGGTCCTCCTTCGACGACACCGCGGGCCCTCCGGACTCCGCCGCGGGCAGCGTCACCGTGTACGCGTCCACGACCTTGTCCGGCGCCCCCACGTAGATGGCGTTGCCGTACGTCGCGTCCGCGCCCGTGTCGCCCTTGATGCTCTTGTCATCCCCGGAGAACGACTCGCCCGTCACCAGCGTCCCCTCGGGCGTCTGGTACAGCGTCGTCCCATCCGCGCCCTTGCGAATCGCCGTGGCCGGCGCGTCCTCGTGCAGCCCCACCGTGGGCACCGTGCCCGACTTGAACGCCTCGAACGACGGATTCAGATGCCGCGCGATGTCCAACGCCGTGTTCGCGTTCCCACTGCGATCCACGCCGACGTCCACCTCCTGGAACCCGGCGATGGTCGCGCCCGTCTCACGGATGAGCTCCGCCTGCTCCTCGCGGTTCTTCGCCGTGCGGTACTCGGAGCCCGCGCCGTTGGCCAGGTTCAGCGTCAGCACCCCCGTGCCGCTCTGGATGTCCGGCAGCTCGTCCGCGCGCACCGGCTTCGAGTACCCGCTCGGACCCTCGTTCGCTCCCCCCGACAAATCCGGCCGCGACGGGTTGGCGCCCGGTGATGGAGACGGCGTGAAGGAGTCCTTCGCCTGCGCCGAGCCGGACGACGCGCCCGTGGGCCGTGCCTCATTGCTCGTGGAGGAGGCGGGCGGCTGCTGAACGACGCTTCGGGCCCAACGGCCCGCGACATTCCAGATGCTCATGACCATCTCCAGGCCCTCAGGAAGCACACGGCCCGGGCCGGGGTTCCGCGAGGGCTGCTCGGGCGCGAGTCTCCCTCAGCCCAGCCAGCCCGGAAAGTCCCGCCGGGTCCGGGGGAACCTCCCTCCAAAAAGGTCCTGGACCATCCCAGCTCGTACCGTTAGTAGGTTTGACCTCAAACTTTAAGCCCGGGAGTACGGCGCCCACGCGAGAGGGATGCGCGCGGGGCCGGGGCTCGCCGTGCACCCCGACTCGAAAGGCCCCCAGACATGGTGCGCTCCATCTCCTTGCCCTGGCTCTCCGCCGCCACGCCCGAGGCTTCCGTGGCGGGCGCCCCGCCGCCTCCGTTGCCCGTCCCCGTGCCCGAGGGCAGCGCGTGGGGACTGGAGCTGTGGCAGTGGGCGGGTCTGGCGGTGTTGTTCGTGGGGGCGTGGCTGCTGGGGCGGGCCATCGAGTGGCTGGTGCTCCGGGTGGTGGACCGGGCCACGGCGATGACGAAGTCGGGCTGGGATGACCAGCTGGCGACGTCCGCGCGAGGCCCCACGCGCTACGTGCTCTTCACGGTGCTGGTGGCCTCGGGGCTGTGGGCGCTGAAGCTGCCGCCCGTGGCGAAGCACGGCGTGGACCTGGTGACGCGCTCGGTGGGCCTGGTGGCCGTGGCGTGGTTCCTCCTGCGCTTCGTGAAGCTGGCCGCGGGCTTCGTCGAGCAGACGGTGGTGCGCGAGGAGAAGGGCGGCAACGTGGGCCGGGCGCGCGGCCTGCGCACGCAGCTGGCGGTGCTGCGGCGCGTGGTGGAGGTCGCCGTGGTGCTCATCGGCGCGTCGCTCATGCTGCTGCAGTTCGAGGCGGTGCGGAACGTGGGCGTGTCGCTGCTCGCCTCGGCGGGCATCGCCGGCCTGTTCATCGGCCTGGCGGCGCAGAAGTCCATCTCCACGCTGCTGGCCGGCATCCAGCTGTCCATCACCCAGCCCATCCGCATCGGCGACACCGTCATCGTGGAGAACGAGTGGGGCTGGGTGGAGGAGATCACCCTCACGTACGTGGTGGTGAAGGTCTGGGACTTGCGCCGGCTGGTGATTCCCATGGGCCACTTCCTGGAGAAGCCCTTCCAGAACTGGAGCAAGGTGTCCCCGGACATCATGGGCACCGCGGAGTTCTACGTGGACTTCCGCACGGACGTGCCCGCGGCCCGCGCCGAGCTGCGCCGCATCCTGGAGCACGAGTCCAACGGCTTGTGGGATGGCAAGGTCGGAGGGCTGCAGGTGACGGACATGTCCGAGCGCACCATGAAGCTGCGCGCCCTGGTGAGCGCCTCGGACTCCGGCAAGGCGTTCGACCTGCGATGCCTGGTGCGCGAGCGGCTCATGGCCTTCCTGCGCGAGCAGCCCTACGGCCTGCCCATGGTGCGCACCGAGGCCTGCCTCACCGAGCACGACGAGTCCTCCAACAACGGCTCCCGGCCCGCCACCCACGTGGTGGCCGCGCTCCCCAGCGAGTGACGCACCCCGCACTCCACGGCCGTGCAGGTGGGCCCGTGGAGGCGCTTCGCCCATACGGGGCGTCTTTGTTGAGTGGTGAATAGTTCACCCTGCGTCTCCGGGGTGGGGTAGGTTGTCCGCAATCGCGGAATAAGCGGAAAGTACGGCTCCGTCTCCCGAGGGCGCGCGGCAGGTCGTGCGCGCCATGTGGAGTCCACACGCGGAGGCCGTGCGATGCGGCTGGCCGCGGTGTTCCGCGACGCACCACCCATCCAGCAAGGAGCGCTGCCCATGAAGCGGTTGATTCCGTTTGCCCTGATGTTGCTGAGCCCCACCGCGTCGTTCGCGGGAGCCGAGGACCGGGAGCTGTGGATTTCGTTGGGTGCCGACGCCATGGAGCCCGTGGCGGAGGCCTTCGCGAAGGAAGGCTGGAAGATGCCGCCTCCGTCGCTGACGAAGAAGGAGGTGTCGGTGATTCAGGTGCGCGAGTCGCAGCTGGAGCGCATCGCGCACGTCATGCACGAGAAGTTCAACCGGTGTGCGGGCTTCGTCACGTTCGAGACGCGGGACGAGGCGGAGAAGTCGCTGGTGCCCGCGCCGCTGGCGCCCACGCAGGAGCTGGTGACGTACACCATCGACAACGCCGCCGCCGTCAACTGCATGATTGGCCGGCTGACCGAGTCCGGCGTGCGCTCCACCATCAACACGATGGCGGCGTACACCACGCGCTACTACACGCACACGACGGGCGTGAACGCGGCGAACGGACTGCGCACCCTCTGGGCGAACATCGCCGCGTCGCGCAGCGACATCACCGCGACGACGTTCACCCACGCGGCGTGGGCGCAGCCCTCCGTCATCCTCACCATCCCTGGCTCCACGCTGGCCAGCGAGGTGGTGGTGGTGGGCGGCCACCTGGACTCCATCTCCTCGGGCGCCACGGCGCCTGGCGCGGATGACAACGCGTCCGGCATCGCGTCCTTCACGGAGGTCATCCGCGCGGCGGTGTCCTGCAACTACCGGCCGCTGCGGACGGTGAAGTTCATCGGCTACGCGGCGGAGGAGGTCGGTCTGCGCGGCTCGAAGGAGATCGCCGCCTGGCACAAGAACAACGGCGTCAACGTGGTGGGCGTGCTCCAACTGGACATGACCAACTACAAGCGCGCCGGCAACACCCACGACGTGGGCGTGGTCACCGACTACACCAACTCCGCGCAGAACACGTTCCTGCGCAACATCATCACCACGTACGGCGGTGGCATCGTCCAGCGCGACACCACGTGCGGCTACGCGTGCTCGGACCACGCGTCGTGGACGGCCCAGGGCTACGCGGCCTCCATCCCGCACGAGTCCACGGTCAACACGGGCAACCCCTACATCCACACGGTCAACGACACGATCGCGCAGTCGGGCAGCAACGCCAACCACGCCTTGAAGTTCTCGAAGATCGCCGCGGGCTTCGTGGGTGAGCTGGCGAAGGGCGTCACGAACTAGCCCGTCCGTCTTCCGCCGCGTCGCCTGTCCGGGGGCGCGGCGGAGGGCGTCGAATCGTCGCTTCCTCCAGCGAGGGCCACTGTAGGCTCGCGCGCGCAGTCGGACCGCGCGGTGCGAGGACCCATGGCCTACTCGTCGGAGATCAGCCGCACCCAGCCCGCCTGCATCCTGCTGCTCATCGACCAGTCGGGGTCGATGGACGACCCCTTCGGGGGCCAGGGGGGCACGCGCAAGAAGGCCGAGGGTGTGGCGGATGTCACCAACCGCCTGGTGCAGAACCTGGTGGTGCGGTGTGCCCGTGAGGAAGGCATCCGGGACTACTTCCACCTGGGGGTGCTCGGGTACGGAGAGAAGGTCGGCTCGGCCTTCAGCGGCGCGCTCGCGGGGCGGGGCCTGGTGCCCATCAGCGCGGTGGGGCACGCGCCCGCGAGGCTGGAGGAGCGCACGCGCGAGCGCGAGGATGGCATGGGGGGCCTGGTGCGCGAGAAGGTCCGCTTCCCCATCTGGGTGGAGCCGCACGCGCACGGACCCACGCCCATGTGCGAGGTGCTCCTCCGAGCCCGTGAGCTGGTGACCGCCTGGATGCGGGAGCACCCGGAGAGCTTCCCGCCCATCGTGGTGAACATCTCCGACGGCGAGCCCACGGATGGAGACCCGACCGAGGGCGCGGCGGGGCTTCGCTCCGTGCGAGGCGCGGACGGCGAGGTGCTGCTGCTCAACGTGCACCTGTCCTCGAACCCGGCCGTGCCCATCCAGTTCCCCGATGCCGAGACGCACCTGCCGGACGCGCACGCGCGCAGGCTCTTCTCCCTCTCCAGTCCGCTCACCCAGGGCATGCTCGCCGCGGCGAGGGATGAGGGCCACGCGGTGCGCGAGGGCGCGCGCGGCTTCGTCTTCAACGCGGACATCCTCTCGCTCATCAAGTTCCTGAACATCGGGACGCGGCCGAGCAACCTGCGTTGAGCGTGGGACGCGAGCTGGCCATGCGAATCGCGCTGGAGGTGATGGGCGTCCAGAAGGACGGCAACGCGCCCACGGAGAACGAGGACGCCGCGGCGCCCGAGCACTCCGCTGTCCTCGTGGAGGACTCGTTGCACGTGGCCGTCGCGGACGGCGCGACCGAGAGCCTCTTCTCCGGCCTGTGGGCGCGGCTGCTCGCGCGTGAGTACGCAACAGGCCAGATGCGGGAGCCCTCGGGGCTGCTCCAGGCGCTGCCCGGGTTGCAGCGCCGCTGGCTCGCGGAGGTCGAGGGCCGGGAGCTGCCCTGGTACGCCCAGGAGAAGCTTCGTGAGGGGGCCTTCGCGACGGTGTTGGGCGTGAGCCTCGCGCGGACCCCGGCGGGAGCGGATGGCATCGTGGGCACGTGGTCCGCGCTGGCCGTGGGGGACTCGTGCCTGTTCCAGGTGCGCGATGCGCGGCTGGTGCGGAGCTTCCCGCTCGAGCTCGCGTCGTCGTTCGGCTCGCGTCCCTTCCTGGTGTCCACCCATGGCGCGCAGAACGCGCGCGTCGCCGCGCAGGCGCGCGAGATGACGGGCGAGGTGCGCGTGGGCGACACGCTGCTCCTGATGACGGACGCGCTGGCCCACTGGTTCCTGGGGGAGCATGAGCGGGGCGGGCGGCCCTGGCTGTCGCTGCCCGGCGAGGACGACCGCTCCGCGTTCGAGTCGTTCGTGGCGGGGCTGCGCGCGGCGCGGAGCCTGCGCAACGACGACACCACGCTGATGCGCCTGTCGGTGGAGGCGTGACGTCATGGCCCTGCCTTCCGACAGCGACTATCAATCCGCCCTCCAGCATCCGGGACAGGCCTTCTCCGACGCGAGGTTGAAGGCGGGCGTCGTCGAGCAGGGGACGGGGGTGATGGCGGGACTGCCCCGTCCTCGCGCGGGCAACTTCGCCACCACGTACAAGGTGACCTGCGGCGACACGGTCTACGCGGTGCGCTGCTTCACGCGCCCGTATCCCCGGGACCAGGAGTCGCGCTACCTCGAAATCCGACGGCACCTGGAGCAGCACTGGCTGCCGTCCTCGGTGGGCGTCTGGTTCCAGCCGCGAGGCATCCATGTCCGCGGCCGCTGGCTCCCCCTCGTCATGATGGAGTGGGTGCAGGGTGAGTCGCTGGAGCGCTACGTCGGCCGGCACCTGCGCGAGCCGCTGACGTTGTTCCGCCTCGCCGCCGAGTGGCTGGGGTTGCTGTCGGCCCTGCGTGACGCGGGCATCGCGCACGGGGATCTGCAGCACGGCAACGTGCTCGTCACGGAGCGGGGGCTGAGGCTCATCGATTACGACGGCATGTGCGTCCCGCCGCTCGTCGGACGCAAGGGCCACGAGACGGGCCATCCGAACTACCAACACCCCGGCCGCGACGCGGGGTTCTTCGACCTGCGGTTGGACCACTTCTCCGGCTGGGTGGTGTGGCTCTCGCTCGTGGCGCTCGCGCACGAGCCGTCACTCTGGGAGCGCTTCCAGGGCGGCGACGACTGTCTGCTGTTCCGTCGCAGGGACTTCCTCGAACCGGAGCGCTCGCCGCTGTTCCAGGCGCTGCGGACCTCGCCCCATGCGCGGGTGCGTGAGTACGTGGCCCCCACGTTGTCGCGGCTGTTGGCGATGCCCGCCGATGCGGTGCCCGAGGTGACGCCCGCCGCGTCGCCACCCAAGGCGAGCGAGCGCGAGGCGTCACCGACGATGGCCTGGCTGCGCGAGCTGTCGCGATTCCTCCCCCTCGAGACACCCGTGGTGCGGCAGTTCTCCCGGGAGGGCTCGCTGGAGCGCGGCATGGTCAGCGGGCTGCTGGTCACCGCGGCGCTGGGCCTGGTGCCCGCCGTGGTGTTCTCGCCGTGGTGGCTCGTGGGCGCGGGGTTCGTGGGGAGCGTGGGGGCCGTGCGCAGCCGCGCGCTGTACCTGCGCGACGAGCTGGCACGCGAGCGCCTCGGATGGGAGCGCCAGCGGACCGAGGCGGCCACCGCGCGCGTCCGGTTGGAGGAACAGCTGCGTCGGCTGACCGGGTCCCGTCCCGCCATCGCGCGCGAGTCCCAGGCCGCGCGCTCTCCGCTGCTCACGGAACAGGACGCCCTGCACGCGTGGATGGAGGACGTGCGCAGCCGCAACCTCGACGTGGACAGCTCGGAGCTGGAGCGCATCGAGGGCCGACGCGCGCAGGTGGACCGCGAGGAGCTCAACGCCCGCAAGGACCTGGAGGTCGAGCGTCGACGCTGGGAGGACGACGCGGAGCTTCAACGAGGGCTCTCTGCCATCGCGCGGAGCGACGCGCTGCGGGGCTTCAAGCAACGCATGGACGCACTCGAGGCCCGGTTCGACGAGCGCCGCGCCGCGCTGGAAGCGGAGGAGGACGCCGCGGCGCTCCAGGCTCGCACCTCCGGCGTCCTCTCCAGGGCCTATCGCGAGGCCATGGCCCGCGCCGCCGCGCTCATCGACCTGCTGCGGATGCAGGAGAGCGCGCTCGTCGAGGTGGACCGCGCGCTGTCACAGACGCGTCACGACCTCATCGTCGAGGGCTCGCGTGAAAGCGTCGCCGAATGTGCGCTCGCGGCCTACGGCTCCAGCCAGTTCTCCCATTTCCTCGCGTGGCTCTTTCAGGAGACTCCCGACAAACCATGAAAAGTTGTATTGAGTGGGTCCATGACGACTCGCTCGAGCATCTTCTTGTCGGCCGTGGGATGGGCTGTCCTCGCTGTGGCGTGTGGTGGAGGAGGGGATGCGGAGCGCCGCGCGGAGGACCCTCCGGACGCCGGGCGTGAGGTGGACGCGGGGGCCACCTCGGACGCGGGAGCGCTGCCTGACGCGGGGGAACCTCCCGATGCTGGCGAACAGGCCGACGCGGGAACCGCGGGGGATGGAGGCTCCCCCGAGAACCCGACGGTGGGGCTGTCGTGCACGGCGGGGGGCGGGTGCTCGGAGTTCATCGGCTCGGGCAGCGGCTACGTCTGGTTGGATGCCTCTGACGCGGGCTCCGAGCGCTACGCGGGCAAGACGTTGTGCATCAAGCCGGGGACGTATTCCTACCTGGCGTTGCACGGGTTGAAGGGGACGGCCGAGCGGCCTGTCACCATCACCAACTGCGGCGGTCAGGCCATCTTCAACAACGCGGGCAACAGCCCGATGGGCATCACGGGCGCGAGCCGGTACCTGCGGCTGACGGGCACCGGGAGCACGCACGCCTACGGCCTGGTGGCGGGCACGGCGGGCGGCAATCAAGCGCACATCGACCTGCGCGACGGGACGTCCGACGTGGAGATCGACCACGTGGAGGTGCGTGGCAATCCCAACGGCGGCGTGGGCATCGCCTTCCGCACGTATCCGACGTGCGCCGGCGCCTGGGCGCGTGGCACCTGGGCCCAGTACAACACCCGCATCCACGACACGTACATCCACGACACCGTCTACGAGGGGGTCTACATCGGCCCGTCGCACCATGGCTGGGTGAATGGCCAGTCCTACAACCCGGGCGTCGATTGCGGCGGCGGCAAGCGGGTGCACGAGGCGGATGTGATTGGCGTCGAGGTGGTGAACAACCGGGTGGAGAACACCGGCAATGACGCCATCCAGGTGGGCGGCGCGCTCCAGGGGATGACCCTGCGGCGCAACTTCATCAAGAACTACGGCTTGAACAACAACAGCAGCCACTCCGGTGGAATCACGGTGAACCCTGGCAGCAAGGGCGTCATCGACTCGAACTGGATCGAGACGGACCAGCCCCGCAACACCCAGGGCATCATGTTCCAGGGACTGGGCGGCTCGCTGGTGATGAACAACATCATCATCGGGGCCCGGACGGGGACGCTCTTCAATCGCACCACGGATGTGAACCTGCAGGTCGCGAACCCGCGGCCGGTCGCCTACCACCACAACACGGTGGTGACCTCCTCGGTGGAGGGCGTCTACGTCTTCTGCAACCTGATGGGCGGCAACGTCGTGACCTTCTCCAACAACATCGTCGCGGGCGCGCCGACGACCCACGCGGGCAATGGCGGCAACACGGCGTGCCTGGACCTGTTCGCGAGGACGAACCTGGTGTCCACGCAGCTGTCGGCGGCGGGCTTCAGGGACGCGGCGGCGAAGGACTTCCACCTGCTGTCCTCCTCGGCCGCGGTGGACAAGGGCGTCATCCTCACCGGCGTGGTGGACTTCGACTACGACGGTGCCCAGCGCGTGCCGCCCTATGACTACGGCGCGTACGTGGCGGCCGCGGGGATTCCGCTCGTCACGCCGCCGCCCCAGGTGGAGCGCTGATGCTTCGGGCTGGAGCGTGGGTGTGGGGCTGGCTCGCGGTGGGGGCCGCCCAGGCGTCGGAGGCCACGGATGCGGGGCCCGCGCGCGCCTCGCTCCAGTCCGTCGTGGACTCGCTGGCGGCGGAGGCCCAGGCGCTGTCGCCGGGCTCGGACATCGCGTTGGCGGTGCGGGACTCGAGGACCGGGGAGTACGCCGGGTTCTCGGACACGGTGCCGCACATCTCCGCGAGCTCGGCCAAGGTGTTCTGGGTGGCTGCGGCGCTGAAGAAGGCCGAGGAGAAGAAGGTGGCGCCGCTGGCGGAGAAGGTGTTCCGCACCTCGGACAACGAGGCCTCGGGCGCGGTCATCGACCTGGTGGGCGGGCCGGATGTCATCAATGACTATCTGCGCTCGCTCGAGGTGAAGAACACCGCGCTGACGAAGTGGAACTACGGCAAGCCGCGTTGGGCCACCAACTCCCCGAAGGTGATGGGGAACGACAACTACCTCTGCGCGGCGGACGCGGTGGCCTTCCTCCATCGGCTGGCGGCGGGCGAGCTGCTGAAGCCCCGGCCGACGTCGCGCCTGTTGAAGTGGATGGAGCTGACGCCTCGCGAGGGCTGTGGTGGGTGGCTGGGCACGCGCCTGCCGGCGAAGGCCCGCGCGACGTTGCGGCACAAGGGCGGGTGGCTGCCTCCGGGGTGCTGCTCGGATGACGCGCGCTACAACGTGCTCAACGAGGTGGGCCTGGTGCGGCTGCCGGACGGCGGGCACTACGCGGTGGCCATCCTGGTGGCGCGCGGGCCGGACTGGCCGCGTCAGGCGTTCTTCGTCGAGCGTGCGTCGTGTGTGCTCTACCGCGCGATGTCGGGGGAGGCGTCGCTCGACTGCGGGGAGTCGCTCGCGAAGCAGGGCGGCCCCGCGCCGTGGGTCCTCGAGGATGGGGGCACCCCTCCGGACTACGACTGCTGACGACGGCGCGCCCCGGGGGCATCAAGCCACGGTAGATTGCGGCCAGGACCCTCGCGGGAGGACGTCATGGGCTTCGGGTGCTGCCACTACCAGGAGGTGGGGGAGGGGTGTGACTCCGCCTTCACCATGGAGTCCTCGCGCGTCACCTTCGGACGGGGTTGTCTGTCGGAGGTGGGGGACAGGGCGCGGGTGCTCGGGATGCGGCGCGTGGCGCTCTTCACGGATGCGGGGGTGGCGAAGCTCCCCATCTTCGGCACCGTGGTGGAGTCGCTGCGGTCCTCGGGGCTGGAGCTGGGCGTCTTCAAGGACGTGAGCATCGAGCCCACGGACCAGTCCTTCCTGGAGGCGGTGCGCTTCGCGGCGGACTTTCGTCCGGATGGCTACGTCTCCCTGGGCGGCGGCTCGGTCATCGACACGTGCAAGGCGGCGAACCTGTTCGCGACCTGGCCGTCCGACTTCCTGACGTATGTGAATGCGCCGGTGGGCGAGGGCCGCCCGGTGCCCGGGCCGCTCAAGCCGCACATCGCCTGTCCCACCACGTCCGGCACGGGCAGCGAGGTGACGGGCATCACCATCTTCGATTTGCGCTCGCTGGGCGCGAAGACGGGCATCGCCTCGAACGCGCTGCGTCCCACCGAGGCCCTGGTGGACCCGGACTGCACCGCCACGCTGCCGGGGGAGGTCGTCGCGGCCAGTGGACTGGATGTCCTGTCGCACGCGCTGGAGAGCTACACGGCCCGGGCCTACGTCCGCCGGCCCGCGCCCGCGCGCCCCACGCTGCGGCCGATGAGCCAGGGGGCGAACCCCTGGAGTGATTTGGGCTGCCGTGAGGCGCTGCGGTTGATGGGGCTGTACCTGGAGCGGGGCGTGGCGGACGCGACGGACCACGAGGCCCGTGAGCAGCTGATGTGGGCGGCGACGCTGGCGGGCATCGCGTTCGGCAACGCGGGGGTGCACGCGCCGCACGGCATGGCGTACGCGGTGGCGGGGCTGGTGCGGGACTTCCGGCCCACGGGCTATCCCCAGGACGAACCGCTGGTGCCGCACGGCATGGCGGTCATCCTCAACGCGCCGGCGGTGTTCCGCTACACGGCGGCCGAGAGTCCGGAGCGTCACCTGGAGGCGGCCACGTGGTTGGGCGCGGACACGCGTGGCGCGAGCCCCGGGGACGCGGGCGAGGTGCTGGCGGACAAGCTCATCCGCATCATGCGCGGGGTGGGGATGCCGAATGGGCTGCGGGGCGTGGGGTACACGGAGGCGGATGTGTCGGCCCTGGTGTCCGGCGCATTGCCTCAGCAGCGCCTGCTCCAGAACGCGCCCCGTGAGATGACGCGGCCGGTGCTGGAGGGGCTCTTCCATCAGGCCCTGGGATATTGGTCGCCGTGATGAGAGGGACTCCGCCGTGAGTGACGTCGAGACCGCCGAGCGCTACGCCTACTTCCTGCCCATCACCACGCGGTGGATGGACAATGACGTCTACGGTCACATCAACAACGTCACGTACTACAGCTACTTCGACACGGTGGCGAACCACTACCTCATCCACGAGGGCGGGCTGGACATCCATGCGAGCCCCATCATCGGGTTGGTGGTGGAGTCGAAGTGCCAGTACCGGGCGCCGCTGGCCTATCCCGACCGCCTCCGGGCGGGGCTGCGCGTGGACAAGCTGGGCACGCGCTCGGTGACGTATGGGATTGGCCTCTTCAAGGAGGGCGAGACGGAGGCGGCCGCCCATGGCCACTTCGTCCATGTGTTCGTGGACCGGCAGTCGCGCAAGTCCACGGCGATTCCCGAGCGATTGAGAGCAGCGCTTTCGCGGTTGGTTCCGCCCGCCTAGGGAGGCGTCATGGCGTCGTTCTCCCATTCAGCCCTCCGGCCTGTCCTGCCGCTGCGGCTCGCTCATTCCCCGCTGCGCATCCCCTGGTCGGAGGTTCGCGCGTGGGAGCGCAAGGAGTTCTTGTTCTGGTGGACCGACACGCTCCACCTGGACCCGATGCGCCCGCGGCTGAGGGTCCCCTCGTCCGCGATGGAGTCGCTCAACCCCTACCTGGAGGGCTGTCGCTGATGGACGCGCTCAGACTCGTCTTCGACGAACAGCGGGAGTTGGTGGGGGAGGTGCCTCCGGCGTCGTGTGGGCTGTGCTCCGCGCCCGCACGGGGACGGCTGCTCGAGGAGGGCGCGCTGGCGGGGAGCTTCGGGTGGGCGTGTGATTGTGGCGCGCTGGGGATTCATGCGCCGCTGTATGACCTGGACGAGCTGTACGACGAGCTGTTGGCCGCGTGGGGGCTGGGGGTGGACCTGCCGGAGGCCGAGCCGCTGACGCCGGTGGGCGCGTCGGGGTTCCTCTTCGCGACGTATGTCGATGGGCCCAAGTTGCTCCAGCGGCTCTTCAACCGGGCGCGGGCGGAGGGGGCGCAGGTGGCGGCCACCGAGGTGCAGGTCGTCATCGAGGCGCCTGGCTCCGCGGGATTGGAGCTGACCTGGGATGTGCTCTGGGCGCGTGCTCCGCGCCGGGAGGGGTGAGGAGGCACGCGGATGCTGGAATCACGAGACATGCTCCTGCTGGGGGCGGCGGGCGCCATCCCGGGCTGGCTCTTTCCGCCGTTGTTCGTCCTGGGCCTCGTGGCCATCGCGTTCTTCGCGTCGGTCAACGGGGGCTGGTCCGGGCTCGCGAAGCGCTACCGCACGAGCGCGCCCCGGCCGGACCTGTTCATGAAGATGTCGACCGGACGGATGGGGTTGACCCACTACAACCGCTGCCTGACGGTGGGCGCGAGTGAGGCAGGGCTCTATCTCGCGATGATGCCCAGCTTCACGCCGTTCCATCCGCCGCTGCTCATCCCCTGGTCCGAAATCAAGGAACGGCGGCGCGAGACGTCTCAGTTCCAGCGCGTCGAGACGCTCGTCATCGGGCCGGACAGGACCGTGGTCCGGATCGAGGCCCTGGTGATGGACGGACTTGCCCGGTACCTGCCGCCCCCGGGGCTCGTGTAGAACGCCCGGGCCTGGGGCCGAGGCTCCAGCGGTTTTCGTCTCGAAGCGAGTGAGGTCGTTGGGATGTCCCCGCAATATTTTCGGCTCACCGACGCCGTTCAGGCAGGCACCTGGTCCCTGGGGGCCCTGTTGGATGGACAGGGGCGGGAGCTGGAAGACCTGACGGCCTTCACCGCGGGCCAGCCCGTCGAGGCCCCTGACCGCATGCGGCTTCGCGTGCGAGAGCGAGGGCGTCGGCGCGACTTCAACCTGACGAGCGCCGGCGGGGTTCCCGTCATCCACGCCAGGATGGCGGCGCTCTTCGCGGAGTTCTCCATCCAGGAAGTCCAACTGGTCCCCGTGGACATCCAGGGCTGCGCGGATGAGTACTCGATTCTCGTGGCCACGAGGCTCCTCCGGTGCATCGATGTCGAGGCGTCGGAAGGGATACAGCCCTGGCGACCCGAGGATGGGCGACCCGACCTGTCTGGCCACTCCCGTGGCGTCACCCGGATGAAAATCGACCCGACGAAGCTGGACGGCACCCAGGTGTTTCGCGCCTGGGGTTGGCCTGCCGCGCTCATCGTGTCGGAGCACATCAAGCTGCTCCTGGAGCGCAGGAAGATCACGGGAGTGGCGTTCGAGGAGGTCTAGGACCACCTGGTTCGAAATGCTCTGGGCACGAAACACGGTGCACAGCTGTCGCGCCAGGCGCAATCGACACGTCGAGCCCGCATGTCGTTGCTCATGCGGGCAATTCCTTGCATTGAAATAGACAGTCGAATGCGCCTCCTGATGGTGTATGGATTCAGCAGATGACTTGATGACGCGTGCGGCGTCTGGGACCGCGAAGCCTTCCTGCTCGCGAGGCTCTCCAGGCGCTCAACAGAGGACCCCATGCGCATCCATGCATTCCCCGTAGGCACGTGGTTGTTCGTTGCGATTCCGCTCCTCCTCTCCGGCTGTGGAGCAGGGCTCGAGACCGTGGAGCCGAGCGACGACCTGTCCGAGCAGTCGCAACCCGTGAGCGCCTGCGTGCTGTTCCAGCGCGGTGTCCGGGGGACGGTGGCCGACGCCACGATCATGTCCGCCTCTCCCAACGCGGCCAATGGGGCGGGCCCGCTGTCCGTGGACTACCTGTCCGCGCTCGGCGTCACCTCGCGACAGGAGTCACTGCTGCGGTTCGATCTCAGCACGCTCCCCGCCAACATCACCATCGATACCGCCACGCTCCAGCTCTACGCCGTCGCCCAGACGAACTCCGTCTTCGTCCACAGGGCCAGCGTGCCTTGGAGCGAAGCGACCGTGACCTATGCGAGCTTCAATCAGCAGTACTCTCCCGCGGTCGAGGCCACCATCCTCCCCAGCCTCCTGTCGACGCGCACCGCGAATGTCTCGAACCTGGTCAACAACTGGGTCAACGGTGGCGTCGCGAACAACGGCTTCCTCCTGGACTCCGCCGCCACGACCGTCTCCGTCCCCGCCATCTTCTCCAGCAGTGAGACGCTCGTCGTCGATCAACGCCCGGGACTCGAGGTCTGCTACACGACCAAGACCTGCGCGGCGAAGTACGGGCAGTGCGGTGGAATCGGATGGGAAGGCCCCACCTGCTGCGTCGCCGGCTCCACCTGCGCGTATATCAACGACTATTACAGTCAGTGCCTCTGAGGTCCGTTCGCCGGGCCACCTGCTGATGGAACACAGCAGGTGGCCCATCCTCGGGCCTACCAGAACAGGGCCTAGGACGCGGAGGAGGTCTCCGTCGCATTCGCCGCATGCACGGGCGGCCTGCGCGCGGCCCAGGGGCGGGCCTTCTCCAACTGGCCCGCCAGCCGGAACAGCGTGGCCTCCTCCGCGAAGCGGCCGATGAACTGGACGCCGATGGGCAGGCCCTGCGCGTTCCAGTGCAGGGGCACGGACATGCCCGGCTGCCCCGTCACGTTGAAGAGCGGCGTGAAGGGAATCAGCGTGAAGACGTGCCGGTACCACTCGCCCGCGCTCATGGGCTTGTTCGAGTCCAGCACGCCGAGCGGGTAGGGCGGCACGGCCACGGTGGGCGTCAGCAGCACGTCATGGTCCACGAAGAACGCGCCCACCGCGCGGCTCACCTGGTTGAAGACCGCGAACGCCGCCTGCAGGTCCAGCGCGCGCATGCGCCGTCCGTGCTCCACGGCGGCCCACGTCGTGGCCTCCAGCGTGTCCGGCCCCAGCGTGCGCCCCAGCGCTCCGCCGAGCATCTCCGCCAGCGCGGCGTTGCTCGCGCACCACACCGACACCATGGCCTCCACCAGGACCGCGTCGTCGTAGACGGGCGCGGCCTCCACGATGTCGTGCCCCAGCGACGCGCACAGGTTCGCCGCGTCCTCCACCGCCGCCACGTTGTCCGCGTGCACCGGGACACCCGAGGCCGCCTTGCGTGAAATCGCGATGCGCAGCTTCCCCGGCTCCCGACGCACCTCCTCCAGGAACGGCCGCTCCGGCGGCGGCGCGAAGTACGGGTCGCCCGGCGCCTGTCCCTGTGTGGCGTCCAGCATCGCCGCGCTGTCGCGCACCGAGCGCGTGATGACGTGCTCGATGCCCAGGCCGTTGACCGCCTCGCCCCCGTCCGGTCCGACGGAGACGCGCCCGCGCGTGGGCTTCAAGCCGAACACGCCGCACAGCGAGGAGGGGATTCGCAGCGAGCCGCCTCCGTCATTGCCGTGCGCCACCGGGACGATGCCCGACGCCACCGCCGCCGCCGAGCCGCCGCTCGAGCCGCCCGGGCTGCGCGACAAATCCCAGGGATTGCGCGTGGGGCCGTACGTCAGCGGCTCCGTGGTCGCGTTGTTGCCGAACTCCGGCGTGTTCGTCCGCCCCAGCAGCACCATGCCCGAGCGGCGGAAGCGCTCCATCAACACCGTGTCATGCGGGAGCACCAGTCCCCGGGCCAGCCGGCTGCCCAGCTCCATGGGGACTCCCGCGGCGTGCGCCACCAGGTCCTTGATGAGGAAGGGCACCCCGCCAAAGGGCCCCGCCGGTGGCCCCCGCTTCAAGGCCTCACGCGCGTCCGCGTCCCGGACGTCGATGACCGCGTTCAACCTCGGATTGACGCGAGCGATGGCCTCCAGCGCCGCCCGCAGCAGCTCCTCGGGGCTCACTTCCTTCTGACGCACCAGCTCCGCCAGCCCCAGCGCGTCGTATCGCGTGTAGTCGTCCAGGTGCATAGGTCCTCGTGACGCACCGGCCGTCGGGACGCGGCCCAGGTGCGGCGCCAGAGGATACCGCTACACCCCGCGCCACGGGCCCGCGTGTGTGATTCGTCACCGTGCCGGGTCGCCACCGCACCACCCCGCGCACCACCCCGTGAAGCCGATGACGCAAGGCGGCGACAACTGTCACTGAATGTTTCAAGCAGCACGGACGCGGCTCGAAATGCGCGGCGAGCGGGGAGTATCCTCATGCGCGCGGCCGCGGAGCCATCCGCCCGCATCCCCAGAAGGAATCCCCCGCTTATGTTCATGTCCCCGCGTCATCGACGCCAGGGTGTCCTGGCCCTTCTTCCGCTGAGCCTGTGTCTGGGGCTCGCCTGTGGCCCCGTGCAGGAGGAAGCGCCATCCGAGCAGCCCACGACCGAGACCGAAACCCAGCCGCTGGCCGCGCCGGGCTTCGCGGAGCTGCACCACCACATGTTCGCCGAGGAGGCCTTTGGCGGCGGCTGGTTCCACGGCAGCCACACCGGCTCGCTGACGAGCTGTGACGGCGGTCTGCCGGAGAGCGACCACGCCCGCGTGCGCATGGACTTGAGCAACATGCTCAACCTGTGCCCGAACTCGGGCGGCATCAACCTGAGCGGCAACCCGCTGCTCGCGGCGCTCTTCGGTCTGGGCGGCGCGGTGGGCTCGGAGTTCATCGGCAAGATTGAGGGCACCGAGGGCGACACCGGCATCCACCTGGGCCGCATGTCGGTGAACACCCAGTGGCCGCGCTGGGACACCATCGCCCACCAGCAGTCGTGGGAGGGGTGGCTGCGCCAGGCGCACCAGGGCGGCATGTCGCTGGTGATGGTGTCGCTGGTCAGCAACGAGTTCCTCTGCAAGGTGTTGCCGTACCAGAACCTCTCGCGGCCGTGCGACGAGATGGCGGACGTGGAGCTGCAGCTCCAGATGGCGCGTGACTTCGACGCGCGCAACGACTGGGTGGAGATCGCCCTGACGCCCTCGCACGCGCGCAACATCATCGCCGCCGGGAAGCTCGCCATGGTGCTCTCCATCGAGACGAGCAAGCTGTTCGGCACCAAGGACTGGCGCACGGAGCTGGACCGCTTCCACGCGCTGGGCGTGCGCTCGCTCCAGCCGGTGCACCAGCTGGACAACCGCTTCGGCGGCGCGGCGCTGCACAACGCCATCTTCCAGGCCGCGCAGTTCCTGGAGACGTGCCACGTGGACACCGACTGCGGCGTGACGACGAGCACGATGACGCTCGGCTTCGACGTGTACCGCGACGCGGCCGGCAACTGCCGCAACACCAAGGGCCTCACCGCGGACGGCAAGGCGCTGGTCCAGGCGATGATGAGCCGGGGCATGCTCATCGACGTGGCGCACCTGTCGGAGAAGGGCCTGCAGGACGCCTTCGCCCTGGCGCAGGCGAACACGTACTACCCGCTGGTCATCTCCCACGGCCACTTCCGCGAGGTGATGAACCCGAAGCTCGCGGACGACGAGAAGACCACGCCCGCGTGGGTGGCGCGCTACCTGCGCCAGACGGGCGGCATCTTCGGCCTGCGCACGGCGCATGACGAGACGCGCACGTACTCGCGCTCCGGGGTGGCCAACAACTGCCACGGCTCCACGCGCTCCCTGGCGCAGGCGTACGAGTTCGGCCGCCAGGGCCTCAAGGTGCCCATGGCCTTCGGCGCGGACCTGAACGGCTTCATCCAGCAGACCCGTCCGCGCTTCGGCAACAACGGCGCGTGCTCGGCCACGTTCCAGGCGGAGGCGGACGCGCACCTGCGGCAGCAGAACGTCTCGGGCCCCACGCGCCTGGGCACGGGCTTCGACGAGTACGGCCTCGCGCACGTGGGCTACCTGCCGGACCTGCTCAAGGACCTGGGCCGCGTGGGCGCGAACACCACGGGGCTGTCGGGCTCGGCGGAGACCTTCCTGAAGACGTGGGAGCGCGCCGTCAACCCGCGCACGGGCATGGCGGACGCGGCGGCGGACATCGACACCAGCGGCGTGGCCACCTACGTGGACAAGGCCACCCGCGAGACGCAGTACCCGCTCCTGTGCGGCGTGCGCTACGCGCCCGACTCCAAGGCCGTGGGCGAGTCCTGCCGCTTCAAGGAGGAGTGCATCAGCGACGCGTGCACCGCGTCCGGCTGCAACAGCGCCGGCACCTGCATCTGCGACGAGGAGGCCGACTGCGCGTCCACCCAGTACTGCGGCTGGGGCCTGAACAGCGGCAAGTGTCAGCCGAAGAAGGCCAAGGGGGCCACCTGCCTGTACGGGAAGGAGTGCCTGTCGGGTAACTGCCGTTGGACGCTGAGCTGCGGCTGAGCCGGGGGGCCGGGGTGCGCATCGCCGTTGCGCGGCGCACCCCGGGGGCGTAGGGAGTTCCCATCCCCTATGTCCGCCACCGTCCAACTGCTCGAAGCCGTCCGGAAGGAAGCCCGCCCCGGTATCTGGTCCAACGGAGTGAACCTCTCCCGCGCCGGGGCGGTGGTTCTCCAGTCGAAGACGGAGAACGAGCTGGAGCTGAGGGTGCGCTCGTCGGGGCGCCCGGTTCCCTTCACGGTGACGCTCTATCCGGCCGACGAGGCCTGGGAGTGTGACTGCCCCAGCCGCGTGGACCCGTGCGAGCACGTGGTGGCCGCGGCCCTGTCGCTCCAACAGGCGGAGAAGACGGACGCGCCCATGGAGACGGCGGCCACCCGCTGGTCTCGCGTGGTGTACCACTTCGCGCGCACCGGCGACGGCCTCCAGCTCAAGCGCACGCTGGCCCACGCGGACGGGCGCGAGGAGCCGCTCGACGGCAGCCTCGCCTCCTACATGGCGAAGCCGGCGCAGGCCGCGCAGCTCCAGGTGGAGCAGGCCGACCTGCTGGCCGACCGCATCCTCGAGCAGCGGCGCACGCGCGGCGCGCTGGCCCCCGAGACGCTGGAGGCGCTGCTCAAGGTCCTGGTGCAGGCGCGCAACGTGCTCCTCGACGGCCGTCCCGTGGCCATCCCCGACGAGGTCGTGGTGCCCCGGGCGCTGGTGGAGGAGCGGGGCGGGCAGCTGGTGGTGACGGTGGCGAGGGATCCTCGCGTGACGGAGGTGGTGAGCCCCGGCGTCGCGCTGGTGGGTGACGCGCTCGCGCGGCTGGGTGAGACGGGCATGACGGGCCCATGGCTCAACAACCTGCCCATCGTCCGCACCTACGGCGCGGAGCAGCTCGGCGAGCTGACCTCCAAGGTGCTGCCGGAGCTGGGGCGCCGCATGCCCGTGGACGTGCGCACCAGGCGGGTGCCGTCCATCGACCGCGAGCTCAAGCCGCGCATCCTGCTGGAGCTGCACCAGCTGGAGTCCGGGCTGTCGGTGCTGCCGACGCTCGTCTACGGCGCGCCGCCGGCGGTGCGCATCGACAACGGGCGCATGGTGTACCTGCGCGGCGCGGTGCCGCTGCGCGACGAGGCCGTGGAGCAGCGACTGGTGCACGAGCTGCGCGAGGAGCTGAACCTGGTGCCCGGCCGTCGGGTGACGGTGCAGGGCCCGGAGATGGTTCGCTGGGCGGACAAGCTGCGGCGCTGGGGCGGGGACCTCGCCGGTGACGGCGCGTCGGTGGTGAGCCCGGACGTCCGGCTCAAGCCCTCGCTGTCCGTGGAGGGGGCGACCAACGCGCTGGGCGTGCCGGAGGTGCGCTTCACGCTCGACTTCCAGGTGGAGGGTGGCAAGGGCGGGGAGACGCGCTCGGTGGACGCGGCCGCGGTGGTGCGCGCGTGGCAGGAGGGCCTGGGGCTGGTGCCGCTGGTGGGCGGGGGGTGGGCGCCCCTGCCTCGCGCCTGGTTGGAGAAGAACGGCCAGCGCGTGGCGGACCTCTTGGCCGCGCGTCAGTCGGATGGCCGCGTGTCCAACCACGCGCTGCCGCAGCTGTCGCAGCTGTGCGAGACGCTGGAGCAGCCGCCTCCGCCGGGGCTCGACAAGCTGGCGCCGCTCGTCGAGGGCTTCGAGAAGCTGCCGCCGCCGGTGTTGCCGGAGGAGCTCAACGCGTCGCTGCGCCACTACCAGCAGACGGGCGTGAGCTGGCTGGGCTTCCTCAAGAGCGCGGGCCTGGGCGGCATCCTCGCGGACGACATGGGCCTGGGAAAGACGCTCCAGACCATCTGCGTGCTGGGCAAGGGCTCGCTCGTCGTGTGTCCCACCAGCGTGCTGCCCAACTGGGTGGCGGAGCTCAAGCGCTTCCGTCCCTCGCTGAAGGTCTGCGTCTACCACGGCCCCGGTCGCGCGCTGGACGCGGCCGCGGACGTGACGCTCACCACGTACTCGATTCTGCGCCTGGACGCGGCGGTGCTGGGCGCGCAGGACTGGGCGATGGTGGTGCTGGACGAGGCGCAGGCCATCAAGAACCCGGAGAGCCAGGTGGCGCGCGCCGCGTTCGGCATCAAGTCCGGCTTCCGGTTGGCGCTCAGCGGCACACCGCTGGAGAACCGCCTGGACGAGCTGTGGAGCCTGATGCACTTCACCAACCCGGGCCTGCTCGGCGGACGGCGGCAGTTCGAGGAGAAGATTGCCCGCCCCATCTCCGAGGGCAACGCGGGCGCCGCGAGCGAGCTGCGCCGCCGCATCCGTCCCTTCGTGCTGCGCCGCCTCAAGCGCGACGTGGCGCCGGAGCTGCCGCCGCGCATCGAGTCGGTGATGCACGTGTCGCTGGATGAGCGCGAGCGCTCCATCTACGACGCGGTGATGGCGGCCACGCGCGCGGAGGTGGTCGCCCTGCTCAACGAGGGCGGCAGCGTGCTCAAGGCGCTGGAGGCGCTGCTGCGTCTGCGTCAGGCCGCGTGCCACCCGGCGCTGGTGCCCGGGCAGAAGGCCACCTCGTCGTCGAAGGTGGACACGCTGGTGGAGGCGCTCGACACGGCGGTGTCGGAGGGCCACAAGGCGCTGGTGTTCTCGCAGTGGACGTCGCTGCTCGACCTCATCGAGCCGGCGCTGAAGCGCGCGGGCATCGGCTTCGACCGGCTGGACGGGAGCACGGCGAACCGGGGTGAGGTGACGGCGCGCTTCCAGGCGGACGACGGCGCGCCGGTGCTCCTCATGTCGCTGAAGGCGGGCGGCACGGGCTTGAACCTGACGGCGGCCGACCACGTGTTCCTGGTGGACCCGTGGTGGAACCCGGCCGCGGAGGCGCAGGCCGCGGACCGCGCGCATCGCATCGGCCAGGAGCGCCCCGTCAACGTCTACCGGCTGGTGTCGCAGGGCACCGTCGAGGAGCGCATCCTCGGCCTGCAGGACAAGAAGCGCGCGCTGATGGAGGCCGCGCTGAGCGAGGCCGGCGGCGCGGCGGCCATCACCCGTGAAGACTTGCTGGAGCTGTTCTCGTGAAGCGGTTGCTCGGACTCACCCTGGGGTTTTTCCTGATGCTTTCCATGGATGCCGAAGCCAAGAAGCAGGACGCGGCCACCACGCTGCGCGCCATCCTCGAGCGCGACTGGCAATACCAGCTGGAGCGCAGCCCGACGTACGCGTCCGTGGCGGGAGACCGTCGCTGGAACACGCGCTGGGATGACCTGAGCCTCACCGCGCTCCAGGCGGACAACACGCACTCGCGCCAGGTGCTCGAGCAGCTGAAGAAGGTGGAGCGCGCGAAGCTGTCCGAGGAGGACCAGCTCAACCTGGACCTGTTCCGCAAGGAGCACGAGACGTGGCTGGAGGAGTTCCGCTTCGGCTGGCACCTGTTGCCCGTCAACCAGGTGGGTGGCATCCCCGAGGGCATCCGTCAGCCTCCGGGTGTGCAGACGGCCTATCAGCTCGCCGACACGCTGCGCTTCGACACGGTGAAGGACTACGAGGACTGGGTGGCCCGGCTGGGTGGCTTCGGGACCTACGTGGAGCAGGTGACGGCGCTGATGCGCGAGGGGCTGCGCCAGAAGAAGGTGCACCCGCGCGTCATCCTCCAGCGCGTGCCGCCGCAGATCGAGCGGCAGCTGGTGGAGGACCCGACGAAGAGCGGCTTCTACACGCCGTTCCTGCGCTTCCCCGCGAAGCTGTCCGTCCAGGACCAGCAGCGCCTGGCGGCGGCGGGACAGAAGGCGGTGCGCGAGGGCGTGGTGCCCGCGCTGCGTGCCTTCCACCGCTTCCTCGTCGAGGAGTACCTGCCCGGCGCGCCCGAGGCCGTGGGCATCTGGCAGTTCCCCGACGGTGAGGCCGCGTATGGCTTCTTCGCGCGCAGGTTCACCACGACGTCGCTGACGCCCGACGAGATTCACGCGCTCGGGGTGTCGGAGGTGAAGCGCATCCGGGCGGAGATGGAAGCCATCATGAAGCGCACGGGTTTCAAGGGCACGCTGCCGGAGTTCTTCCAGTTCCTGCGCACGGACCCGCGCTTCTACTCGCGCACCGGTGACGACTTGTTGATGCGCTACCGGAGCCTGGCCAAGCAGATCGACCCGCTGCTGGTGCGTCTGTTCAAGACGCTGCCCCGGCAGCCGTACGCGGTGGAGCCCACGCCGGAGGCCATGGCGCCGGACGTGACGACGGGCTTCTATTACGCGGGCTCCTCGGACGGCTCGCGGCCAGGAACGTATCTGGTGAATCTGTACCGCCCGGAGACGCGGCCCCACTGGGAGATGGTGCCGCTGACGCTGCACGAGGCCGTGCCGGGACATCACCTGCAGACGTCCCTGGCGACCGAGCAGACGGCGCTGCCGGACTTCCGCCGCTTCGGCTACTACGTGGCGTACGGAGAGGGTTGGGCGCTGTACTGCGAGACGCTCGGCGACGAGATGGGCCTGTACGAGAACCCGTACGACAAGTTCGGTCAGCTCTCGTACGACATGTGGCGCGCGGTGCGGCTGGTGGTGGACACGGGCATGCACGCGAAGCAATGGACGCGTCAGCAGGCGCTCGACTACTTCATGGAGAACGCGCCCCGCCAGGCGTTGGACATCACCAACGAGGTCGACCGCTACATCGCCTGGCCGGGACAGGCGCTGGCGTACAAGGTGGGTCAGCTCAAGATTCGCGAGCTGCGCACCCGCGCCGAGGCCGCGCTGGGCGAGCGCTTCGACGTGCGCGAGTTCCACGACGTGGTGCTGCTGAGCGGCTCGCTGCCGCTCGACGTGCTGGAGCGCAAGGTGGACGCGTGGGTGGCCCGGCAGAAGGCACCCGCGAAGTAGGGCAGCCCGCGCTACTTGCCGCGCCCCACGGTGACGCGCATCAGGTGCTTGATGGCCCGATGCGCGCGCTGGCCTCCGGCGGACTTGATGAGCCGGTCATTCAGGTCATCCACCAGCCGGTGGCGCAGGGGCGGCTCGGTGGTGAGCAGGGCCTCGTAGCTGGCGCGCAGCTCCTCCTCGCGCTTGGTGGAGCACTCGAGCTCGAACTCCTTCGACGCGAGCAGCTCGCGCACGCCGTGCAGCTCTCCCTTGAGCGCCGTGCCCTCCGCCTCCTGGTGGACGAGCTGCTGCTCCAGCTCCCGCACCCGCGCCTCACCCGCCTCGCAGCGCGCGAGCAGGGCGTGGTGGCGCGCCTGGAGCTCCTCGAGCGCGGTGCGCGTCGCGTGGGTCTCCTCGCTCCGCAGCTGCTTCTCCTCGCTCCGCAGCTGCTTCTCCTGGCGCAGCTCGGCGCGGACCTCCTCCAGCCACGTCGCCGCCCGCGACACCCAGTTCACGTTGGCCACCGGCTGCGCGAGGCACGCCGCCAGTCGTGACTGCCACTCGCGCCGGACCTTCCGCTGCTCCTCGATGTACGCGCCGCCGCGCTCCAGGGACGCGGGCAGCCCGCCCTCGAGGAAGTCCCTTAGCGACGCCTCCGACTCGGCCAGCCCCGCCTTCTTCTGGCGGTAGTACTCGTTGAAGGCGAACAGGTGGCTGGGCACGCCGGACACCTTGCCCAGCAGCGTCACGTGGTACGAGGACGCGACGAGCGCCTCGCATTCACGGATGCGCTCCACGGCCTGCGACAGCCGCCCCTGGAAGAGCAGGCCCACCAGGTCGACCACGTCCGCCTGCGGGAAGTGCTCGGTGAAGGCCGTCTTGCGCATGGCCGCGAGGCTGTCCTCCACCACGGGACGCTCGTCGATATAGGCATTGAGCACCACCGGCGCCGCCGCCTCGCCGAAGTGCGCGCGCAGCGCCTGGAGCTGCTCGTTCATCGTCGCCGCGGGAGGCGGCAGCGAGTCCGGGTCCACGCCGGGGTCCGTATACGCGTAGGTGGACAGGTTCATGTGCAGCGCGAAGCGACCGGGCGTCTTCGGACGGGGCTCCTGACGCGAGGCCTCCTCGGCCGCGCGGTCCAGCTCCTCGAGCGCGTCATCCCCGGACAGGAGCGCCGGGGCCCCATGCTCCACCAACGCCTGGACGGACTCGGGGTCCCGACAGCCGAGCAGCAACGGTTGCCATTGGTGCGCGTGCGCGGCCAGCCGGCTCGCGAACTCGGGACCGACCTGCAGCCCCGACAGCACGTAGTGCCCTGGCAGCCAGGTGTGCAGCAGCGACTCCACCAGCGCCAACATCCCGTCGCCCCAACGGCCATTGAAGTAGCCGCCGCCATAGACATGCAGCCGGGCCGCGCCCCTCAGGCGGGTGGGCGAGACGGCCTCGAGGCCCAGCTCCCGCGCCTTGGTGGACGCCGTGTCGCCGGTGTCCGAGGAGAAGAAGACGAAGTCCTCCGTGCCGAGCACCACTGGGAGCTGACGCAGGTACTGCGCGTCCTGCACCCGCCCCAACTCGTGGATGGAGACGACCGCAGACTCCTTGCGCCCCAGATGCCAGCGCACGGCGCCCTGCAGCATGAGGATGTCCCCGAAGTTCCAGTATCCATTGAATCCTCCAGCCAGGAGGACCTTGGACATTTCAGGGGCATAGAGCTTCTTCAGGGTGGTGGGAGTCGCGAAGAACGAGAAGCGCATCCCCGTTTCTTAATCACGGAGGTGACAACGTCGTCACCCGATACTTGCATGACAAAGTATGACTGTGGCCAGGGCGACGGCGGGGAGGTCTCAGGGAGGTCGCCTGGAGTCCATTCGAGCCGCCGCCCGTGGCGGGTTCAGGGCTTCGCCGTCTTGCGGGGCGCCTGCGGAGCCGCGGCGGGCTTGAGCCGTCCGTACTTCTTCATCGCCTTGACCAGGCCGTCGTGAGGCAGGCCGTAGACGCGGATGTTGTCCGCGCCGGTCATCGTCTCGGAGGCGAGCATGGAGTTGAGGATGGCCTCCTGGGTGGCCTGCACGGTGGCCTCGAAGAGGGGATTGAGTCGATCATTGCCGAGCACCGCGATGTTGGCGACGTGCGCCTGGGTCGGCGGCTTCAGGGGCTGGGTGGAGAAGGCGAGGAAGATGTCGCCCGAGTAGTTCTCACCCAGGCCGCCCATCTTGGCGATGCCCAGCGGCACGCGTCGGGCGAGCCGGTTGAGCTGGTGGGGCAGCAGCGGCGCGTCCGTGGCGACGACGACGATGATGGAGCCCGCGCCCTCGAAGGGGTTGGGTGCCTTGGAAGGGGCGCCCTTCACGTCGCACGACGGCACCGCTTGCATCATGGGGCTGCCAGGCTTCTGGGCGCCGAGGTAGCAGGGCCGCTGGTTCGGGAGCTCCTCGCCCACGGGCACGCCCTCCACGGCGAAGAGGCGGCGCGAGCCGTAATTGCATTGCACCAACACCCCGAGCGTGTAGCCGCCGGCGGACTCGGGCAGCTTGCGCGAGGCGGTGCCGATGCCGCCCTTGAAGTTGTGGCATACCATGCCAGTGCCGCCGCCCACGGAGCCCTCCGGGACGGGGCCGGTGCGCGCCGACTCCAGCGCCTGGTGTGCGTGCTCGGGCTTGACGTGAAAGCCATACACGTCGTGGAGCATGCCGTCCCACGTCTCCGCGACGACGGGCAGGCCCAGGTCCCAGGCGAGGTCCTTCTTCTCCGCCCAGGTGATGACGGCCTCGCGCACGGCGCTGATGTCGTTGGTGTTGGTGATCATCACCGGGCCGTTGAGCTCACCGGACTCCTGAATCCAGTGCGTGCCGGTCATCTCGCCGTTGCCGTTGAGGGCGTAGGTGGAGGCGAAGACGGGCTCGCCCACGTTGGCCTTGCCTCGCGGGAGCACGGCGGTGACGCCGCTGCGCACGGGGCCCTTGCCCTTGTCGATGCGGCCCTCGCCGGAGATGAGCGTGGTGTGGCCCACCTCCACGCCCGCCACGTCGGTGATGGCGTTGTTCGGGCCGGATTGCCCGCCGAAGGTGATGCCCAGGTCGCGGGCGCGGGGCCTGGGGCGCTCGGCCTGGGCGGCGCCGAGCGCGGGAGTCAGCAGCAGCGACAGCAGCACGGAAGAGGAGAGCAGGGTGCGCATGTCCCGCTTCCTACTCCTCCGCGCGCGGGCCGTGTAGCGCCGGGATGAGGGCGCCCGCGTCATTCCAGGCGCCCTCGCACCGCGTCAGAAGGCGGTGCCGTCCGCGCGCAGGCCCGGCGACGACGTGAGCCCGGTGGGAGACACGACGTTGTGCCGCTTGAACGTGGTGACGTTCGGGTCCGCGTCCGGCGAGCGGTTGTCGGAGACGTTGTCCACCGTGGAGGTGTACGCGTACTGGTCCACGAGGCTCGCGTCCTGGCGGCGCACGGAGACGGTGTCGCTGTCGTTGGACAGGCCCAGGGCGCCGGTGCTGGCCGCCACGGCGTTGGTTCTCCCCGGGGGGATTCCCGCGGCGCCGCCGAACACGACGATGGCCTTGCCCGCGGCCAGCGTCGTCCCCGCCGGGAAGACGTGGCGGGCGAGCGCCGCGTCGGAGATGCTCCAACCCGAGAGGTCCACCGGGCCGCCGCCGACGTTGACCAGCTCCACGAACTCGTAAGCGACGTTGTTGGTGTTGTTGATGGCCGGCTCGTTGGCGAGCACCTCGTTGATGATGACGCGGCCCGAGGGCTGGGCGACGACGATGGGGGCGTCGTTCACGTCGAACAGGCTCGAGTCCGACGTGTCCACCAGGCGCACGCGGAGGTCGCTCGTCGCGGTGGAGGGGAGCGTCCAGGTGGTCCTGCCCAGGGCCGCGGAGATGAAGAGCTCCGCGCGGGCCCAGGTCGCGCCACCATCCATGGACACGTCCAGGTGCACGAGGTTGACGCCGTAGGCGTGCCAGAGCACCTCGAGCGGGCTGCCGGGCAGGTGCGGATTCGGGCCGCCGGCGGGCTCCTCGATGCGGATGAAGGGCTGGGTCACCGAGCTGAGCGCGTAGCTGCTGGCGACGGGGCGGTGGTCGCTGAGGGTCTCCAGATAGTCGGGCACCCACTCGTCGGCGTGGATGACCTCGGCGGAGCCCGCGACATAGCGCGCGGCGAGCGGGGCGCTGGCCAGGGTGTGGTCGACGACGTTCTCGAAGCCGATGGAGGTCGCCTCGCCGTCGAGCGACAGCTCGCGGGTGATGAAGGTGTAGTGCTCCGGATCGGAGACGAAGTTCTGGTACGGCGTGGGCATGGGCTGCTGGGTGCTCGGGTCCAGGGTGATGGACTCGTCCACGTCGTCGTTCCAGTCGCCCACCACGAACACGTGTTGCCCGGCGAGGTTCTGGTCCAGGTACGTCTTGAGCGCGGCGCTGGCCCGCTCTCGCGCGGCGCGAGGCCCGGTGGGGTCCGCGCTCTCCGCGCGCATGTGCACGACGATGACGGTGAGCGGCGTCATCGTGCCCTGGATTTCGGTGCGGAAGTTCACGCGCAGGGGCGGGCGGTTGGCGAAGTCGTTCAGGTCGCCCAGGCGCAGCAGCTCCGCGCTCTGGAAGGAGAGGGAGCTGTCGTAGAGGATGCCCAGCTTCTGCGTGGTGGCGCCGTACGGCGACGTGCTGCCCGTCACGTAGGTGGGATCGTTGGAGAGGAAGCCACGGAAGCGCGGCAGCTGGCTCTTGAGGGTCTGGAAGTCATTGGCGTCCACCATCTCGACCAGGGCCCACAGGTTGGCGCCCACCTCGAGCATCACGTCGCGCGCCTTCTCCACTTGCTGCGCGTCGGGAGGACCCTGCGTGTCGGAGCCGAAGTAGGTGAGGTTGTACTGGCCCAGCTTGAGGAGGGCGGGGGTGGGAGCGGTGACGGTCAGCGTCAGGGCGCGCGAGGCGGTGCGCGCCGCTTCGTCCGTGGCGGTGACGATGAGGTCGAAGGCTCCGGCGATGGTGGGCGTCCCAGTGAGGTCGCCGTTCGAGGCGGAGAGCTGGAGGCCGTCTGGCAGAGCGCCGAGCGTGATGCTCCAGGACACAGCGCCGATGCCACCAGACGCGGCGAGCGAGTGGAAGTACGCCTTGCCCCGGGCGGCCTGGGGCAGGGATGTGGTGGTGACGACGAGCGGCTCATGGCCAGCGTCGGGAAGCGTACCGGCGTCGGTGTCCGTGCCGGAGTCGGGAATCGTGCCGGCGTCGATGTCCGTACCAGCGTCGGGGATGGGCCCTGCGTCGGTGTCAGTGCCGGCGTCGGGGAGCGGACCTGCATCGATGTCCGTGCCGGAGTCGGTGTCCGTGCCCGCATCGGGAAGCGAGCCGGCATCCGTGTCCGTGCCGGAGTCGGGGAGCGGACCCGCGTCGATATCCGTGCCGGCGTCGGCGATGGGACCGGCGTCGATGTCGGTGCCGGAGTCGGCGATGGACCCCGCGTCGATGTCCGTACCGGCGTCGGGAATCGGACCCGCATCCGAATCGGAGCCAGCATCCAGGCGCGGGCCTCCGTCGGTGGTGGAGCCCGCATCAGTCTCTCCGACGGGGTCGGTGTCCGGCCCTGGCTTGGGGTCGGACGAGCAGGCGGTCAATGCGAGGAGAACGAGCAGCGGCGCGAGGGCGCGATGCGACAACATGAAGTGCTCCGGAGTTGGGAACGGAGCGCACGGGGGGGATGACGAGTGTAGCGCGAGTGCCTGTCATGGGGGGAGGTGTGTGTCCCCAGGGGGCGTCAGTTCCCCTCCGGACCTGGCGTCTCCTGCCTCGAAACCGGCCCCCCCGAGCCCGGTTCCCAACCCAGGAAAAACCCCATGTCAGAACGCGAGTTGACCCATCTGGAGGTGCCGTGTTTCGTCGATTTCTCGGAGCCCCTGGCGGGTCGAGAGGTGGTGGCGCAGGGAGTTGGGCCCGACCTCGACCTGTGGCTCGTGGCACTGGATGGCAAGCGGGATGACCGCATGTCCTTCACGCCGGGTGGTGCCTCGTTCGCCAAGTCGCTCGCGGACGTCCCGCAGTCTTACGAAGTCCTGCGCTATGGGGCCCCGGACGCCGAGCCCGAGTCCATCGTCCTCCCACCCGAGCGCCGCAACTTCCACTTCATCCAGCCACTTCCGGGGGGCGACCTGCTGCTGGCGGGCGCCCGCTGTGCCTACGTGGACAAGGATGACCACGCCCGCAACGCCGTCGTCTATTCGCGGCAAGGCGTGGCCCGGCGCGAATTGACGCTCGGGGATGGCATCCAGGACATCCAGGCCACGGGCGATGGTCGGTTGTGGGTGAGCTACTTCGACGAAGGTGTGCTCGGCAACCGGGGTTGGGGGCAGGGTGACATCGACAGTGAGCCCATCGGTCGCAGCGGGCTGGTGCAATTCGATGCGATGGGGCGGCGCTTGAGTGAGTTCGACCCGAGGGCCGCGGGCACGGACATCATCATCGACTGCTATGCCCTCAACGTCGCGTCGGACGACGAGACCTGGCTGTACTTCTACACGGACTTCCCGCTGGTGCGACTGCGGGACGGCGCCAAGCCGGTGAGCTGGAAGACCCCCGTCGCGGGCGCGAGCGCGATGGCGGTGGGCTCCACGCACGTGTTGTTCGGCGGCTCGTATTCGGCGCGCTCCCAGTTCGAGCTGTACGTGTTGCACGGCCGGCGCGAGAAGTCGTTGGTGTCCGCGGGCACCTTCGTCTTCGTGGACCCGGACGGTGAGCGCTGGCAGCCCACATGGATGCGCGGGCGTGGGCCCTGGTTGTATGGCGGTGAAGGCACTCGCGCGTTTCGCATCGACCTCGACACCCTCGTGGCCTCGGCCCGGGTCTGGCACTGAATGCTCCTGACACTCTCGACGACCCATACCCCCGCGACGGACCTGGGCTACCTGCTGCACAAGAGCCCGCACAAGCCCCAGTCGTTCGATGTCACGTTCGGCACCGCGCACGTCTTCTATCCGGAGGCGACCGAACAGCGCTGCACGGCCGCGCTCCTGTTGGAGGTGGACCCGGTCGCGCTGGTGCGCGAGCGCAAGGGCCCCTCCGGCGACGGTGGCGCGCTCGAGCAGTACGTCAATGACCGGCCCTACGTGGCCTCGTCGTTCCTGAGCGTGGCGCTGTCGCGCGTCTTCGGCGCGGCGCTCTCCGGTCGCAGCCGCGAGCGGCCCGAGCTGGCCACCCAGGCCCTGCCGCTCACTGCGCGACTGTCCGTGCTGCCGTGTCGTGGGGGCGAGCCCTTCCTGCGGCGCCTCTTCGAGCCGCTCGGCTACACCGTCACGGCCACCCGGCACGCGCTCGACGAGACGGTTCCGGAGTGGGGACCCAGCCGCTACTTCACGGTGACGCTCCAGGGCGACAAGCCGCTGTCGGACCTGCTCAGCCACCTGTACGTGCTGGTGCCGGTGCTGGACGACGACAAGCACTACTGGGTGACAGAGGATGAGATCGACAAGCTCTTGCGCCACGGCGAGGGCTGGCTCGCGTCGCACCCGGAGCGGGAGGTCATCACGCGGCGCTACCTGCGCCACCAGCGCAGCCTCGCGCGCGAGGCGATGTCGCGCCTGCAGGAGGGCGAGGACACCGACGTGGCCGAGGCGGTCGAGACTGCGCGCGACGAGGCCGAGGCCACGCTGGAGCGCCGGGTCAGCCTGGATGAGCAGCGGCGGGAGGCCGTGCTGACGGCGCTCGTCGAGCAGGGCGCGACGACGGTGGTGGACGTGGGCTGCGGCGAGGGCAAGCTCTTGCGGGCGCTGCTCCAGGAGCGGCGCTTCACGCGCATCACCGGCATGGACGTGTCCACGCGGGCGCTGGAGGTCGCCGCCGAGCGCTTGAAGCTGGAGCGGCTCCCTGACTTCCAACGACAGCGCATCCAACTGCTGCAAGGCTCGCTGTTGTACCGGGACGCGCGGCTCGCGGGCCATGACGCCGCGACCGTGGTGGAGGTCGTCGAGCACCTGGAGCCGCCCCGGCTGGCCGCGTTCGAGCGGGTGCTGTTCGAGTGGGCGCGTCCGGGCGTCGTGGTCCTGACGACGCCCAACGCCGAGTACAACGTGCGCTTCGAGGGCCTGGCCCCGGGCGCCTTCCGGCACAAGGACCACCGCTTCGAGTGGACGCGGGCGCAGTTCGAGTCCTGGGCGCGGCGGCAGGCGGAGCGCTTCGGCTACGGCGTGCGCTTCGTCCCCGTCGGGACGCTGGACGTGGAGGTCGGCGCGCCGACCCAGATGGCGGTGTTCACACGATGAAGCTCTCCATTCCCGAGCTGTCCCTGGTCCTGCTCGTCGGCCCCTCGGGTGCCGGCAAGTCCACCTTCGCGCGCAAGCACTTCCTGTCGACGGAGGTCCTCTCGTCCGACACGTGCCGGGGCCTGGTGTCCGATGACGAGAACGACCAGGACGCGACACGCGACGCGTTCGAGGTGCTGCGCTACGTCGCGGCGAAGCGCCTGGCGCGCGGCCGGCTGACGGTCATCGACGCGACCAACACCCAGCCCGAGGCGCGCAAGCCGCTGGTGGCGCTGGCGCGCGAGTTCCACGTGCTGCCGGTGGTCATCGTCCTGGACGTACCGGAGGCGACCTGCCACGCGCGCAACGAATCGCGGCCCAACCGCCAGTTCGGAGTCCGCGTGGTGCGCCACCAGCTCCAGCAACTGCGCCAGTCCCTGCGTGGCCTGGAGCGCGAGGGCTTCCGCCATGTCCACATCCTCAAGCCCGAGCAGCTCGAGGACCTGGTCATCGAGCGGCAGCCGCTGTGGAACAACCGCAAGCAGGAGACGGGCCCCTTCGACATCATCGGCGACATCCACGGGTGCCTGGATGAGCTGCTGCTGCTGCTGACGAAGCTGGGGTACGTCGTCACGCCGCGCATGGAGGGCGCTCCCGGCTTCGACGTGCGTCCGCCCGAGGGCCGCAAGGTGGTGTTCCTGGGCGACCTGGTGGACCGGGGCCCGGGAATCGCCGGGGTGCTGCGGTTGGTGATGGGGATGGTGGAGGCGGGCACGGCGCTGTGCGTGCCGGGCAATCACGAGATCAAGCTGATGCGGAAGCTGCGGGGCGGCGACGTCAAGATGTCCCACGGCCTCGCCGAGTCGATGGAGCAGCTCGAGCGCGAGCCCCCGGAGTTTCGCGCGCAGGTGGTGAAGTTCATCGACGGGCTGGTGTCTCACTACGTCCTGGACGGCGGGAAGCTGGTGGTCGCGCACGCGGGGCTCAAGGAGTCCATGCAGGGGCGAGGCTCGGGCAAGGTGCGCGACTTCGCGCTCTACGGAGAGACGACCGGGGAGACGGACGAGTACGGGCTGCCCGTCCGCCACGACTGGGCCTCGGAGTATCGAGGCACGGCGATGGTGGTCTACGGCCACACGCCCGTGCCCGAGGCCGAGTGGCTCAACAACACGCTCTGCGTGGACACGGGCTGCGTCTACGGCGGGAAGCTGACGGCGCTGCGCTATCCGGAGCGGGAGCTGAGCTCCGTGCAGGCGGCGCGCGTGTACTGCGAGGCGCGCAGGCCGCCCGGCATCGGAGGCGCACCGGCCGCGCTGACGGCGCAGCAGCAGAACGACGACGTGCTCGACGTGGCGGACGTGCTGGGCAAGCGCATCGTGTCCACGGGGCTGATGCGCAACATCACCATCCGTGAGGAGAACGCGGCGGCGGCGCTGGAGGTGATGAGCCGCTTCGCGGTCCACCCCAAGTGGCTCATCTACCTGCCGCCCACGATGTCTCCGTCGGAGACGAGCGCGCGGCCCGGGCTCCTGGAGCACCCCGAGGAGGCGTTCGCCTACTACCAGCGCGAGGGCGTACTGGAGGTGGTGTGTGAGGAGAAGCACATGGGCTCGCGCGCCGTCGTCGTGCTGTGCCGCGACGCGGACGTGGCCCGGCGGCGCTTCGGGCTGGAGGGCGACGAGCGGGGCGCGTGCTACACGCGGACCGGGCGGCGGTTCTTCCACGACGAGGCGCTGGAGGCGGCGTTCCTGGCGCGGCTGGGCGCGGCCTTCGACGCCTCCGGGTTCTGGGTGGAGCACCAGACGGACTGGGCTTGCCTCGACTGCGAGCTGATGCCGTGGTCGCTGAAGGCGCGGGAGCTGGTGCGCGAGCAGTACGCGGCGGTGGGCGCGGCGGCGCTGGCCTCGGTGGGCGCGGCGAGGGAGGTGGTGGCCCAGGCGGCGGCGCGAGGGCTGGACGTGTCGGGGCTCGTGAGCCGGTTCGAGAGCAAGGCGGACAGCGTGGAGCGGTACGTCGCGGCCTATCGACGCTACTGCTGGCCGGTGAGCTCGCTGGAGGATGTGCGGCTCGCGCCGTTCCACCTGCTGGCGACGGAGGGCGCCGTGCACACGGACAAGGACCACGTGTGGCACATGGAGTCCCTGGCGAAGGTGTGCCGCGCGGATGCCGGGTGGCTCGTGGCCACGCCCTATCGCGTGGTGTCGCTGGCGGACGCAGGCGAGATGGAGGAGGCGACGCGGTGGTGGGAGTCGCTGACGGCGGGGGGCGGCGAGGGCATGGTGGTCAAGCCCCGGGCCTATGTGGCGCGAGGCCGGAAGGGCTACCTCCAGCCGGCCATCAAGTGCCGGGGGCCCGACTACCTGCGCATCATCTACGGCCCCGAGTACACCGCGCCCGAGCACCTGTCGCGCCTGCGCCAGCGGGGCGTGTCCACGAAGCGCTCGCTGGCGATGCGGGAGCTGTCGCTGGGGCTCGAGGCGCTGGAGCGCTTCGTTCGTCGGGAGCCGCTGCGACGCGTGCACGAGTGTGTCTTCGGCGTGCTCGCGCTGGAGAGCGAACCGGTGGACCCCCGGCTGTAGCCGAGCGTCCACCGCGTTCGTCCTGCTCGTCGAATCAGTGAACGCCCGGCGGCTGCGGGGTGGAGGACTGCACGCGGGCGCGGCCCTGGGAGGCGCCGCGCTCCGCGTAGTGGCCCATGCCCTCGAAGTCCACGGCGACGCAGGGCTCGTCGCCAATCACCCAACCGTCATGTCCCGGCGGGATGATGGCCACGTCCCCGGGCCCCGCCTCGAGCTCGGTGCCGTCATCCATCCGGATGCCCATGCGCCCGCTGATGATGTAGCAGGCGTGCGCCGCCTGGCAGGAGTCGGTCCCCGCCAGCGGCTTGACGTCCACGGACCACTTCCAGCCCGGCTCGAAGACGACCCTGCCCACCGTCGTATCCTCGTCGAAGCGCAGGATGTCCGCGTGCCCGTGGCCGGCGAACGGTCGATGTTCGTCGGGCGCGGAGAATCGCTTGATGCTGAACTCGCTCATGGTGTTTCCCCCCTGCGAGCCTGCGGAGGAGCGCCAGAGCGCCCCGGCCCCCGTGGCCCGCATGTCATTGCTCAGGGGAAACCTAGGGACGCTCCCGGGACGCGACAGGACCTCAGGTCGTCAGCTCCAGCGACATGGACTGGCCCGCCTCGAAGCCCGGCTCCCGGCGCAGCTGCTCCAACACGCCGCGCGTGCAGTGCAGCGTCACCAGCGGGAACACCCCAGGCTCGCTCACCCAGCGCACCGCGCTCATCAACTGGTGCGCCCGCAGGAAGCCGAGCACCTGGTCCCGGAACTGACGGCTCTCCTCACCCGCTCGCTGGTGGATGACCGCGCGGCTCTCCACGGGCGCGGCCGGCGACGTACGCCTGCTCGCGCCGCGGGGAGCGGGACGAACCTCCGCGGGCTTCTCTCGGGGCATGACGATGGCTTCGACCCACATCGCGTCGCCTCCTTCCGGGTGTGATTCCAGGTCTGCTTGAAGATTATCGGACATGGCGCGGTCCGGTTGTGTCCCGTCGCTGTCGGACTGAAGGGTGGGGCGCGAACACCCTCACGGCACGGGTCCGTTCCGGAGCGCCGCCAACCACCCCGTGGAGTCAGCGCACGCGCGAGGGCTCGGCCGTTCGCCTGCTCCACGAGACAGCAGGCGTCGATTCCAGGGGGCTCGAGCGCTCGTGGGCGCGAGCGTCCCGCGCTCGTGTGCGTGGGGGACTGACTGGCGGCGCGGCACTCCCTACCTTGTCGCGCATGAAGGACTCAGGACGCCAGCTCCCTGTCTACGTGCCCGCCCGCACGGTGTGGGCCGTGGGGCTGCAGGTGCTGTTGCTCGCGGTCTGCTGGCTGGTGCTGCGCAGCCTGTATCCGCTCCTGACGCTGCTGGCCGTCGTGCTGCTGCTGTCGCTCGCGCTGGACCCGCTCGTGCGCAGGCTGGAGCGCTGGGGCGTGCGTCGGGGCCTGGGCGTGGCGGCGGTGGCGCTGCTGCTGCTCGGGTTGATGGGCGTGATGGTGGGGACGCTGGTGCCCGCACTGGTGCAGCAGCTGGAGGCCCTGGTCCAATCCGCGCCGGGGCTCTTGGAGAAGCTCTCCCAGTCGAAGTGGCTCCAGGAACTCGGAACACGCTACGGCTTCGAGCTGAAGCCGGAGGAGCTGCTGCGCTTCGAGCCCCTGGACCTGGCGGGTCGCGCCGTGGGCGTGTTGTCCTCCTCCCTGGGGTTGCTCGCCGGCGGAATCACGGTGGTGGCGCTCACCGTGTTCGGCCTCCTGTTCGGCAACGAACTGTACGAGAGCATCCTCCAGTGGGTGGCGCCCCGGCGGCAGCACCACGTACGCCAGCTGGTGAGCCGCATGCGCGAGGCGGTGAGCAACTACATCGCCGGCACCCTGCTCGTGATGACCATCGGCGGCGTGGTGGCGGCCATCGTCGCGCTCGCCCAGGGCGTGCCGTACTTCCTGCCGTTGGGGCTGGCGGTGATGGTGTTGGGCGTCATCCCCTACATCGGCAGCATCATCAGCGGCGTGCTGGTGAGCCTCACCACGCTGGCCACCGTGGGGTTCCGCTCGGCCGTCATCGCGCTGGTCATCTTCGTCGTCTACAACCAGATTGAGTCCAACGTGCTGGGCCCCATGGTGCAGCGGCGCGCCATCCGGATGAACCCGCTGCTCATCTCGCTGGTGGTGTTGTGCGGTGGCGCCCTGGCGGGGCTGCTCGGCGCGGTCATCGCCGTGCCGCTGGCCGCCGCCGCGCAGGTGCTGCTCCAGGAGGTCCTCCGCGAGCGGCAGCTGCGCTTCAAGCGCGCCCACCGCCGCGAGCACTCGCGCCGTCAGGTGGGCAAGGGCGCGGTGGAGGAGGGGCTCCTGCTCGCGGGGCCGATGGAGGGCGGTGAGCCTCCCTCGACGGAGCACGAGCACGGCGAGCGCCACTGAAAACGACGGAGGGCCTCCGGCGGACCGCCCGGAAGCCCTCGTCATTCAACCCGACTGTTGCTCACCCGCGTCCCTCCGGCCTTGGCCGCGCCGGAGGGGACGGGAGGCGTCGGTCAGCGGCCGGCGGGCGCCGCGCGGCCCTGCGACGTGGTGGACTTGCCCGAGTCGGCGGAGGCCACGGCCGCGCCGACGGTGAAGACCATGTCGTCGCGATCGTTGTAGATGCCGCTGGCGCACGAGCTCGCCGTGCCGGTGAAGCGGAACTGCGGACGGATGGCGTGCGTGCCCGCCGTGTTGGCCAGGTTGAACGTGTGCGTGAGCTTCTGCACCCCGCCCGCCGGGCAGACCACGTTGGTGACCAGGGCCGTCCACGTCGGGGTGGTGGCGTTGGTCGTGTAGTACAGGTCGAAGAAGTCGGAGGAACCAGTGCTGTAGCACCACACCGTGACCTCCACCGTCACCTGCTTGCCCGCGGCGAAGGGACCCTGGTCGACCGTCTTGATGACGACGCGGTCGATGCTCTCGTCGCTGTGGTAGGTGCCCGAGGCGCCGTCCGCGCACGAGTCATTGATGGTGTTCGGCTGGTTCGGCTCGGTGCCGGAGGACAGCGTGCCGCGGCCGTTGACCAGCGTGGGGCCGGTGTCGCAGCCGCACACCGCGCCGCACGTGGGGGCCTGACGGACGGTGTCGAACGTGGCGACCGTCGGCGTGCAGACCGTGGACGTGGTGAAGCTGCGCGCGGTGCTGAACGCGCTCGTGCCGCAGACGTCCGCCGCGCGGGCCCGCCAGTAGTACGTCGTGGCGCTGTTCAGGTTCGGGGACACCGTCCAGTTGCTGGTGGTCAGTCCGGTGGCGGAGGCGGCGAGGGTGCCGAAGCCCGCGTCCGTGGAGACCTGGACCTCGTAGGTCGCCGCGCTCGGCACGTCGGCCCAGTCCAGCGCCGTGGCCGTGGCCACGCCCGTGGCGCCATCCGCCGGGGTCGCGAGCGTGGGCGCGGAGAGCGCCACGCAGCCGCGGGTGGTGAAGCTGGACGCCGTGGACCAGGTGCCCACGCCGCCGCACGAGTTGTTCGCGCGCACGCGCCAGTAGTAGGTGGTGTTCACGTTGAGCGACGGCGTCACCGTCCAGGTGCTGCCCACCAGCGAGTTGGCGGACGCCACCAGCGTGGTGAACGCGGCGCTGGTGGAGACCTGCACCTCGTACGTGGACGAGCCCGTCACGTCGTTCCAGTCCAGCACCGTGGCCAGCTCCGCGCCGGTGGCGCCGTTGGACGGCGTGGACAGGGTGGCGACGCCCGGCGCCGCGCAGACCGGCGTGGCACACGAGCAGGCGCTCGCCGCGCCGTAGCAGGCGTTGGAGGACGCGGGGACGATGGAGTAGCAGTACTCGCGGCCGTTGGCGACCTCGGTGTCCGTGTAGGTGGTGCCGGCGACGGTGGCGACCTTCGCCTTGCCGAAGTCACAGCCCATGCCCTCGGTCTTCATCACCCAGTACTCCGTCGCGCCCGCGGAGGCCGTCCAGTTGAGGGCCACCTGGCCATCACCCGGCGTCGCGGTGTGCGTGGGCGCCGCGGTGGGGCCGGACGAGCAGCCGGAGTTCACCGGGGTGATGGTGTTGCACGCGATGTTGTGACGGTTGAACGCGCTGTAGATGGCCGTCATGTGCGGCGTGCCGTCGTTCAGGTTGCCGTTGTCGTCGTCCGCCGCCAGCCACTGCATGTAGCCGTTGGTGGAGCCGCAGCCGTCGGACGTGCCGCCCGAGCAGTTGCAGGCGTGCCAGGCGCCGATGTTGCCGGAGCCCTGGTAGAACAGCTTGTTGCCGACGATGAACGCCGTGTTGGAGTCGTAGTTGAACGGCGCGGCCGTCAAATCACGAGCGACCAGGTCCCAGGCGGCCTGCCGCGCGGGCGAGGCGGCGCAGTGCACCTGCTTGCTGCAGGGGCCCGTGCCGGAGGAGCACATGGGGCACACGAAGTTCTGCGGCGTGGCCGGGGGCGCCGGCACGAGCGTCGGGGCGGACGGGGTGGCGTACAGGGCCGCGCCCCAGTCGGAGTCACGCACGCCGGAGCAGCGCGTGTCGCACCACTTGTAGCCGGAGACCTGCGACTCCTGCTGGTTGTAGCCGGAGCCGTCCGGCGTCTGGCCGCAGCCGGGGTTGGACGTGTGGAAGAAGCCGTAACCGACGCAGGAGGTCTGCAGGCGGTAGATGGCCGCGATGTCCGCGTAGCCCTCGCTGGAGCTGGACAGCGAGCCGTTGGCGTCGAAGTCATCCAGGCCGTGGCCCCACTCGTGGTCGAACACGGCGCCAATCTCACCCGTGTTCCGGCAGCCGCCGCCGCTGCGGTAGAAGTTGACGGAGGTGCCGTTCCAGAAGGCGTTGCACGTGCTGTTGATGTTCACGTTGGCGAGCAGCTGCTGCTGCAGCCACGTGTTGTTGGGCAGGTAGCCGCGGGCCTGCTCGGCCAGCTTGTTGAGCTCGTAGAAGCTGGAGCGCGACGCGGCGGTGTTGCCCGCGGACGTGCCGGCCGGCACGGTGCAGTCGTGGTCATTGTTCACGCCGCCCAGGGCGATGTTGCCCGTGGTGGAGCTGACGTTGACGGCGCCGCAGCTGTCGGACACGCGGACGTAGCGGCCGGCGAGCGACGTGGTGACGGTGCCGGAGCTGTAGGCGAAGATGCCGGCGCCGTCCGTGAAGTTGTTCGGCGAGGCCAGGCCCGTGTTCGCCCAGGGCATGGGCGAGTTGGGCTTGATGGTGCCGCACACGGTGTTGTCCGCGCACGTGCCGATGTTCGTGGACGGGTAGATGCCGCCGTTGATCTGCGCGTCGAAGTAGTGGTTGTCGTCCTCGATGGCGAGCGTCTCGCCCGAGTTCGCGTCCACCGTGACCTTCCAGCGCTGGTGGCCGTCCGGGTCCTGGAACCCGTAGGCGTAGACCAGCTGGTGCTTGTAGCCGGTGCCCACGGCGCCGGCGAAGGACTCACCCTCCGGCGCGACGGGGGCGATCTCCAGCGTGGGCTGCTGCCACAGGCCCTGGGGGCTGGTGTTCAGGCCCACGAAGCCGTTGCCGGCGACCAGCGCGTCACCGGCCGACAGCGCCGGGCGGGTCTCGATGCCCACCGTCGCCCACGCCTCGGTGCCGACGAGCACGAGGTTGCCGTGGCTGATGGTGGCCGCGATGCGCGCGTGGCGCACCGGGATGCCGTTGACCACCTGGCCGATGTGCACCTGCCAGAGGTTGTCGTTGATCTTCGTGACGCGCGGCGCGCTCATCTGCATCACGTCGAGGTTGAAGGCGGCCTGGTTGTCCGCGATGTACTTGAACACCAGGTCCCCGACGACGGACTCGTCCACCTCCGCCACGGAGCGGCCGATGGCCTCGCGCACGCTGTCGAGCGTGACGCGGTTGCGCACGCCCTTGCCGGGGATGATGGGGTAGACACCCTCGACGCCCGACGGCGTTCCGGTGCGAGGGTCGATGTGGACGCGGAAGTCCTTCCCGTTGCGCTTGAAGAAGTCGTCCCAGCCGCCCACCGCCGCCTTGTCCAGCGTCTGCTGGGCCTGCTGCAGCGGCATGTTCTGGATGGGAAGGTAGAACTCCGGCTTGAAGAAGGCCTTGTCTGCGACGGCGCTCGGTCCTGCCTGGGGGGGCTGGACCGCCCAGCTCGTCCCTGACAGGAGCAAGGCAAGACATGCTGCTGACACCTGGGTGTGGCGCATGCGGTTCTCCTCTATGGGGGTCCCGAGGGGCGGACCCCGAAGGCTCCGGAGCGGAGCCCGCAGACGCCTTACTGATGCCCCGCAGAAAATTGAATATGGCTTATTCCCAGAGATTCGTTCCAAACAGGTTCTCTATGAAAAACGCGGGGTAGAAGTGTTCACTGCCCAATATTTTGGCGCACCCTAAGTGAATACCCCTATGGCGCTGGGGACGTATTTGTGCCACTTCACTCAAATTTTATTGACAGGTTGTTCTGGCTTACTTCGGCCAGATGCGCACCCAGTCGTCCTGGATGAGCTTGCCGCTGGTGCGGTCCGTGCTGCCGCTGGCCATGAAGCCGCGCGGTGCGCCGAGCGCGAGCGCCCCGGCCTCCACCCACAACAAGAGCAGCAGGATTCCTGCGGCTGCGGGCACGCGCAGGGCGAGCGCGGGCCTTCGCGCGGTGAGCGCGACGAGGGGCAGGAGGAGCAATGGAATCAGCGCGGGGAAGATGGTGAGCAGGCCGCGCGTGTAGCCGAAGAAGGCGGCGGTGATGAGCGCCCGGTGCAGGACGACGAGCGACAGCAGGCTGAAGTCACGCCAGCGGGGCGTCACGGACAGCAGGACGCCCGCGAGCAGCAGCGCGACGAGCAGCCACTTGAGCCCGCCACCCTCGGGGACGAAGAGGTCCACGGGAGCGCGCGAGCCGCTCAGGCCCGAGGGCAGGTTGGACGCGCCCAGGCCCAGGCTCAGTCCATCCAGCCAGCGGCCCAGCTTGGCGCTCCACAGCCGCGCGGCGTCGGCGGGGTGCTCGCGCATCCACGACAGGCCCACCGCGTAGCCGTGCAGGAGCAGGTGGCGCTGGGCGGTGTTGGCCACGTCCAGGTGGCCGTCCTGGCCCAGCTGGTTGACGGAGTCCGGGGTGAAGCCGCCGGTGGCGCCCGCATGGTTCGCCATGGCGAAGTTGATGGGGCCGTACACGGTGACGGGCGCCAGGACGGGCAGGGGCTCCAGCGAGGGCGTGCTCGCGTTGAGGTCCTGGAGCACGCGCGCGTTGCGCAGGGCCCAGGGGGCGAGCACCAGCGCGGACACGAGCACCGCGGCGCCCCAGCGCGTGGCCAGTGACTTCAGCGGCGTGGAGCCCCGGTACAGCCAGGCCCACGCGAGGAAGAAGGGCCACAGGTACAGGTGCTCGGCGCGGGTGAGTGAGCCCAGGCCCATGGCGAGCCCCAGCAGCACGGCGCCGACGGGCGTGGGCCCCGCGCGGTGGCGCAGCACGAGCGCGAGCGTGGCGGTGAGGAAGAAGGCGTAGAGCACTTCGTTGCTGTACGTGGTGGACAGCACCAGCCAGCCGAAGCTCGCGGCGAACAGGCCCGCGCCGACGAAGCTCCACGCGGTGCCCAACAGGCCCCGCCACCACGTCCACGACAGCGCCACGGTGCCAGCGCTGAGCGCGGCCAGGCACAGCTTGTACGGATAGGCGTTGCCCTGGGGCTCGCCCAGCACGCGGTAGAGCAGGCCCAGCAGCCACGGGAACAGGGGCGGGTGGTAGGGCAGGGTGGCGGAGCTCGCGAGGCCCCGGGCGTGCTCGAGCGCGTACGTGTGGAAGAAGCGCGAGTCGCCGTAGAAGAAGATGGAGAAGGGCCAGGCTCGGTCCGGCGCGGACTGCAGATACAGCCAGCGCAAGAGCAGGCTGAGTGAGAACGTCACCGCGACACCCAGGGCCATCGGGTGTCGCTGCCACAGCTCCCGCGCGCTGACGACGAACCGGCGCATGCCACCCCCAGGGAAGGTGGGCACGCTAGCACCAGGTCCGGGGGCGGGGCCCGTCGTTCAGAAAAGCGCCCTTGCCTCGACTTGTGGATGGCAAGCGGCACGACGCGCTTCCTAGAGTCCGGCCCGCCGTCGTGCTCGGGCGGCTCCCCCATTCCGGCTCGGAGGGCCGAGTGTCCCACGCAGGTGACAAGTCCATCCTGGCCATCGACCTGGGCACCTCCGCCGTGAAGCTGGCGGTCGTCACGCTGCGCGGGCGCATCCTCGGGGGCGAGGTGGAGCCGCTGGCGTTGGATTTGTTGCCGGACGGCGGCGCGGAGCAGGACCCGGAGGCGTGGTGGAGCGCCATCGTCCGGGGCACGCGCAGGCTGCTCGAATCGGGGGCGGTGTCGGCGCGCGACATCATCGGCGTCAACTGCAGCTCGCAGTGGTCCGGCACGGTGGCGGTGGATGCGCAGGGCACGCCGCTGCGGCCGGCGCTCATCTGGATGGACTCGCGCGGGGCGCCGCACGTGAAGCGGGTGGCGGGGGGGCTGGTGCCCATCGAGGGCTATGGCGTCACGCGGCTCTTCCAGTGGATCCGCCTGACGGGCGGCGTGCCGAGCCTCTCCGGGAAGGACCCGGTGGGCCACATCCTCTACCTCCAGGCGGAGCACCCGGACGTCTACCGCGCGACGTACAAGTTCCTGGAGCCCAAGGACTGGCTCAACCTGAAGCTGAGCGGGCGCTTCGCGGCGTCGTACGACTCCATCACCTTGCACTGGGTGACGGACAACCGGGCGCTGGGCCGCGTCGACTACGACGCGGGGCTCTTGCGCATGTCGGGGCTGCACCGCGAGAAGCTGCCGGACCTGGTGCCCGCCGCGAGCGTGCTGGGGCCGCTGAGCGCTCGGGCCGCGAGCGAGCTGGGGTTGAGCGAGGATGTGCGCGTGGTGTCGGGCGCGCCGGACATCCTCGCCGCGGCGGTGGGCTCGGGCGCGGTGCGCGACTTCGAGGCGCACCTGTGCGTGGGCACGTCGTCCTGGTTGTGCTGCCACGTGCCGTACAAGAAGTCGGACCTGTTCCACCAGATGGCGTCCGTGCCGTCCGCGCTGCCGGGGCGCTACCTGCTCGCCAACGAGCAGGAGTCCGCGGGCATCTGCCTCACCTTCCTCAAGGACAACATCCTGTACGGCCAGTCGGGTCGGCCCGAGGGACAGGAGGAGGACTCCGCGGAGGTGTACCGGTTGATGGAGCGCGAGGCGAGCCAGGTCCCCGCCGGGAGCGACAGGCTCATCTTCCTGCCCTGGCTCAACGGGGAGCGCAGCCCGGTGGACGACAAGTCGCTGCGCGGCGGGTTCTTCAACCAGTCGCTGAAGACGACGCGGGCGCACCTGGTGCGCGCGGTGATGGAGGGCGTGGCCTTCAACTCGCGCTGGCTGTTCACCTACGTGGAGCAGTTCGTCGGGCGCAAGCTGGAGTCGCTGCGCATCATCGGCGGAGGGGCGCGCTCCGCGCTCTGGTGTCAGATTCACGCGGACGTGTTGGGCCGCTCCATCCAGCAGGTGGACGAGCCGGTATTGGCCAACGCGCGCGGGGCGGCGTTCCAGGCGGCCGTGGCGTTGGGGGAGCTGACGGTGGAGGAGCTCCCCTCGCTCGTCCCCGTCGCTCGGACCTTCGAGCCGGACCCCGCGAACCGCGCGCTGTACGACGAGCTGTTCCGCGAATTCGTCAACATCTACAAGAGCAACAAGGCCATCTTCGCGCGGCTCAACCGCGCGCGAAGCGCCTGAAGGCCCAGGAGCCGCGCATGGCATTGCCCGACCCCAAGTCGTTGAACCTGCTGAACCACGTCCCGCCCCGCCTGCTGTCGGCGGCCGAGCGCTACCTGAAGGCGGTGCCGCTGGTTCGCGACCTGCTCTCCAAGGAGACGGACACGCTCCTGTCGGAGCTGGAGGGAGGGCTCAAGCCGTACCGGGGCAAGATGCCCGCGTTCGACCGGTTGCCGGTGACGGGGCGCGCGCGCGAGGAGGTGCTGCGCGAGCTGCAGGCGCTGGAGTCGCAGGAGGAGGAGCGCTGGCGCGACGGCAAGGTGTCCGGCGCCGTGTACAACGGCGACTCGGAGCACATCGACTTCCTCAACCGGGTCTACGCGCTGCATTCGCAGAGCAACCCGCTGCACGCGGACCTGTGGCCGAGCGCCACCAAGTTCGAGGCCGAGGTCGTCGCCATGGCCGCGACGATGCTGGGGGCGGACGCGGCCAACGCGGGGCGTCCGGCCTCCGAGCATGTCTGCGGCTCCATGTCCTCGGGTGGCACCGAGAGCATCATGCTCGCGGTCAAGACGTATCGGGACTGGGCGCGGGAGACGAAGGGCATCTCGAAGCCGGAGATGGTGGCGCCCTCCAGCGCGCACCCGGCCTTCGACAAGGCGGCGCACTACTTCGGCGTGAAGATGGTGCGCGTGCCGGTGGGGGCGGACTACCGCGCGGACGTGGCCGCGACGAAGAAGGCGATCACGCGCAACACCATCGTGCTCATCGGCTCCGCGCCGGGCTTTCCCCACGGCGTCATCGACCCGATTGCCGAGCTGTCCGAGCTGGCGCGCAAGAAGCGCATCGGCTTCCACACCGACGCGTGCCTGGGCGGCTTCGTCCTGCCCTTCGCGAGGAAGCTGGGGCGCGAGGTGCCGCCGTTCGACTTCCGGCTGCCGGGCGTGACGTCGATGTCCGCGGACACGCACAAGTTCGGATACGCGGCGAAGGGGTCGTCGGTGGTGTTGTACCGGGGCACCGAGCTGCGCTCGCACCAGTACTTCACCGCCACCGAGTGGCCCGGCGGCATCTACTTCTCGCCCACGTTCTCCGGCAGTCGTCCCGGCGCGCTCATCGCGGTGGCCTGGGCGTCGCTGGTCAGCATGGGGGAGCAGGGCTATCTGGAGGCCACGCGCCGCATCCTCGAGACGGCGGATACGATCAAGCAGGGCATCCGCGCCATCCCCGAGCTGCACGTGCTGGGAGACCCGCTGTTCGTCATCGCGTTCGGCTCCGAGTCGGTGGACATCTTCAAGGTGATGGAGCGGCTGGGGGAGCAGGGGTGGAGCCTCAACGGGCTGCACAAGCCCGCGGCGGTGCACCTGTGTGTGACGTTGCGGCACGCGCAGCCGGGCGTGGCGGAGCGCTTCCTGTCGGATTTGCGCGCCGCCGTGGAGCACGTGAAGGCGAACCCCGGCGAGAAGGGGACGATGGCACCCGTCTACGGCATGGCCGCCGCCGTCCCCTTCCGTGGCCTCGTGAGCGACTTGCTCAAGAAGTACATGGACCTGCTCTACAAGGTCTGAGGCGCTCTGGGGCGTGGGCGCGCGGCCCACTCCCACGTGGTCCCCTGGTGCAGCGTGGCGTAGATGTCGTCGCGCAGCTCGTTGCACTCGTCATGGGTGAGGGTGCGCTCCAGGGAGCGCAGCACCACGCGCAGCAGGACGTTCTTCTGGTCCGGTCGGAGGGCCAGGCGCTTCACCGCGTTGGGGTGGAGCTCGGTGTAGGGCGTCTGGCTCACCACCTCGACGCTCTCCACCAGCTCCGCTCGCGCGCCGAGCGTGGCTCGGACGGCGTCGCCCAGCTCCTCCGCCGTGCGTTGCGCGTCGAGCACCAGCGACATGTCCCGGCGCACCGCGGGCATGGAGGACACGGGCTGATAGGGCGTCAGGTCCAACAGCTGTGTGGCGATGCGTGCGTCGGTGGAGCGCAGGAGCCGGATGTCATCCAGGCCCTTGCGCAGCATGAGGATGCGGTCGAGTCCCAGTCCCATGGCGAGTCCGGTGACGGGGCCTGCCTCCAGGCCGCTCTCGGCGAGGAGGGCGGGGAGCGCGAGGCCGCACTCGCCGATCTCCACCCAGTCGTCACCGTCGCGGACGTCGACCTGCAGGCCGTCCGTCGTGTACGGGTGCACGGCGTCGGTGAGCTTCAGCTCGCGTCCGGGGAGGAGTGCCTGCACCACGGTGGCAATCATCTGGCGCAGGTCCTGGGAGGTGAGGGGCGGGCCGCGACGGATGCGCCACAGGTCCATCTGGTGGGGCTCTCCGGTGTGGAGCCGGTCGATGCAGTCGCGTCGGTAGACGAGGCCGGGACAGGCGACGAGTACGTCCTCGGGAGGGGAGGCGGCGAGGCGGCGCAGCACGCCGGGAATCATGGCGGAGGTCTGCGAGCGCAGGAGGGCGGTGTCGCAGACGTAGCGGGTGTAACGCGCGTCGCGGGCGACGCCTCCGGGTGGGTAGTGGAGGCGGTCGTAGTTGTCGGCGATGGAGACGACGGGGCTCTGGCGATGCGTCAGCACCTCGCAGTGCCAGGCGCCGCGCAGGGCTTCGAGCGCGGAGGCGACCAGGAGCTGGAGGGCGTGGGGGCCCGTGGCGGGGTCGGTCAAATCACGGACGGACAGGGCGCGCCGAAGCTCCTCGGCGCTGAGGACGATGATGGGAAGGGACGACATGGGGAAGACCTCTCGAAAGCGAACGGGAAACGCAGCGGTCTCCGGCACGCCGAGCGAGGAGTCCGCCAGGCGTCACCGGCCTCGGATGCCCCCCCGGCGGCTCCGGGTGGGCGTCGCGCCAGACGGCGTTTCGCCAACGAGAGGTGCGTGCACGCTCAGGGCAGCACGGCCTCCCGACACCCGAAGGGGGCCGGGGGGCGGCTAAATCGACGAGCGATCACGACGCGAACCATGGATGTACGAATAGCGCTCCCGCGATTTCCTGGCAAGAGCGCCTCGGGTTCGACTCACTTCGCCAGCGTGCGTCCCAGGACGTCGAGCAGCTCGCGCCAGTGCTCCTCGGAGGCTTCGGGCTGATAGGCGGCCGAGTCCTCCACCGCGTAACCGTGGCGTGCTCCCACGTGGAGTCGTGACTGGTGTCGCACTCCGGCGGCCTTCAGCGCGGCTTCCAGTCGCTGGATGGCGTCCGCCGGCATGGAGGCGTCCTGGTCCGCGTGGCCGAAGACGAGCTCGCCCTTCACATCGCCCACGCGCAGGTGGGGACTGTCCGGCGCGTCCGTCGCGAGCCTGCCTCCGTGGTTGGATACCGCCGCCGCGATGGTGTCTGGGAAGTCCGCCGCCAGTCGCACGGCGATGCCTCCACTCATGCAATACCCGGCCACGCCGACCTTGGGGCTGCGCACCTGGGGAAGCTGCGCGAGGAAGTCCAGCTCCGCCCCGCCATCGATGCGCTGCCGCTCTGGCGTCAGCGTGGCGATGAGCGCGTAGATTCGCTTGCGAAAGGCCTCGTCCGCGAAGGAGCCGTTCAGGTCCAGGGAGGAGGCGCGCCCCTCGCGATAGAAGACATTGGGCAGCAGCACGACGTAGCCCGCGTCCGCGAGCCGCTGGGCCATGTGCTCGAAGGCGGGGCGGATGCCCATCGCGTCCGTGAGCAGCAGCACGGCGGGCCAGGGGCCGCGTCCCGCGGGCTGGAACAGCTTCGCGTCCATCGTTCCATCAGGTGTGTCCAGGTCGATGTCTTCCATGAGGTTCCTCGCGGGGCTGAAGGCTATACGTCTGAAGGGGCGCGCCGGATGACGATGCCTACTCCATTGGGGTTCAGAGATTTGGGAGTCTGGAAGTTCGGAGGTCTGGATGTTCCGATGGGAGTCAGCGTGACGTCGCTATCCCCCAGGTCGTTGATGCGGTCTGCCATCCGCCCGCTCACGATGACCAAGGTTGCCGCATCCATGAGCCGGAAGGCATCCGTATCGGCTGGGATTGAGGCTGCGTCGAGCCAGTAGTGTTGGGGGAGCAAGCCTCCGTTCCGTCCACACACCGCACAAGGTGTTTCCCGGCCCGACTGTGTGCATTCGGGCGCGAGCCGACCGAGGGGGGCGAGATGAACCTCCGCGATGCGCGGAGACGGGGAACTTCGGAGCTGTGGCCAGACGTAGGTGAGGTTGAGTCCGGACAGGGTGCGGAGGGCATCCTCTCGGACAAGCAGAGAGGCGATGTCCACGAGCGTGACCGGGCCCCACTTTCCCCGCGCGGAGCCCACGAGTGGCCCGAATCCGGTTCCCGGCTCGAGGTGCGCGCCAGGTGGGCTGTACGGGCGCACCAGCTCGAGGAGGCGCGAGTATTCGGGCCAGTGCTCGGGGCGGGCCTCCTCCAACTCGTGGGCCTCGGGGAGTTCCGAGAGGTCTACGGCTGGATACTCGAGCACGCCGCTCCATGTCGCGTGGCATCCCGGGCAGTCCTCGATGCCGGGGAGCGACCAGCGCCTGTTGGCTCTGAGGGCGCCGCTCCAATGGGGCGCCGGGCTGCTCTGTACCTCGTAGTAGGTCATGGAGAGGGAGGGGATGGAGGCAGGCTCCAGCTCTGCCAGTAGGTCATGGGCAGTCCGAAGAGCTTGTAGCGCTGAATCATCCGGCTGGCCTGCTCGAAGTGTTCGGCCTTCGTCGCGCGTCCTTGGGTGCGCGTCCGCCATTCCTTCCACTCGGTATTCCACGGCCCGCGCTCCGCCTCGCGATGGAGCCTCGCGTGTACTTGCGCGTCCATCATCAGGGTCCACTCATGGACTCATCGCTCCATCCGGTGTCTCGATGTCTTCCATGGCGTTCCTCGTGAAGGACGAGGGCTACAGCGCACGGGTGGCGATCTGCGTGAGTTCCGCGTCGGTGAGGGGCAGCGGGTTGGCCTTCATGCTGCTCGCGGCTCTCGCCTTCATCACCAACTCCGGCACGCGCTCCAGCGTCAATCCATAACGAGCAAGGCCAGGGATGCGCAGCGCTTCTCGCAGCGACTCCACCCATTCGAGGGCATCCTCGGCGCTCGCGCCCTCGCGGCCCGTGAGCAGCGTCGCCAGCTCCCGGTAGCGCGGCAACGCCGGGTGCTCCGGGGCTCGCTCCCGCAACGCACGCAGGTTGGTCTCGAGCACCGCGGACAGCAGGGCCGCGCAGACCGCCCCATGCGGCGCATCGAACATGCCTCCAAGCGGCGCCGCGAAGCCATGCACCGCCCCCAACCCCGAATTGGCCAGACACAGCCCGCCGAAGAGGCTGGCCAGCGCCAGGTCCTCGCGAATCTCCGCATCCGGCGCCGACGAGAGCACGGCCCGGCGCAGCGAGCGCGCGGACCGGCGCAATCCCTCGCGGGCCAGCGCATCCGTGAGCGGATTGGCGCGCGCGGAGAGAAACGGCTCGATGAGCTGCGAGAGCGCATCCATGCCGCTGGACGCGAGCACCGACGGCGGCGCGCCGATGAGCAGGTCCGGGTCCACCAGCGCCACGCGCGGCAGCAGCTGCGGTCCTCGCAGGCTGGCCTTCACCTGCGCCTCCTTGGACCCCAACACCGCGTTGCGAGTGACCTCCGACCCCGTGCCCGCGGTGGTGGGAATCGCCACGAAGGGGAGGGACGCCCGGGTGAGCGGCTGTCCCCGACCGATGACCTCCAGGTAGTCGAGCGGGTCTCCCCCTTGCGTCGCCAGCGCCGCGAGCGCCTTGCCCGCGTCGAGCGCGCTGCCGCCTCCCAGCGCCACCACCGCGTCACAGCGCCCCTCCGCGAGCACCGACAGCCCACGCCGCACCAGCTCCACCGTGGGCTCGCCCTCCACCGAGAACGTGCTCACCACCAGCCCCTGGGCCTCCAGCGCCGTCTGAAGCCCGCGCGCACGCTCGGGGTTGCTCCCCGTGACGAGCAACACGCGCTCCGCGCCCAGTCCACGCACCAGCGCGGGCGCCTCCGACAACCTGCCCGGCCCGAAGAGGATCCGCGTGGCGGTGGCGAACTCGAAGACCGTGGGCCCCGCCGTCACCACCCGGCGTCCTCGGGGAACAGGTTCACGTACTTCCGACTGGTGCGCGGCTCCGCCATCATCGGCGCCACCGCGTCGCGCCAGCGCAGGTAGTGCGCGGTGTCCTTGTGCGCGGCGGGCGCCTCCGCGCTCCGGTACACCTCCACGAGCACGAAGCGCGTGGCGTCCTCGCTGTCCTGGATGACATCGAAGCGCGCCACCCCGGGCTCCTTCACGCTCTCACGCGCGTTGGCCAGGGTGGCTTCCCGGAAGGCTTCCACGTGCTCGGGCTTCACGTGGACATGGACATGGACGACCCGCAGGCTGTTGGGCATGCCCCGAAACTACTCCGGGCCCGGGCCGCGTGGGGACGCGACCGGGGCCCGGAGCTTGAAACGGTGTGGGGTGCCTTACAGCCGTCCCCGGACTACCGCGCCTTGATGATGGCCGTGGGGTTCAGCACGTCCTCGAGCTTCCGGGCCATCACCCAGCCATCGTGGTAGACGATGCCGGTGGGGGAGATGGTGTCGTTCCGGTACAGGCCGATCTTCAGGTAGTTCACCTGGTTCTTGTACTGCGTCGCGATGTAGCGCTTGGGCAGCACCAGCTTGCCGTCCACGTACAGCTCCACGAAGCCCACCTTCGCGTCCGCCGACCAGCGCACGTGGAAGATGAAGTCCATCCACTTGGCGCGCACCAATGGCGCCCGCCAGACGATGGTGCCCGGGTTGCCGCCGATGTTCAGGCGCACTTCATTGCCGTAGACGTAGAACTCCACCGGCGGCGAGCCGCCCACCGTGTCGCTCTCCTGGTGCCACTGGGTGAACAGCTGCCACGTGTTCACGTTGGGGAACGTGGAGTCGAACATCGTGCTCCAGCGGTAGTAGTACTCGGAGCCCGACGGCTCCATCGTCATCCGCACCAGCTCGTTGCGGTTGCCGCTGGAGTTGATGGGGTCATCGCCCTTCCGCACCGTGGCCTTGAGCGCGTAGCCACCCTGACGCTTGGGCGAGGACACCAGCGCCAGCCGGTCCGCGCTCACCATCTGCGCGCGCGTCCATTGGGTGCGGTCTCCCGTCTCGAAGTCACCCACCCACACCACGCTGTTGCCGGTGGTGGGCGGCTGCGTCGGCGGCGGGGACGTCACGGTGCTGCCGCAGGCGCGGGCCTCCGCGATGGACGCCCAGTCGTTCACGGTGTTGCCCATGACGGTGATGCGCACCCGGCGCGCCGACGTGGTGCCGAAGGAGTACGTCTGCGCGGCCGTCTGCAGCGCGCTCGTGCCGCTGTAGACCTGCGTGTACGTGTAGCCATCCGGCGACACCGACACCGTGAAGGTGTTGGCGCGGGTGTTACCCTCGTGCCAGGCCACGGTGACGCCGGAGACCGACTTGACGGAGCCCAGGTCGTAGTCGATCCACGCGCCCTTGCCGAGCATGCTCCAGCGCGTGTCGAGCCGGTCATCCATCGTGTTGGCCGGCACGTTGCCGTCGTTGCCCTTGGCGATGACGGAGGTGGCGGTGAGCTGCGTGCAGTTGGAGGCGGTCAGCGCGGCGGCGGAGACGGACGTCGCGAACGCGGTGGCCTCCTCGCCCGAGGGGGCCTCACCCAGCTCATTGTAGTCCTGGGGACCGCACGCGGTGGCGCCAAGGCCGAGCAACGCTCCGGCCAGCAGAAGAGACTGCTTCATGTGGATACCTCTGGGGGATTCAAAAACAGACAGACGGGGAGTGTGTCCGGCGACGTCTCACGACGGGCCGGCGATTGATTTCAGTTGCGGGGCTTCTCCAAGGTCACGGCGGGGGTTCGCCGCGTTGCAGCGGAGGACAACCATCGCCTCATTTTATTTCGTATTCAACAGTTCTCGTCGAGCCTGCCTGCTGGGCAGGAAACGCAGCGCGCATACTCGGGGTGTGGGTCTGGGCGATGGTGTTGGAAATGTCTGGCATTGGTGGCGAGCCAGCGCGGGCCGTGAGGGGATGCGCATACATCCAGCGGGGGCGTGCGTGCGTGCGGTGGCCTGGAGGGCAGGTCCACAGGCGAATTCAATACAGACGCACAGCCCCCGGGCGCGAGGCGCCTGAAGGGCGGGTGGCGTTAGAGGTTCGGGCTCTGGAGGTGCTCATGACCGCGTCGTCGGGCGTGTGCCTGGCCTGTGGGACACGACTTTCCCCGGGTCTCTCCACGTGCCCGCGTGCGCTCCTGCTCGCGCCCCTGGCGGGTGGGGTGCGCCGCTGGGGGCTCGGCTCCTGTCGGCCGCCGCTGGTGGGGCGGGTGGCGCACCTGGAGCGACTGAAGTGGTGCGCCGAGGAGGCTCGACGAGGGCTGGGACGGGCCGTCTGGTTGGTGGGAGAAGAGGGCATCGGCAAGTCCAGGCTGAAGGACGCGCTGGTGGAGTCGCTTTCCACGCACCGCTTCGACGTCTGGGAGGGCAGTGGGCGGGCCCTTCCGGGGACTCCGGCGGGGCCGCTGCTGGACCTGCTGGACGCCACGCGCTCACTGCGGCCGGTGGCGGGGGTGGGGCGCATGTCGAGCGCCGAGGCGGAGCGGGTGGCGCGGTGGCTGGAGGGGCGGGAGTGGCGGGGCGTGCCCGCGAGCCTCGCCGCCGAGAGCATCGCGTTGCTCGACGCGCTCTGCCATGCGCTGCTGCCGCATCGGACCCCGCGCGTCCTCGTCCTGGAGGACTGGCAGCACGCGGATGGTCTCAGCCGGGCGATGCTCGAGGTGCTGGTGACGCGGTTGGCGCATGCGCCGGTGCTGGTGCTCGTGCTGGAGCGCACGGAGGCGTCCGTGCCAGCCCCGGCGGAGGTGCTGGAGGTGGGACCGCTGAGCGCGCGCGAGGCCGCGGCGCTGGTCGCCACGCGCCTGGCTCCGGGCCTGCCCCGGGAAGCCCTGCTGCGCGTGGGGGCCGGACATCCGCGCCAGTTGTTGCAGGCGCTCGCGCTCCACGAGGAGTCCCCGTTGGAGCCGCTGCCCGCGACGGCGGACCAGGTGGTGTCCGACCGGTTCCTGGCGTTGTCGGACGCGCGGCGCGAGGCGCTGCGGGTGAGCGCGGTGTTGGGACCCTGCTTCCCCCGGGCGGTGCTGGGCGCGCTCGTGGGGGGCTTCGCGTCGCTCTCGGGGCTGGAGTCGGGGGGGTGGCTCACGCCCGTCGCGGGAGGGCGCTACGCGAGCGCGGCGCGGGCGCCAGGGCTGGAGGCGACGTTCACGGAAGCGGAGCGGGTGGCGCTCCACGCGCGCGTGGCGGAAGCCTACGAGGCCCTCTCCGAGGAGACGCGTCGGCGCACGTGCGCGGAGGTGGCGCGTCACTGGCTGGCGGCGAAGCGGCCGGAGCGCGCGCTGCCGCACCTGCTGGAGGTCGCCGGGTGGAACCTGGCCGCGCTGGAGCCTGCCGCCGCGCTGGAGGTGTACCGCTTCGCGCTGGAGGTGTCCTCGCGGTTGTCGTTGGAGTCCGCGCGCCAGTGGGGACGGGTGTTGTGGGAGCGGATGGGGGATGCCCACCGGCTGGCCGGGGAGCGCGTGGAGGCGGAGTCCGCGTGGCGCATCGCCCTGTCCCTCGACGAGGTGGGGGGAAATGGGGGGACGGCCGAGCGGCTCCAGTGCTTGAGCAAGCTGGTCTCGGTGGTGTTGTCGCTGGAGCGCCACGAGGAGGTGGTGGCGCTGGGCGAGCTGGGCGTCGTGGAGGAGGCGTCCGAGGCGGCGCTCGTCGCCGGCGCTTCGTTGGACGCGCTGTCCGCGCTCGCGCTGTGCTGGTTGGGCCGCTTCACCGAGGCGGAGGCGCGGCTGGGGAGCGCGCGCGCCCGGCTGCTCCAGGTGCCGGGCCAGGAGGGCGTGGGCCGGGCGAGCGCGGAGGCGTCCCTGCACCGCGCCATGGGGATGCTGCTGATGCGGCAGGGGCGTCCGGAGCAGGCCACGGTGGAGTACGCGGCGGTGCTGCGCTGGACGGACCGCTCGGGGGACACGTGGGAGCACTCCACGGCGCTGTTCAACCTGGGGGATGCCTACGCGCGCTCGGGGGACCGTGAGCGCGCGGTGCACTACTTCCAGCTCGCACTGGACTCGAAGGCTCGCACGGGGGACCGGGGCGGCATGGCGTACACGCACCATGGCCTCGCGCTCTTGCACAGCCAGGCGGACGCGCCGGAGCTGGCGAAGGAGGACGCCGTCCGGGGACTCCAGCTCGCGGGGATGCTGGGAGACCGGAAGCTGAAGTCGCTCTTGCGCTGTGCCCTGGGGCGCGCCCACCTGCGGCTGGGAGAGCGCGAGGAGGCCGCGCGACAGCTGCGACTGGCCGCGCAGGACGCCGCCGCGGCGAATGCCCACCCGGAGCTGCTCCAGGCCCAGGCGGCCTTGCGCGCGCTGGAGGCCCGGCGCTGAGGAGGGGGTTGACGGAACCGTCGGCGCGGCCCGAGTGTCCAGGGCACGTGCCTCGATTCGTGCTCCGTCATGGCTGGCTCCTGTCGTGCCTCGTGGTGGCCCTGGTCGGCCCGCGCGCCCTCGCCGAGGCTCCGGATGTCTTCGAGGCCTGGCTGCGTCCGGCCCACGCTCTCGCGGACGGGTTCGAGGCGTGGACGGACCTGGGCGGCACGAAGCCGGGCGCCCAGGCGCGTGCCCTGGCGCGAGGCCGCGTGGTGGAGGCCGCGGGCGAAAGTGTCACCCTGGAACATCTGTATCACGAGAACCATGAGCTCCTGCGCGTGCGCGCCGTGTACTCGGGGCTGACGTCGGTGACACTGCGTCCCGGAGACGGGGTGTCACGCGGGCGGGAACTCGGACGCGTCGGACCGAAGGCCTCGGTGGTGTTGCACACGGACCGGAAGCTGTCTCCGGCGGAGGCCCGGCGCTTCACGCGCGAGCGGGCGCGCCTGCCGCAGCCCTTGGACGAGCCCGTGCTGGTGCTCATCTCGCATGCGCAAAACCAGCTCCGGTTGTACGCGCGAGGGGTCGAGCAGGCGCGGGTGGAGGTGGGGTTCGGCCAGGGCGAGGGGCCCAAGCAGGAGCGAGGCGACAACCGCACGCCCGTGGGCATGTACTTCATCGTGCAGACGGTGCGCGGGAACATCACCGGGCCGTACTCGGCCTATTACGGGGGCCACTGGCTGCGGGTGAACTACCCGAACCCGTGGGACGCGAGCCGGGGCGTGAAGCACGGGTGGCTCACGGAGAAGGCGCGCGAGAAGATTGCCCGCGCGTGGACGGCGCGTGAGGCGACGGACGCGAGCACCCGGTTGGGCAGCGGCATCGGTTTCCACGGCTGGTCGGGGGAGTGGTCCCTGGAAGAGAGCGGCGGGCGGCTGTCCTGGGGCTGCGTCGTGTTCCACCCGGGTGACATCACCACGCTGTACGAGCGGATGCCCAAGGGCACCATGGTGGTCCTCTTCTAGCCTTCAAGATGGCCGCGAGGCATGGAATCCTCCCGGGGTGATCGAGCTAGAGACTCCCGAGGCCTTCGAGCGGCACCTTCGCGAGGGACACAGCCTCGCCAACGTCGTCATCCAGGGGTTGGACCTGAGGCGCTACACGCCCGAGCTGAGCACGGCGCCGCTGGCGGGCACGGTGTTCCTGGGCTGCGAGCTGGAGAAGGACGCGCTCCAGGCGGCGCTCGCCCATGGCGCGCTCGTCTTCCCGCCCATCTCTGGAGTGCCCTATCAGCCGTACCGGGGCACCCTCTACACCCCCGAGGAGCTGTACGCGGGGTTCGACCTGACGCGCCCGGAGACGTACGAGGACACGCTCGACGCGCGCATCTACCGGCACTGGGAATCGCACGGCCGGGGCACTCCGCCGACGCTGCTGGAGACGCTCGCGCAGCGCCTGCATGACCACGCGGTCACGAACGCGATGGAGGGCCTGCTCCTCAGGGAGGGGCCGGCGCGGAAGGTGGTGGCCATCATGGGCGGACACTCGATGAAGCGCGGCATGCCTGACTATCGCGAGGTGGCCACGCTGTCCCGGGAGCTGACGCGCGCGGGCTTCTTTCTGGTGAGCGGCGGCGGCCCCGGCGCGATGGAGGCCACGCACGTGGGCGCCTGGTTCGCCACGCGCACGGAGGCGGCGCTCGACGCGGCGCTCGCGATTCTCGCCAAGGCCCCCAGCTATACGGACCGCGAGTGGCTGGCGCGGGCCTTCGAGGTGCGAGGCGCGTTCCCGCTCGGGCCCAAGGACGTCTTCGCCTGCTCCAGCCTGGGCATCCCCACGTGGCACTACGGCCACGAGCCGCCCAACCCCTTCGCCACGCACATCGCCAAGTACTTCGCCAACAGCGTGCGCGAGGACGGCCTGCTCACCATCGCGAAGGGTGGCATCGTGTACGCGCCCGGCAGCGCCGGCACCATCCAGGAGGTCTTCCAGGATGCCTGCCAGAACCACTACAACAGCGTGGGCGTCATCAGCCCGATGATCTTCCTGGGCCGCGAGTTCTGGACGCGCACGCGTCCGGTGTACCCGCTGCTGGCGCAGCTCGCGCAGGGGCACGAGTACGCGCGACACCTGTTGCTCACGGACTCGCGCGAGGAGGTCGTCGAGGCGCTGCGGGCGTACGACCGCTCGTCGAACGTCGCCAGCTGAGCCGCTGGACTTCACCCGCGCCGTGAGGCACGGGAGGGTGCGATGCGAAAGAAGGGCGGGCAGTACGCGGACAAGCGCTGGATGAACAAGCCCCGGGCCTTCGGGAAGTATGGCCCGGTGCGTCCGAAGGCGCTCTTCTTCGACGTCGACGACACGCTGATAGACCGGGGCGGCGCCTTCACGCGCTACTTCGAGCACTTCATGGCCCGCTTCCCGGACGTCTTCCCCGCGCACCGTCGCGCCGACGACCTGGCCACCTTGCGCATGCTCGACGAGCGGGGCGGGCGCGACCGGCAGGCGTTCTTCCAGGACCTGCTCGAGCGCTTCCCGGTGGGGCTCTCCGAGAAGGGCCTGCGCGCGGAGTTCCACGTGGGGCTGGCGCGGCAGGTGACGTCGGACCCGGAGCTGGTGGCGTGGCTCGCCGCGCGGGCCGGCCGTCAGCCCGTGGTGGTGGTGTCCAATGGCGCCGCGGGCACACAGCGCATGAAGCTGCTCCACGCCGGGCTCTACCACTGCGTGCCACAGGGGTTCTTCTCCAGCGAGGTGGGCGTGGAGAAGCCCGACCCGGCCATCTTCCAGGCGGCGCTGAAGCACGTGAACCGGGCACCCACGGAGGTGCTCCACGTGGGGGACGACCCGGTGCGCGACATCGTCGGCGCCAGGCAGCTGGGCATCACCACGTGCTGGGTGTCGCACGGACGCGAGTGGCCCGCGTCCCTGCCTCCGCCCGACTTCACCGTGGAGCGTGTCTCCACGGCCGTGCAGGACCTCGAGCGGGTGCTCTCGACATGGACATGAATCAGGTGGTCGGCTCGCACGACCTGCTCTTGCTCACGCTGGACACCCTGCGCCACGACGTGGCCACCCAGCTGGCCGCCTCGGGGCGCATCCCGAACCTGGCCGCGCTGCTGCCCGGAGGACAGTGGGAGGAGCGGCACTCGCCCGCGAGCTTCACCTACGCGGCGCACCACGCCTTCTTCGCCGGCTTCCTGCCCACGCCCGCGCGTCCGGGGCGCCACCCGCGACTGTTCTCCATGCGCTTCGAGGGCAGCGAGACGACGGGGCAGGGCACCTGCGTGCTCGACGCGCCGGACCTGGTGACGGGGCTCTCCGGACGCGGCTACCACACGGTGTGCATCGGCGGCGTGGGCTTCTTCAACAAGCTCAACCCGCTGGGCAACGTGCTGCCGGGCCTGTTCGCGGAGAGCCACTGGGCGCCGGAGCTGGGGGTGCGCGAGCCCCGCTCGACCGAGCACCAGGTGGCCCTGGCGGTCCGTCGCCTGGACGCCCTCTCGAGGCAACAGCGAATCTTCCTGTTCATCAACATCTCCGCGCTCCACCAGCCCAACCGTCATTACCTGCCGGGCGCGAGCGAGGACTCCCGGGAGACCCACGCGGCAGCCCTGGAATACGTGGACAGTCAGCTCCCACCCCTGTTCGCCGCGTTGCGGCGGCGGGGGACGGCTTTCTGCATTGTGTGTTCGGACCACGGCACGGCGTACGGCGAGGACGGTTATAACGGTCACCGCGTGGGTCACCCCGTCGTCTGGACGGTGCCCTACGCGGAGTTCATCCTGCCGTGAGAGCCAGCACCATGACGCGCCTGGAGCAGATGTTGGGAGAGTCGCCGTACGTGGCGTACCTGTATGGGTACCCGCACAAGACGGCCTATCGGCCCTTCACGCCGCCCCTCTCGTTGGAGTCGGTGTGGGCCGAGGAGCGGCGCGACGCGCTGTTCCTCTATTTCCACGTCCCGTTCTGCGAGATGCGCTGCGGGTTCTGCAACCTCTTCACCGCGGCGGGCCCCAAGCAGGACGTGGTGGACGGGTACCTGGGCGCGCTGGAGCGGGAGACGCGGCGGGTGAAGGACGCGCTGGGCCGGGCGAGCTTCGCCCGACTGGCGCTGGGCGGAGGCACGCCGACGCTGCTGGACGTGGCGGGGCTGAACAAGGTGTTCGACCTGGCGGAGAAGGTGCTGGGCGCGGACCCGCGGAACATCCCCGTGTCGGTGGAGGTGTCGCCGGAGACGGTGGACGCGGAGAAGCTGCGGGTGCTGCGCTCGCGCGGCACGGACCGGGTGAGCATGGGCGTGCAGAGCTTCATCGAGGCGGAGGTGGCCGCGGTGAAGCGGCCGCAGAAGACGGCGCAGGTGGAGTCGGCGCTGGACCTCATCCGCTCGACGGGCTTCCCGACGCTGAACCTGGACCTCATCTACGGGATGGAGGGGCAGACGCCGGAGAGCTTCCTGTTCTCGCTGCGGGAGACCCTGCGCTTCTCGCCCGAGGAGATCTACCTGTATCCCCTGTACGTGCGCCCCTTGACCTTCCTGGGGAAGAAGGCGCGCGCGTGGGATGACCTGCGGCTGTCGCTGTACCGCACGGGCCGGGACTTCCTCGTGTCGCAGGGGTACACGCAGGTGTCGATGCGCATGTTCCGCGCGAAGCACGCGCCGGACGCGGGTGGACCGGTGTACCGCTGCCAGGAGGACGGGATGGTGGGGCTGGGGTGCGGGGCGCGCTCGTACACGGGGGCGGTGCACTACTCGTCCGAGTACGCGGTGGGCTCGCGCGAGGTGCGCAACATCATCGCGTCGTACAGCGCGCGGACGGCGGAGTCCTTCGGGGAGGTGGGGTACGGCTTCCGGTTGGACGAGGCGGAGCGGCGGCGCAGGTTCATGTTGTTGTCGCTGCTCGCCGAAGGGGTGGACATGGCGGCGTACCGGGCGCGGTTCGGCGCGGATGTCTTCGAGGACTTCCCGGAGCTGTTGGAGCTGGAGACGCACGGCCTGGGGCGGAGGGACGCCACGGGGCTGCGGCTGACGGCGGCGGGGGTGGAGCGCTCGGACTTGCTGGGGCCGTGGCTGCACTCGGATGGGGTGCGCGCGTTGTCGTCGGAGTACGCCTGGCGATGAAGCTCACGGTGCTCTATCGGGGGCCGTTGTCGAGCTGCAACTACGGTTGCGAGTACTGCCCCTTCGGGAAGTGGAAGCACACGGACGAGGAGCTGGCGAAGGACCGCGCGGATCTGGAGCGGTTCATCGCGTGGGTGGAGGCGCGCACCGAGGACACGGTGTCGGTGTTCTTCACGCCGTGGGGCGAGGCGCTCATCTGGCCCTGGTATCAGCAGGCGCTGGCGCGGCTGACGCATCTGCCGCACGTGGAGCGGGTGGCGGCGCAGACGAACCTGTCGTGCCGGCTGGACTGGGTGAAGGACTGCCGCGCGGAGAAGCTGGGCATCTGGGCGACGTATCACCCGGAGTGGACGAAGCGGCCGCGCTTCCTGAAGCAGTGTGAGACGTTGGTGTCGCTGGGCGTCCGGCACAGCGTGGGCGTGGTGGGCTTCCTGCGCTTCGTCGAGGAGGCGGAGACGCTGCGCCGCGAGCTGCCGGCCGAGACGTACCTGTGGATCAACGCGGTGAAGGACGGGCAGGAGGAGCCCTACACGCCCGAGGACGTGGCGCGCTTCACGCAGTTGGATCCGCTCTTCCCGGTGAACAACGTGCGCCACCCGAGCCTGGGGAAGGCGTGCCGGGGAGGGGAGTCGGTCATCTCCGTGGACGGGGAGGGCACGGCGCGGCGGTGCCACTTCATCGACGAGGCGATCGGGAACATCTACGCGCCGGACTTCGACCAGGCCCTGCGTCCCCGGCCGTGCTCGAAGGCGACCTGTGGTTGCCACATCGGCTACGTGCACATGGACTACCTGGAGTTGGATCGGGTCTTCGGCTCCGGAATCCTGGAGCGTGTGCCGGCCGAGCCGCTGTGGCGGCGTGGGGCTGTCGCCAGTCGCTGAGCCTGGGCGTCGCGGTCTTGAAGCAAGACATGGCGCGGCTGTTGGGTGACGCCGTCAATCTTTGACGGCGCTGGCCGGGGTCCGTTCCGGGGCTGGGCTGTCATGATTGGTGTCATTGTGATATGATTGCCATGCAGTGTCGTCAATCCCAGCTGCCCTGGAGGTCACGTGCGAGGCATTCTTCGAGGAGTCCTGGCCGCGGTTCTGCTGTCTGGCTGTGGTGGTGGCGAGAGCGATGTGGCGGTGGACGCGCAGGGGCTGGACGAGCAGCGTCAGGACATCGGCCGCTGTGAGGACCTGCCTTCGACCTGCAACCCGGGGGCGAGGACGATCTGTACCTACGACGGTGGCGCCATGCGGTGTACCTGCATTGCCCCGGGCTATTGGGAGTGTGCCTGAGCCCCGTGCTCATCGGCGGTTGATGTGAGGTCAGCGGGGGCCAGGTGCGTTGATGGCCCCCGTGTCGCATTTGAATCCAGGTTGTAAAAGCAGCGTCGTGGCCGTTTCGGGGATTCCGGTTTTTGTGCAGACTCCAGGTGCCTACCGTCGTTCAACCTGGAGAGCACACCATGCGGCTGCGTTTGATGTTGCTGTGTTTCGTGATGGGGGCTGTTGCTTGCGGAGGGGAGCTGGGGGAAGGGGAGCACGCGTACCTGGAGGAGCAGGGCTCGCGGCTCGCCATCACGGTGGAAGATCAGCTCGTGACGCGCATGCCCGCGAGCACGGGCACGCTGTACGGCTACGTCGAGTACCTGCCGCCCGGCTACCTGACGTCCCCCGAGACGCGCTATCCGGTCATCATCCACCTGAACGGCCGGGGTGAGTTCGGCACGGCCCAGAACGAGGCGGCCCTGTTCGAGAAGGGCACGTCCAACGGCGCGCTGAAGAAGATCCGCTACGAGGCCACGGCCAAGACGTACTTCGGCCAGAAGCAGGTGATGATCTTCACGCCGCAGGCGGCGACGAACTGGGTCCCCGCCGAGGTCAACAACTTCGTCGACTTCATCGTGGCGAACTACCGCGTGGACCTGTCCCGCATCTACGTCACGGGCCTGAGCTACGGCGGCTATGGCGCCTGGCAGTACGCGTACACGTACGGCCACCGCCTGGCGGCGCTGGCGCCCATGGCGACGAACATCGGCGGGCCGGGCCCCACCATCACGAAGTTGAAGAACGTGCCGGTGTGGGCGGTGCACTCGTTCGCGGATGGCACGTCGCTGCTGGCCGAGCGCTCGTGGCTGATGGGCGTGACGAAGAACTTCAACCAGGGGCAGATGGTGACGGTGCCGCAGCCGTCCGCGACGCTGACGTACCTGTTCGCCGGCGCCGCGAGCAACGTGTGGACGTCCCAGCCGGGCTACGTGTCGACGGGCAACCTCCAGGCCCGGCTCACCGTGATTCCCGGCAGCGCGCATGACTGCTGGACCCAGACCTACAACAACTACGGCTTCTGGGACTGGCTCCTCGCGCAGCAGCGCGCGTCGGTGCCCTGAGCTTCGACGCCAAGGGCGGGCGCCCTCGTGGGGTGGCGCCCGTCCTCGGTTCCGTGTCGCGCGCGTGTCGCGCCCGAGAACGACCGTTCGTCGCGCTCGAAAACGTGTGCACACCGCTCAACCGGAAAACTCGCGTGCTCACAATCCTTGTCAGGATTCCAGCGGGATTTCGTCCGCCGCGAATTGCTGACGTCGCTTAGGAGGATTCACTCCGGGCGCATGCGGATTTGGTGGCATGAGCGCGCGTATTCGGTAGAGGAAGGGCCGCGCCGGAGTCACTTCGGCCGCCCGTTTCAGTCCCCCACCCCCGAGGACTTCATGTGGTCTCGTTCACGTCGGCTCCGGCCGGCGTTCGTTGGAATGCTGTCTGGCGCCGCGCTGCTGGTCGCCTGTGAGAAGCCCGCCGAGCAGCAGCAACAGCCGCAGCAGGCTCCCCAGGCCGCCCCCGTCACCGTCGTCACCCTCAAGTCGGAATCCGTGCTGCTCACGCGCGAGCTGCCCGGGCGCACCCAGGCGTTCCTCGTCGCGGAGGTCCGCCCCCAGGTCAACGGCCTGGTCCAGCGTCGGCTCTTCACCGAGGGCGGCCAGGTGAAGGAGGGCCAGGCCCTCTACGAGCTCGATGACGCCACCTACCGCGCCGACTACGCCAGCGCCAAGGCCGCGCTGGAGCGCGCTCAGGCGACCCTCACCTCGGTTGCCCTCTCCGCGAAGCGCTCCGCCGAGCTCTTCAAGCTCGAGGCCGTCACCCCCGCCGACAACGAGAAGGCCGTCGCCGCGCTCGCCCAGGCGGAGGCGGACGTCAAGGCCGCGCAGGCCGCCGTCCAGCGCGCTGGCGTGACGCTCGGACACGCGCGCATCACCTCGCCCATCACCGGTCGCATCGGCAAGTCGTCCGTCACCCAGGGCGCGCTCGTCACCGCCAACCAGCCGCAGGCGCTCGCCGTCGTGCAGCAGCTGGACCCGCTCTATGTCGACCTGACCCAGTCGAGCAGCGAGCTCCTGCGGCTGCGCAAGGAGCTCAGCGCCGGCACGCTCAAGCCCACCGACAGCACGCCCGTCACCCTCCTGTTGGAGGATGGCAGCCGCTACTCGCACCCGGGCTCGCTCACGTTCTCCGACGTGACGGTGGACCCGGGCACCGGCACCTTCGCGCTGCGCATCACCGTCCCCAACCCCGACCAGATGCTCCTGCCCGGCATGTACGTGCGCGCGCTCGTGGGCAACGGACTGCGCCAGGAGGGCCTCCTCGTCCCGCAGCAGGGCATCGCGCGCGACGCGAAGGGCAACGCCTCCGCGCTCGTGGTGAGCAAGGACGGCAAGGTGGAGCCTCGCACCGTCGCGGTGAGCCGCACCGTGGGCGACCGCTGGCTCGTGGACAGCGGCCTGTCCGAGGGTGATCGCGTCATCGTCTCCGGCCTCCAGAAGATCCAGCCGGGCATGCCCGTCCAGGCGACGGAAGCCCCGCCGAGCGAGACGAAGGGGGGCGAAGCCGCGCCCCTCGTCCCGCCGGCTCCCAACGAGTGACGGAACGCGGCCATGGCAAGATTCTTCATTGATCGACCCATCTTCGCGTGGGTCCTCGCCATCATCATCATGATGGCTGGCGCGCTCTCCATCACCCGGCTGCCCATCGCGCAGTACCCCATCATCGCGCCGCCCACGGTGACGGTGGGCGCCGTGTACCCGGGCGCCTCGGCGAAGGCCATCGAGGACTCCGTCACGCAGGTCATCGAGCAGACGATGAAGGGGCTCGACAACCTGCTCTACATGTCGTCGACCAGCGAGTCGAACGGCGCGGCGACCATCACCCTCACGTTCGCCAACGGCACGGATCCGGACATCGCGCAGGTGCAGGTGCAGAACAAGCTGCAGCTGGCCACGCCGCTGCTCCCGCAGGCCGTGCAGCAGCAGGGCATCAGCGTCACCAAGGCGGCCTCCGGCTTCCTGCAGGTCATCGGCTTCGTGTCCGAGGACGGCAGCATGGGGGGGGACGACATCCAGGACTTCGTCGCCACCAACATGGTGGACCCCATCTCCCGCGTCCCGGGCGTGGGCAGCACGCAGGTGTTCGGCACGAAGTACGCCATGCGCATCTGGCTGGACCCCAACAAGCTGGACACGTACGCGCTGACGCCCACGGACGTCATCGGCGCCATCCGCGGGCAGAACCAGCAGGTGGTGGTGGGCCAGCTGGGCGGCACGCCCGCGGTGAAAGGCCAGCAGCTCAACGCGACGGTGACGGCGCAGGACCGCCTCCAGACGCCGGAGCAGTTCCGGAACATCGTCCTGCGAGGCAACTCGGATGGCTCCGTGCTGCGGTTGGGCGACGTGGCCCGCGTGGAGCTGGGCTCCGAGGACTACAGCGTCATCAGCCGCTACAACGGCAAGCCCGCCACGGGCATCGCCGTGTCGCTGGCCACGGGCGCCAACGCCCTGGACACCGCGCAGGGCGTGGCGGCGGCCCTGAAGGAGATGGAGCCCACGCTTCCCAAGGGACTCAAGGCGGTGGTGCCGTTCGACACGACGCCGTTCGTGCGCGTGGCCATCCAGGGCGTGGTCACCACGCTGCTGGAGGCCATCCTCCTGGTGTTCCTGGTGATGTACCTGTTCCTGCAGAACTTCCGCGCCACGCTCATCCCCACCATCGCGGTGCCGGTGGTGCTCCTGGGCACCATCGGCGTGCTCACCGCGCTGGGGTACTCGGCGAACATGCTCACCATGTTCGCGATGGTGCTCGCCATCGGCCTGCTCGTGGACGACGCCATCGTCGTGGTGGAGAACGTCGAGCGCGTGATGAGCGAGGAGGGGCTGTCCCCCAAGGAGGCCACGCGCAAGTCGATGTCGCAGATCACCAGCGCGCTGGTGGGCATCGGCGTGGTGCTCTCCGCGGTGTTCATCCCCATGGCGTTCCTGGCGGGCTCCACGGGCGTCATCTACCGGCAATTCTCGGTGACCATCGTGACGTCCATGGCGCTGTCGGTGCTGGTGGCGCTGGTGCTCACGCCGGCCTTGTGCGCCACGCTGCTCAAGCCGATTCCCAAGGGCCACCACGCGGCCACCAGGGGCTTCTTCGGCGCGTTCAACCGCGCGTTCGACTGGAGCAATGCCCGCTACCAGTCGGTGGTGAAGGGCATCCTGGGCCGGGCGTGGAGCTTCATGGTCGCCTTCGTGGCCATGGTCGCGCTGATGGTCGTGCTGTTCCTCAAGCTGCCCACGTCGTTCCTCCCGTCCGAGGACCAGGGCTTCCTGTTCGCCCTGGTGCAGACGCCGGTGGGCGCCACGCAGGAGCGCACGATGAAGGTCATCGAGCAGCTGGAGAACCACTTCCTCGAGAACGAGAAGGACACCGTCAAGGCGCTGTTCAGCGTGCAGGGCTTCAGCTTCGCCGGCAGCGGTCAGAACGCCGGCATCGCCTTCATCAACCTGAGGGACTGGAAGGAGCGCAAGTCGGCGGAGCTGGGCGTCAACGCGGTGGCGGGTCGCGCCGCGGGGGCCTTGGGGCAGATTGAGGACGCGCTCGCGTTCGCCTTCCCGCCGCCCGCGGTGTCGGAGCTGGGCAACTCGGCCGGCTTCACGTTCTTCCTCAAGGACAACATCGGACAGGGGCACGAGGCGCTGACGGCCGCGCGAAACCAGTTCATGGGCGCGGCGATGCAGAACCCGCTGATTGCCTACGTGCGGCCCAACGGCCAGGAGGACACGCCGCAGTTCCGCGTGGACGTGGACGTGGCGAAGGCGACCGCGCTGGGGCTCTCCACGGCGGACATCAACAACACGCTGACGGCGGCGTGGGGTGGTCAGTACATCGACGACTTCATCGACCGGGGCCGCGTGAAGCGCGTGTTCATCCAGGCGGACGCTCCGTTCCGCATGGTGCCGGAGGACTTCAGCCGTTGGTCCGTGCGCAACATGAAGGGGGAGATGGTCCCGTTCCCTGCGTTCGCGAGCGTGCGGTGGGGCTCGGGTTCTCCCCGGCTCGAGCGCTTCAACGGCGTGTCGGCCATGGAGTTGACCGGCGAGGCGGCGCCCGGGGTGAGCTCCGGCGATGCCATGGCCGCGGTGGAGCAGATGGTGGCGCAGCTGCCTCCGGGCTTCAGCCTGGAGTGGACGGGCCAGTCGTATCAGGAGCGGCAGGCGGGCTCGCAGACGCCGCTGTTGTACACGCTGTCGCTGCTCCTGGTGTTCCTGTGTCTGGCGGCCATGTACGAGAGCTGGACCATCCCGACGGCCGTGCTGCTGGTGGCGCCGCTGGGCATCCTCGGCACGGTGCTGGGCAGCTTCATGCGAGGCATGGACCGCGACGTCTACTTCCAGGTGGCGATGCTGACCACGGTGGGGTTGTCGAGCAAGAACGCCATCCTCATCGTGGAGTTCGCCAAGGAGAACGTCGAGAAGGGCATGGAGCTGGTGGAGGCCACGCTGCTCGCGGTGCGCGCGCGACTGCGGCCCATCCTGATGACGTCGCTGGCGTTCGGCTTCGGCGTCGTGCCGTTGGCGATCGCCTCGGGCGCGGGCGCCGGTGCCCAGCGGGCCATCGGCACGGGCGTGCTCGGCGGCATGCTGGTGGGCACGCTGCTGGGCATCTTCTTCGTGCCGCTGTTCTTCGTCGTGGTGCAGCGCCTGTTCACCCGACGCAAGACGCCGACGGAGTCCTCGCCTCCCGTGGGTGACTCACACGCGACGTCCTGAGTCCCGGGACGACGTGAAGCTCGAAGAGGCCGCCGGCGCGTTGTCGGCGGCCTCGTTTCATTCCGGCGCCCAGGGGATGCGCTCGAAGGTGGCCCTCAAGCGGGCACCTCGTGCCGGGTGCAGGTGCTCCACCCAGGCAATCCGTCCGAGCAGGTGCGCGCGGAAGTCCGGATGCTGTGTGGTGTTCTGGCTCTCGGGGCCGCGTGTGCGGCACAGGTGCAGCACGGCTTTCAGGCGCTCGTAGTCCTCTCGAGGGACGGTGGGGTGCGCGTTCACCACGACGCCCGCGAGCCGCTGTTGCTGGCCCTGGTGCATCACGCGCGTCTTCCCCTGGCGCACGGTGAAGCCCTCCTCACGGATGATTCGCGTGACGCACGCGAGCAGCCTGCGCACGCGTCGCGCCAGGGCTTCGTCACCGGAGAAGGCCAGGTCATCCGCATAGCGCGTGTATCGGGCGCCCAGCGTCGCCGCGAGCGCGGACAGCCGGACATCGAGTCGATAGGCCGCGAGGTTGGCGAGCGCCGGTGACGTGGGCGCTCCCTGTGGGAGGTGTCTCGCCGAGAGCCTGCGCGACAGTCTCCAGCAGGTGTCCAGCTCCTTCGCGCTCTCCGCTCGACGGGCCTGTTCGACGACGGCGCCCGGCGTGCGATTGGTGCAGAGCCCGGCGAGGGCGTTGACGATGCCATCCGGATAGCCGGCCGTCCGGAACACGCCCCACACCTGCGTGGGCCGCACCGCGTGGAAGAAGTCCTCCAGGTCCACACGCACCACGACTGCCCGGCCCACGTGGGGTTCGGCGAAGTCCTTCACCCCGAGGCCCCGGACGAAGCCGCGTGCCGCGGCGTGGGGCGGAATGACGTCCAGGATGTCGTGGAGGACCTTGCGCTGCAGTCGCGCGAGGTCCAGCCCCGGCTGCTCCAGGAGTCGCTTGCCTCCCGTGCGCTTGGGAATCCAGACGTAGCGATAGCGTCGCCATTGGCCGGGACGGGACGTGCGCTCGAAGCCCGAGCCATCCGCGAGCCATCTCAGCTGGGCGTCCGTCACCCCGAGCCACTGCGCGAGGGCGGCCTGCGTCGTGAGTTCGGGAACGGGCCAGGGCCGCCGTCCCATCTGAGGCTCCGCGTCCAGCCAGTGGTGGATGCGGATGGGCGCGGCGCTGTTGCCGCAGGCTCGGATGAGCGCGGGCCGCGTCGCGAGCAGGTCCGTGAGCAACTCGATGCGGGCATGGGGCGGGCGGGGAAAGTACCGCAGGGTGCCGCGGATGATGGACAGCAGCCACCGCGAGCGTCCGCCCACGACATGGGCTCCGCGCTCCCTCAGTCCCGCGGCGGTCCATTCGCCCGCGAGGAACGCGGACGCGAGCGCCGCCGCCACGGGGGGGCGCGTGCTCACGTCCGGACCTCTGGGTGCCATGCGGCGGCTCGGGCCCACCTGTCCCGTCTGGCGTGGCCAGAGTCGCGGCTCGCCGCGATACCGGCCTCGCGTGGGAGTGTGTTCCTCATGAAGAACCCCCGGGGGTACCCCGGAGAAGCAGAGGGCCGTGTCACCACGGACCGTCTACGCGCTGGGTTTCCGAGCCGCCGCATGGCGGGGGTGGACCCTACTACTTCAGCGCGTCCAATAGCGCGGCCTGCATGGCCTTGCGGTTCTCCGGGAAGCCTTGACTGGGGAAGGGCCGCGCGCCGGCGATGAGCGGCTCGAACTTGCGGTACATCGGGTCCGAGCGCGCGGGCTCCTGCTGGTAGAAGGCGCGGTTGGCCTGGAGCAGGTAGCGGGGCAGGGTGCCCTGCGGCCCTTCGCCGCTGAAGGCGATGAGGCTGCGCACCTCGGTGCTGCCCAGGAACGAGGTGAGCGCCTTCGCGTCCTCCGCGCACGTGCCCGTGCAGCCCGCGTTGACCACCAGCGCGTCCACGAACACGGTGGGCGCCGAGCCGCCACCCAGCGGCACCGAGACGACGTCCGGCAACGCCATCCCCGGCCGGGCCTTCAGGATGGGCACCAGGCGCTCGGTGTAGCCCATGAACCCGTTGGCCTGCTCCATGGCGAACGCCTCCTCCGCCGCCGTGTTGTCCGCGTACGTCCCATCCAGGCACGGGTTGACGCCCGGCTCCATCGCGCAGCTGTCCACGACGGCCCCGAACGGGGCGAGCGTCGTCGCATCCAGCGGCAGGGCCAGCGCGCCAGGCAACGCGTCCGCCGGGTGGGTGTCTCCCCACGCGTCGATGTACGAGGAGGGCAGCGTCCAGCTCCCGTCGAAGTTCGCCGCCAGCGGCCGCTTGCCCGGAGAGACGTCCCGCAGGATGTCCACCAACGTCGCGCCATTCGTGGCGGAGCGGATGTTCGTGCTCCGTGAGTACACGACGTAGGTGCACAGGTACGTGGGCATGCCGTAGCTCGTGCCGGAGATGCGCACCGCCTCCTCGGCCGCGGGATGCACCGTGCCCGCCGCTGGCGCCACCGGCTGGATCCAGCCCTTCGACACCAGCGAGCCCAGGATGAGCGTGTCCACCTCCACCACCTGCGCCGCCGTGGGGCCGGAGCCGAGCAGCTGGTTCAGCGCGCCGCCATCGTCCAGGTCATACACATCCAGGTTGGCATCGAACACGACGTCCAGGTCGATGTCCGAGTGCTCCCGCTCGAAGTCCGCTTCGAGGCGCGCCGCGAGGCTCGCGAAGCCGTCTCCCACGGTGTCCGGGATGTATGGGAACAGCACGGCCTTCATCGGCCGGGGCGGCGTGGGCGTCGGGTCCGGAGACTCCGAGCAGGCCGTCAGCGTGAAGAGCAACGCACCGAGTGACGCTTTCCAATTCATGGCGGAACCTTCCTTCTAGAAAGGTTCGCACTCTAGGCTCGGTGAGGCGGATAAACCGCTCTTTCACGTCCGTGCTTGTCTTTGCGGTGACGGCGTCAGGCGGGAGCGTCGAAGCCGGCGGACCGCAGCGCCTCGCGAATCTCCCACTCGTACACGGTGAGGCCGTCGCGCTTCAGGCCGGGCAGCAGGTCCCCGAAGGCATTCGCCTCCACCACCCGGTGCCCGGTGAAGTACTCCTCGAACATCAGGTCGATGCCGACGTGAAGGCAGTCATGGGCGCGCGCCACCTGGCGGCAGCTCTCCATCGCCGCGTCCCATTCGTTCCGGGGCACCGCCGCCTCCAACTCCTCCAGCTCTCCGCGCCAGCCGCCCAGGTGCAGGTTGGTGATGGGTAAGCGGCTCTGGCGCACCACGATGAACGCTGGCTCGCCGCGCACCGCCAGCACGCGGCAGTCGAAGAGGTCGCCACCCAACCGCGCCTTCGGAATCGAGCGCTCCACCTGCGAGCCCTCGCGCAGCAGGAAGTCGAGCACCTGCTCCAGCGGCTCCGGCTCGCGGATGCGGCGCACCTTGAGCGTGTTGAACCAACCCCGCGAGGACTGCTCGACGGTGGTGACCAGTGACTCGTGGCCCCGGTGTCGTCGGAAGATGCCCAGGCACGACGCGGACGAGCCGCAGGACACCTTCACGAAGACCTCGCGCCACGCCTCCTCGTCCATGCGTTCGCGCAACGACGCCACGTCCGTCACCCCGTCCAGGGGCTCCGGCACGGGCACTCCCAGCGCGGCGTACTGTCGCGAGGTGACGCGCTTGTCGAACAGGTCCCGGATGCTCGCGGGCGACTGGAGCACCCGCCAGGACGGGCGCTCGCGGAACACGGCCTCCAGCTCCGAGAGGACGCGGAGCAAGCCGAGGTGTCCCTGCCGGGGCGCGAGGATGCGCCCATGGTCCTCGACGAGCGCGTCGACTTCGCTGGGGGCGAGCACCTGTCCCCCGTGCGCGAGCGCGTCCTCGTAGCCCCGCTTCAACAGGCCCTTCTCCACCTCCCAGCTCTCACCCGCGGAGTCGATGCGGACGAACGCCTCCGTGTCGGGGAGCGCGGCGAGGAGGGAAGGGGAGTCCAGCAGCTGCCGCCAGGGCACCACCTTCGCGGGGGGCAGGCCCTGACGGACCAGCGCGTCCTGGAACAGCGAGACGCGCCGGTTCTCCGCGTTGCCGATGAGGATGAAGCCGGGCAACGCGGACATGGGAGGACTACTCGCCCACCGCGGCGTAGTGGTACTCCGGGTCGTAATCGCGCTGGTTGCCCGCGGCCACGGCGCCGGCGATCTTCGCCACCAGCTTCTCACCCGCGTCGGTGAGCGTGTTCTCCGACAGGTCCAGGTGCTTGAGGTGCTTGAAGGCCGCGGCGTTCTCCGCGAGCGTCTTCGCGCCATCGTCCGTCAGACAGCCCATGGACAGGTCCAGCTTCTCGAGCTGGGGGAGCACCTTCGCGGTGGGCAGCACCTTGACCAGGTCGTTGGTGAACTCCGAGTTGCGCAGGCCCAGCACCTTGAGGTTCGACAGGCCCTTGCCGTCGAGGATGGGCTGGATGTCCGCGATGCCGCCCTCGGCGCCGTAGCTGTCCTGGCCGAACCACACCTCCAGCTTCTCCAGCTTGGGCCACTTCGCGCTGGCGATGGACTTCACCGCGCCCAGCGGCAGGCCGCCCGTCTCGATGGTGAACTCGCGCAGCTCCGGCAGGTCGATGTCCCCCAGGTCCGCCCCCGCGCCGCGCAGCCGCAGCGAGCGCAGGTTCGGCACCAGCTTGTAGAGCGCCGAGACGTCGTTGACGTAGGACCAGGAGATCTCCGTCTCGTCCGGGTACTCGAAGTCACCCAGGAACAGCGTCTTGAGCCCCGCGGGGGGCGACTCCTGCAGCGCCTCCATCACGGGCTCGTAGCTGTTCTCGCCGTCCGAGGCGTCCACGATGCCCACCGTGAGCGACTGGAGGAAGCGGCCCGACGGGTGCGTCAGCAGCGTCTTCACGCCCTCGCCCACGTCGAACTCGGAGTCGTACTCCTTGCGGCCCAGCCGCGCCGAGCGGATGAAGCCCAGGTGCCACTCGAGGGTGACCTCCTCGTCGCTCCAGCCCTTCGCCAGCGAGCCGATGAGCAGCGCCTTGTGCTTCTTGATGTGCGCCGTCACCTGCTTCTTGAGCGCGGTGGCCTCGGCGCCGGACGCCTTGGAGAGCGCGTGCTGCAGCGCGATGAGCTCGCCGCGCGGGTCGCCCTGGGCCTGGAGCCAGTCGCCATAGACGAGGTACGCGTCGACGTTGTCCGGGTCCTTCTGGATGGCGGCCTCGAGCTCCGGGTTCGACTTGCCTTCGACGGACTCGCCCTCGTCCTCATCGTCGTCGCCACCCTCACCGTCGCCCACCAGCTCGTAGCCCTTCTTCTCCTTCTCACGGACGAGCTTGTCGTACTCCTTCTGGGCCTTCTCGTCGGAGTCGAACGACTGCGTCTTCTCCTGCCCATCGGTGCCGATGCGGCCCCAACGCGTGGTGAAGGAGTCGCCCTCGAGCTTGATCTCCCAGAACTTGCTGGAGCTGCCTTCCTTGAACTCGTACCGCGGCATGGCCGTCCTCTCCTGCGCCGAGCGTGGCGCGTCCGGACCGGAAGCTAGAGAAGCCCTCGCGCAAGCTCAAGCGTCGCGCCCATCCAGGCTTCCCATGGAGTCTCCGGCACGCGCCCTTCCTGCCCATCTTCCGGGATTCCCTGCGCGGGGACACCCGGTCGTGACGTGTGCACCCGAGGGCTCGGTCCGCTCAGGTCCACCCGGTGCACGCTCACGTGCGAGGGCAGCCCGCGCGTGTCGAGCGGCGACTGACGGACCGCGTCGAGCCACAGCACGTCCACGCGCGCTCGCCTGGCGTCGACGCGCACCTGCTCCAGCACCTGCTCATTGTCTCGGGGCGTGAGAATCTCCACCGTGCCGCGGGCGCGCCACTCGCGCAGGAGCAGCTCGCACAGCCCACGCTCGGCCTCGAGCGGGTGGGGACCTGGTCCCTCCCAGGGGAAGACCACCTGGAAGCGCAGGTCCTGGTCTCCCAGCCACACGGAGAGCCGGCGCACCAGGCACAGCACCAGCCCCAGCGCCACCACGGCGCGCTGCCAGCTGACGCCGCTGTCCTTCACGCGCGCGTCCGCGAGGCTCACGAGCAGGAGGAACACGAGCACCCGACGGCGGCGCACCGCGAGGCTCTCGTCGCGCGTGTAGTAGAGCAGCTCGCCCTCGACGTAGCGCACGTCGAACAGGTCCAACGTGGGCTCGTCCTCCATGTAGACGAGCTCGGAGGTGACCAGGTTCTCCAGGCTGCCCACGTTGGAGACCGACGAGAAGCCGCCTTGTGGGAACGCGGCCTCGTCATCCAGCGCGGTGGGCGCGGGGCCCTGCGAGACGGCGCGCGCGCGCAGACGCGGCGGCAGCGTGCGCGACAGCGACTCGGCGGCCTCCACGGCCTGCTCCAACGCCAGGCGCTGCGCCTTGCCCTTCAGGTGCTCCAGGTTCTCCAGCGTGAAGACCTCGGCGTCGCCGAGCAGCGCGTTGGCGCGGCGCGCTCCGGTGGCCAGCGCCTCGTAGCCCTGGGCGAGCGACTCGAGCCCGGAGTCCCGCTCACGCAGCGCGGTGTATCCCGATTGCAACAGTTCACCGGGTGGCTTCTCGAGGATGCGCCGTCCCAGCGCGGGGCTCACCGGCGTGCCCGCGGTGAAGCCCAGTCGCGTGAGCACGCGGCCCACGAGGAAGGCCATGCCCTTGGGACGCAGGGCTTGTGGCACGCGGGCCAGCGCCGCGGACACGGCCTCCAGGGAAGGTTCGGCGGCCAGGCGCGCGAGGACGTGGTCGTCGTAGGCCCGCACGGCGTCGCGGAGGCGGGGCAGGGTGTCGGGGATGGGCAGGGACGGCGCGGGAGGCTGACCGGTGACGAGCCGCCCCAGGTCGGAGACGAACGCGGGCGGCGGGAGCGTGGGGGCCTCCGCGAGCGTGGCCCCCACCCAGGGGAGGCTCACGGCGAGCGCCTCCGCGTCGAGTCCCTCCTGCCGTGCGAGGCAGAGCCCCGCGCACAACCAGCGTTCCAGGTCCTGGGGGGCTCGCGGCTCGGGGACTCCCATGCGTCCACCCTGTATCACTTCCCGCCGGGGTGGATGCAGGGGTGTGTCGGTGAGCAGCGCCGTGGCGCCGTGTTTTCGGCAGGGGGCCGGAGGAGCGATCCCTGTCTCGATGCGGACAGGCCCTTGCGACTTCAGGGCAGTTGTCCAGTGCAGGGTCGGTTCCCACCCTCGCTTCCTTGCTCCCTCTCGGGAGAGGAGGCCACATGCGCGCGAAGTCTGGCTGGGCGGTGATGTTGCTGGGGGCCCTGGGCTGCGGAGGGCCGGAGGTGGGGGTGGAGACGCCTCCGAGCGCCGGAGAGGCGTCGCTGTTGGCGCCGTCCTGCCCCACGGGCGGTGCGCAGCAGGTGAAGGAAGTCATTCCACCGGGGACGCCCGAGCCGCCGCCGTTCGCGGGGCTGTCACCCGGCGGCTTCGTGGGCGTGCAGGGCACGGCGTACTTCACCGTGAACTATCCTGACGGTGCCTCCGTGCTGTGGCGTACGCAAGGCACCGAGAGCAGCACGGTCCAGGTCCGCGCCTTCTCCGCGATGTGGCCCGAGCGTTCGTTGTCTCCGCGGGCGCCGCTCGGCGACAAGCTGCTGTTCACCATCCACACGCCGGAGGCCGGCTACGAGCCATGGATCTCGGACGGGACGCAGGCGGGCACGCGCCTGCTCAAGGACGTGACCCCCGGGCCGGGCGGCACGTCGATGTCGCAGGTCTCCGTCTGGGGCAGCAGCGCGTCGTTCTTCCGCACCCGGCAGGTGCTCACGCCGCCCCGGACCCAGGTGGAGCTGTGGCGCACGGATGGCACGGAGGCCGGCACGCGGATGGAGGTGAACCTGGGCGTGCTGAGCACGCTGGCGGAGCAGTACGTGCGGACCACGAGCGCGCACTTCTTCTTCATGTCCAACCCGACGGACGGCACGTCGCTGTGGCGCACGGATGGCACCGCGGGCGGGACGGTCTTCGTCAAGAAGCTGGATGCGGGACAGGTCCCCGTGAGGGACGTGGGCACCACGCAGGATGGCGCCGTGGGGTTGTTCACCCTGCTGGATGGCGGCAACACGGAGGTGTGGAAGACGGACGGGACGGCCGCGGGCACGGTGCGGCTGGAGACCTTCGGCAAGCGCATGCAGATGCTCGGCTCGCTGGGCGCCTCGGTGTACCTGGTGGATGCCACCTACGGGCCGCCGATCATGACGCTCTCCAGCGTGTCGCTGGCGGGCGGAGGCAAGACGAACATCACCCAGCTCGAGAACCCCTGGCCGAATGATCCGGACGCGGGGACCTTCGTCCAGAACTTCGTGCGCTCGGGTGACAAGCTGTACTTCTCCGTGGCCATCGGGACGTCGAGCCCCGCTCCGCGCACGGTGTGGCTGTGGGTGACGCAGGGGACGGCCGCGACGACGCGCCGGGTCTCCACGGAGCTGAGCACCTCCGACGAGTACTGGTCTCCGCTCATCGCCACGGACAACGGCGGGGTGGCGTTCACCGCGGACAGCTCGAGGCCCTGGGTGTCCTATGGCACTGACGCCACGACCTCCCAGATCACCACGAGCCCCACCGGGGCCGGGCTCGGCGTCGCCTTCGCCCGGGTGGGCAACCGCATCTACTTCGGCGCGCGGGGGGAGGGCTCGCTCTACCACCAGCTCTGGAGCATGCCCTCCAACGTGAGCTGCACGCCGTAGCCGAAGGGACGGGAGCGGAGGGCAGCACGCCGCCTTCCGCTCCTCCCGGGCTCAGGTCAGGCCGAGCAGCCGGGGCACCTTCTCCTCGAGCAGGTCGATCTCCTCCCGCGTCTCTCCCAGGTAGGAGAGGAGCTGGAGGTCCTGCCGCTCCACGGCGCCGCCGTGGAAGATCCACGCGCGCGTGCGCAAGAGCCGGTAGAGCTTCACCAGCTTGCGGTCGCTGATGAACACGCCGTCCTCGCGCGTCAGCGTCTGCACCACGCGGCGGAACTCCCGCAGGAGCTCGTCGCGGAAGAACAGGTCGCGATCTCGCAGCTCGCGGCCATCCGGCCCGGCCTCCTTGCGGCCCATCATCAGCGTCAGGTAGCGGTGCGCCTTGAGCACGTCCTCCAGCGTGGCGTGCCCCTCCGCCCAGGGCTTCTGGTTCAGCTCCCGGTGCGTCTGCGACTCCAGGCCCGAGTCGAGCAGCTCCAGGAAGTAGCGCTCCTGCACCGGCCGGCACGCGGCCTTGAGGCAGAAGCGGTCCTTGAGCGCGCCCAGCTCCGCGTGCTCGGGCAGCTCGTTGGTGGCGGCGAAGAGCACCTTGAGGCGCACGGGTTGGGGCGCGCCGTCCTGGTAGAACTTGCGCTCGTTGATGACCGTCAGCAGCGCGTTGAGGATGGCGGAGCTCGCCTTGAAGACCTCGTCCAGGAAGACGAGCCGGGCGGTGGGCAGCTTGCCGCCCTCGCGGCGGATGTAGCGCCCCTGGCGCAGCAGGTTGATGTCGATGGGGCCCAGCACCTCGGACGGCTCGGTGAAGCGCGTCAGCAGGTACTCGAAGTAGTCCTCGGAGGGGATGCGCAGCGCCTCGCGGAACTTGAGCACCAGGTCGGACTTGGCCGTGCCCGGAGGGCCCACGAGCAGCAGCGGCTCCTGGGCCACCGCCGCCACCGTCATCAAGTCCACCAGGGTCTGCTTGCCCACGAAGTGCCGGCCCAGCGCCTGACGGAAGCGGTTGAGTCGGTCTCTCAGGCCCTGGGCCTCGCGCGACAGCGCATCGAACGTCAGCGAGGTGATGGGGTCGGCGGCGGGCTCCTCACGCCGGGGAACACTGCTCATAGACGCTCCTCCAACTCCTGATGGATGCGTCGTCGCACCAGGAACTCATCCTCATCCAACCAACCACGCGCGCGCTCACCCGAGCCTCGCGCCACTTCCACGTGTCCCAGCACCAGCATGTCCGCCAGCTCCACCACCGAGAGGCAGAAGTGGCTGTTGGTGTTGTAGCTGTCCGTCACCGAGGGCAGCACCTCGGACAGGCGCGCCAGGCCCGACAGCGCCAGGTCCGCGGGCGCATGGGACAGCGCCCCCGCGAGGCTGCGCATCAACGCCAGTCGCTCCGGCAGCGTGCCCTTCAACGCGTCGAGGGCCTCGAACGCCGCGTCGAACACGGGCAGCGCCTCCTGCACGCGGCCGACGAAGGCCATGCCGGACGCGACGCCGAGTCGCGCGGCCACGGGCGTCTTGGGCCGCGTCAGCAGGCCGCGCGTCGCCTCCACCAGGTCGCCCGCCTCGCGCGTCAGGCCCACCCGGCGCAGGCCGCGCAGGCTCGCCTCCAGGATGCCCGCGCTCCACGCGTGGGAGTCGGGCGGCAGGCCCGCCAGCACGGTGCGAAGTCGTCCCGCGAAGGTGGTGGCGCGGTCCACCCGGCCGAAGAGCGCCGCCAGCGCGAGCGCGTCCCCGAGCAGCCGCGCCTGCACCTCGCCCGGCAGCGAGTCCACCGCGGCCACGAGCGAGTCCATCAACGGCAGCGCGCGCGCGAGCGAGAGTCGGGGCAGGGTCTCCAGCAGACCGCCGATGAGCCGCTGGCGCTCGGCCGCGTTCAGCTTCGCCCCCGTGGCGCGCTGGACGAGCTGCCGCACCTCGTGATCGACGACCTCCGGGTCGCGGATGTCTCGCAGCGCGGCGAACTCCTCGCCACGCAGGTCGCGCGTCCCCCGTCCGAAGGCGCGCGCCGGGTCCAGCCGCTCGCTGGGCTCCAGCAGTCCGGAGCTCTGGCGCAGCCGGTCCACCTTGTACCGCTGGAAGGTGACCAGGGCGTTGAGCTCCGCGGCGATGTCCGCGGGGAGTGGCGTCTCCAGGGGCTCGCCCTCCATGGCCTGCGTCACGCGTGCGCCGTAGGCCCGGACGAGGAAGCCGTGGATGGGGTCCGACTTGGAGAGCGCCGCCGTGGCGGCCTCCACCAGCGTGCGCGAGTGCTCCGGCTGGCCCACCCGCGCGAGCCCGCAGGCGAAGACGAGGCGGACATAGGCCTGGGTGAGCGCGGTCGGCGCTTCCACCGAGGAGCGTCGGCGCGTGGTGCGCTCGAAGCGGTCCAACAGCGTCGTCAGGTGCGTCGCCAGCCGGGGCAGCAGCGCCGCGTCCGTGCCTCCGCGCAGGAAGAGGGGCACGTCGCGCGACAGGGAGAGTCCGCGCAGGAGCATCTCCTGCACGCGGTCTCCCGCCTTCGCGAGGCTCAGCGGGTCTCCTCCCGCGAGCTTGTCCAGCGCCGCGCGGGACAGCCACAGCGTGCGCACGTCGAGCGCGGTGTCGTGCTTGTCGAGCCAGCGCTGCAGCGTCGGGACATCGCTGAACGTCGGTCCTCCCGACACCCGCGCCGCGTGGACGACCGCGCTCGCGAGGCTCCGGACGTCCTCCTCCGAGGGCGTGTCCCGGGACAGCAACTCCTCGGGGGGCTGGCCGTTGCGACTCCCGGAGAGGGCCCAGCGTTCGGCCAGCTCCGTGGCCTCATCGCCCGAGGCGTTCCACAACGCACGGGTCCAGCACAGGGTCGCCTCGCGAGCGCGTCCGAGCTGCACCTGCAGCTCCGCCATGCGCACCCAGAGCGCCTGTCGTTCGGGGGCATCCGCGGGAACGTCCAGCGCGAGGAAGTCCTTCTCCACGCGGGCCAGTGCCTCGGCCGCCGCGTCCTGTCGCTCGGGCGCGAGGGGGACCAGGGGAGCGCTGCCGGCCTTCGCGGCCGCCTTCGTCGAGGCCTTCCGCGTGGGCGCCGCCACGGGCTCGGGCTCGGTGGTGCCACGGGCGCGACGCTCGGGCTTCGAGGACTGCGCGTCGGTGGGCTTCTTCTCGGCGGACGGGGTGCGCGTGGCGCCAGGAATCCACTCGCCGTCGGCGAGCTCGATGGCGTCGAAGTCGAACGTCGCGCCCTTCATCCAGGGCTCCAGCGCGACGGCGCCCGCGTCCACCACGTAGTCCACCCAGGACTCGAGCGGCTGGAAGGCCTTCTCGGAGATGCGCTCGGCGCGGAAGCCTCCATCCCCCGTGGGGTGCAGCCACGTCACCGTCTCCGGCGTGGGGACGAGCAGCGCGCGCAGCCGCTCCTTGCGCACGGGCGGCTCCAGCAAGCCGTCGCATGGCAGGTACAGCTCCGCCACCTGGGGCAGCGGCGCGTAGGCCATGGCCGACAGGCCCAGCTCCGGAGGCCGCTCACGACCGGCGCGCGCGCGCAGGATGATGCAGGGGGCGTCCGGTGGCCCCGTCACGGCGAAGCGCAGCTGCGCGAGCACGGGCTCGGGCAGCGTGTGGACGAGCGACTCCACCTGGGCCACGGCGTTCTCACGCAGCACCCAGAGGCTCGCGGCCTCGGTGCGCGCGGCGCGGGTGAGGCGCAGCGGGACGGACAGCCGCCCGGGGGCGGGGAGGGGCTCCCACGCGCTCGCGGGCTCCGGGAGCCGCAGGTCGGTGAGCTGGTACAGGTCCAGCCAGGGGCCATCCGCGGCGGTCAACCACTCGCCTTCGCCCGGGATGAGCAGCACGTTGCCCGCAGCGGGATGGAGCGTTCGCGCCAGCGGATGCACATGTCCCAGCTCCACCCAGACGGATGTCTGACCCGGGACGGCGGGGACGAAGGCGCGCAGCCCGCCCGCGCGGTCGATGGCGCCCGTGAGCGTGAAGTACGGAGGCGCCACCGCGCGCAGCAGCGCACGCGAGCCCGCCTCGCCCTTCGCGAAGCAGAGCTCCTGTCGGTCGCACCCCAGGCGCAGCAGCTCCCCCGCGAGCGCGAGCAGCGCGTCCGCGTCGGTGGGCAGGAACATCACCGTGGCGGGGAGCACGCCGTCCAGCGGGACGCGGCGGGTGGGCAGCAGCTCCGCCCAGCACCGCACGGAGGCCTCCCCGCGAGGCGCCTTCGTGTCGACGCGGACACCGAACGTGGCCAGCTCCGCGAGCGCCGCCTTCGTCAGCGGCGCGTGGGGCGTGACGTAGAGCGGGCCCTCGGCGCTGGCGCGGTGATGGGCTGGCGCGGCCTGGACTTCGGGGGGGACGAGTCGGGAGGTCAGCGCGAGGTGCAGCGCTTCCCGGGTGGGAAAGACGAGCGTGGACATCAGGCCTTCTGGCTCACCTTCTCGGCGTTGCCGTCGGACGTGGACTCGGGAGTGGACGTCTGCCCGGACGGCGTGTCGCGCTGGACGATGACCTGTCCCAGCTCCGACGCCTTCAGGGCGCCCCCCGCGACGAGCTGGTCCACCAGGCGGCGGTGCTCCTCCTCGTGCTCCATGGGGAGCGCGTCGGAGTCGCTCTCGTACTGGATGACGACGTCCTTGCGGCCCGTCTGCGGATTCACCAGCAGGCGGAGGATGAGACTAGCCATGGGCGGGCTCCTTCTGCGGCGCCGCCTCGGGCGCCAGGTGGACGAATGCCTCGCGATCCAACACCTTGCGCTCCAGGAGCAGGTCCCGCAGCGCGACGAGGCGGGGCTTCTCGCGGCGCAGGATGTCGCGCGCCCGGGCCCGCTGCACCTCGAGCACCTCCAGGATGGCCGCCTCCAGCGTGCCGCGCGTCGCGTCGGAGAGCGCGTGTCGGTCCGCGTCCCTCCCCGGCGCGGCGAAGCGGCGCACGGGATGGCCGTCGCCGCCCATGCCCAGCTCCTCCACCAGCTCGCGGGCGATCTCCGTGGCGCGCTCCAGGTCGTGCGCGCTGCCGATGGACAGGTCCTCGAGCAGCAGCGCCTCCGCCTCGCGTCCGCCGAAGAGCATGCAGATGCTGTCGAGCAGCTGCCCTCGGGTGACGACGTGGCGATGCGCGGGGTCCGCGTACTGCACGAAGCCGAGCGTGCCCGCCAGGTCACCCCGGATGCTGATGCGGTCGATGGCGGGAGCGCTGGGGCAGAACAGCGCGCACACCGCGTGGCCGGCCTCGTGGGTGGCGACGACGCGCTCCTCGGTGGGCGTGAGCGCGGGGCGGTCCAGGTAGTCGGTGAGGGCGCGCTCGATGTCCACGGGCTCGGTGGGCGTCCGGGCGTCTTCCCGCAGCCGGCGTCGCGCCAGGGCCCGGCACAGCGCCTGGATGTGGTCGCCAGAGAAGCGCGTACCCGTGCCCTCGACGCGGTCCCCGGTGCGCTTCACCGCGTAGTCCAGCGCGCGCTCCGTCATGCCCAGGGCCATCTTCTCGTTGTAGATGGACAGGATGGCCCGGCGGTCCGTGTTGTTGGGGTAGGGGATGCACAGCTGGAACTCGAAGCGCCCCGGCCGCAGCAGCGCGGGGTCCAACGACTCCACGAAGTTGGTGGTGCCCACCACGAAGACCAGCTCCTCCTTGCGGAAGCCGTCCATCTCCGTGAGCAGCTGGTTCACCATCGAGTGCTCCACGCCGGAGCCCGTATAGGTCCCACGCGCGGCGGCGAACGAGTCCAGCTCGTCGAAGATGATGATGCTCGGCGCCGCCTGTCGCGCCCGGACGAAGATCTGCCGGAGGTTCTCCTCGCTCTCGCCCACCCAGCGGCTCTTGAGCTCCGGGCCGCTCACCACGAGCACCGCCGCGCCCAGCGAGGATGCCATGGCCTTGGCGAAGAGCGTCTTGCCCGTGCCGGGAGGGCCCCAGAAGATCATCCCGCGCGGGAGCAGCCCCTCCACGCGCTTGACCGCCTCCGGGTCCGACAGCGTGTCCTTGTGCGCGAGCACGTCGAGGATCTCGCGCTGCAGGCGCTCCTTCACCTGCGCGTAGCCGCCGATGTCCGAGCGCAGGTCCAGGTCCGGCACGTTCAGCGAGCCGCTCAGCGTGGCCGAGCGGAGCTGTGCGTACGCGGGCCGCGCGTCGCTGGGATAGTCCTCGCCGGTGATGGCGCCGAGCAGCCGCCGCAGCCGGACGGCGTTCACTCCGGACACGTGCTTGTAGAGCGCGTACGGCTGGAGGCCCCGGCCGAACTTGCGGCACTCGCGCTGCGTGACGAGGTGGCGCAGCCGCTCGCGGCTCACGCCGAGGATGCTCTCCTTGTGGGGGAACAGGTTCTCGATGACCCGAGGCAGCGGGAAGGACGGGTCCTTGAAGCCGACCCAGACCATCTCCGGGTTCTCGTAGAGCAGCGGGATGACCTCGCGCGCCTCCGAGGTGAGGCCCCCGCTGCTGGTGGTGAGCAGGTCGAGGTGCGGCAGCACGACGATGCGCTCTCGCACCGCGCCGCGCACCGCGTCCCGCAGCTGGCCGATGAGCGTGGCCATCATGCTGGGCGCGGGCATGCCCGGAGGTGGCTCCGCGGCGGCGCGTCCGTCCAGGTAGAGGAACTGCTTGCCGTCCTTCTTCAGCCTGTCTCGCAGGCACTTGTAGAAGTAGGGCGTCAGCTCCTTGTCCGTCTCCACCATGACGGGCAGGCCGCGCAGCAGGGCCTCGCGCGTGCGCTCCAGCTCCGCGGGGTACGCGGCCTCCACCGCCTGGAAGGGCGTCAGCTCCGTGGGGAGCGACTCCTCGGGGATGCGCTGGCTCATACGCGGACCTTGATGGTGAGCGAGCCCGTCGCCGCGTCCTCGTGGACCTCCTCCACGGTGCCGAGCTGGGACGCGCGCACCTTGAGCGCCTCGGCCGTCACCTTGTTGGAGATGGCGTCCAGCTCCGCCTTGAGGTCGCGCAGGCGGCCCTCCAGCTGGCGGGTGACCTCCTCGCGCAGCGCCTCCGTGGCGTCCTGGGCGCGGTCCTCCAGTTTCGCGCGCGCCTTCTCCCGGGCGAGCTTCGTCGTGGCCTCGGTGGCGGCGGGGCTGTTGGTCTGGACCTCGCCCACGGCCGTCAGCTCCACCTCCTGCTGGGCCGCGAGCGTGACGCTGACCTCGCCGGTGGTGACGTCCACGGCCACGCGCACGCCGTCCGCCTCCGTGCGCACCGCCACGTCCCCCTCCTGGACGAAGCCTCGCGTGGCGAGGTCCGCGGCGAGCAGGCCCGCGGTCTCCTCGCGCGACAGCAGCGGCAACAGCTCCAGCTTGGAGCACACGCCGTCGTCGGCGTGGACGATGCGGTTGAGGGACTCGGAGACGGAGATGCGATAGGCGCGGCTCATGGGGCGCTCCCGGTGAGAGGGGAAGAGGTCCCGTCGTCGGGGTCCTCTGGAGAAACCATCAGGTCCGAGCCCAGCTCACGCTCCCGGTCCGCCGCGAGCCGGAAGCCCGCGTCGCCGAAGGAGGCCCACTCGGAGAGCAGCAACTGGGCGTCATCGTGGTCATCGTCGAAGAAGCGCACCGCGCGGTGCTCCTGGTCCCACCGGGCCAGTCGGGCCAGGGCGCGCAATCCCGCGCCCGCGCCACGGCGCGCCTCGGCCTTCGCGCCCAGGGGCGCGCGGGGTGACAGGTTGGCCACCCACCGGGCCGCGGGCTGGTCCACGAGGGGGCGCAGCGCGTCCAGCAGGAAGCCCGCGAGGTCCCTTCGGCGCGCGCGGTCCAGCGCATCGAGGAAGGCGTCCAGCACCCGCGTCTGCGAGGCCCCCAGCTCGACGAGCTCCCGGGGGTCGATTCGCCAGCTCTTGGCCTCCTCCATCTTCCGCCAGCGAAGGGCGAGCTCGTCCTGGATGGCCTCCAGGAGCCAGGCGCCCTCGGAGAGCAGCGGCGCGAAGTCGTCGGCCGAGAGCGGCTCGGACACGGAGGCGAACAGGTCGGGGAACCCGAGCCGGCACAGGGCGGAGCGGCGGAACTGGTGCGCCTTGGCGAGCGCCGGCGCACAGGAGGTCCCCACGAGCATCCGGCAGCACAGATACAGGAACAACTCGTCGGCGAGTGTCGGAGGCGCGTCGACGTCCAGCGGGCGGTGGTCGGGCAAGGTGAGCGGCTGCTCCACCAGCCAGCGCAGGGTGTGGAAGCACAGCGCGGAGAAGTGGAGCGGGCGGGGCGGGTGTCGCTCCCAGAGCCGCGTCGGGCCGGAGGTGGGGGGCAGGTGACGGCGCTTGCGACCTCCGCCCATCCGCGCGAGGGCGAGCACGGTGCCCTTGGACAGCATTCCTCTCAGCGCGGAGAGGGCCGCGGGGCCGAGCTGGGGCGGACAGACGTGACTGCCCCGGAACAAATCCTCCACGGGCATGTAGGGGCCCTGGCCGAGGATGGCGCGCGCGAGCGTGAGCAGCCGGTGCTCGGAGGACGAGACGCGCGTCATGGGCGCAGTCGGTCCGCGAGGTCGGGCCAGCCGTTGACGATGATGCGCCCCTCGATGAGGTGGACCTCGGCCGTGTTCGGCGCGGTGAACGTCGGGTCCTCCGGGGCGTAGCGCGGGGTGAGGAAGTGCATGACCTGGTTGCGAGAGCCGATCCACCGCCGGCGCGTCTCCGGCTGGTCCTTCTCGTAGCGCCCATCCACCAGCAGGTCCAGCGAGGCGAGCAGGCGCTCGACCTCAGGGCGGCCCTGCGCCTTCAGCTCGGCCAGCGTGTAGCCGGTGAAGACGAGGGTGCTGAGCCCGCCCGCGCGCACGCGCTCACACAGCTCCGCGGCGGCGGCGGCTTGGGAGAAGGGCTCACCGCCCAGAATCGTGAGGCCCTCGATGCCGGGCGTCGCGAGCACCCGGGCCGCCATGGCTTCCACCGTCACGACGGTGCCGCGCTCCATCGCGAACATCTCGGGATTGCAGCAGCCCGGGCAGCGCAGGGGACAGCCCTGGACCCAGAGCGCGAAGCGGCGCCCGGGGCCCTCCGCCTCGGTGCGAGGAACCTGCTGGGCGACCCGAAGCACCGGGCCGGTCGAAGACGTGTCCGGGCTCGAGGACATGGCGGAGGGGCGCAGCATGCCAGGAACCCCGAGGACCGCGCATCACCCCAGTCGGGAAGGGAGCTTGCCGCCGCCGCGCTGGACGCTCGGGTCCGCGCGGGAAACACCGGAAGTCCCGGAGCTCAGCGCGTTATGGAGCGCATCCCGCATCCGGCCCGCGAGCCGGAGGTCCAGTGTCCGGGCGACGGGCACATCCGCGTGACACTTCGGGCAGCGTGAGGCCTCCTGGCGGATGCGAGCGCCACAGCCGGCGGGGCAGGGGCGACGGCCACGTGCCTCCAGTCGGTAGGCGAACCCTCCGGCCACGCCGCAGGCCACGGTGAACAGGAGCACGAGCACCAGCGCCAGTGGGGCCCAGAGGATGGCCACCGCCGCGAGCCCCAGGCCGAAGCAGTCCTCGATGCGCAGGAGCCACTTCCGGGGACGCAGGACCTCGGTCTCCAGTTGGTCCACGCGCGTGTGCAGCCATTGCCGCATGGACAGCGTGGACACGGCGACGAAGGCGCCGACCGCGCCCACGGCCCAGGGCGGCAGACCGTCGGTGCCCACGCCCACGGCCGCGAGCGCCACCGTGGCGCCGCTGCCCGCGCTCAGCGCGAACTGCGCGAGGCCGAGCACCATGCGCAGGTCGCTGTCCCGCTGCGTGTACATCTCGAACGCGAGCAGCGCGACCATGGCCCCGAGTGCTTGAGGCGTGGCGAGCCAGGTCAGCTCTGGAGGCAGCGTGAGGTACTGCGCATGCGCGGCCAGCGCGAGCAACAGCAGGCTGCCTCCCGCGCGAGTCCCCGAAGCACCGCTCAGGCCGATGGCCTGCGAGACGAGGGCGTACGTGAGCATGGCTCAGCCTCCCACCGGCATGACGAGGAACTCCCGCACGAGCCCCAGCGACTGGAGCACGTAGAGGACCAGCAGCACCGATGCCGTGGTGAAGGCGAGTAACAGGAGCATCCACGCTGCAAGGAGGCCCATCTCCCACCAGGCGACGGGCACGCCCTGGGCTTCTCGCCCGGTCTGCCACGCCAGGTAGCGACGTGCGAAGAGGCCCGCAACGGCGACCTGTCCCGCGCTCAGCGCCACCTTCGCCAGCGCGCCCAGTCCGGGCACCAGCGTCAACAGCTCCAGCACGAGGACGGACAGCGCGACGAAGCAGCCCGCGGCCAGTCGCAGCGTCCAGCGCGCGACGAGCTTGCGCTGGAGCGAGAGCAACTGGAGCGCGGGCGTCACCAGCGTCACCCGCAGCCACACCAGCGCGGCGACCAGGAGGAACGACGTGAGCAACGGCACCCAGCTGGCCACCAGGGCCGCGGCCGCCACGCCCACCACCGCGACGCTCAGGCGCACCGTGGCGCGCTGCGTGGCGAGCTGGTGGAGCACGGCGCGGTCCTCGGGGCTGGGGAGCGTGGCCTCCGAGCAACGAGGGCAGGGGCGGCCGCGCAGCGCGGTTCCTCCCGGGATCCGCTCGGCGCATCGCCGACAGCGTCCGCCGAGCAGCAGCGCGAGCTCGTGTTCCTCGCCGCGAGGGCTCGCGGTGGTGGTCATCGTCAAGATGGGACTCCCCCTCATCTGCGTGCGCATCATGCCTCGAACTCGCGAGCGAGTCAGGCCCGGTCTCTCCGCCCCGTCGCGCCCATGGTCCTGCTATCGGGGCGTCCCTGTCTTCGTGCCAGCCAGCCCATGCGGGGGGCTCTTGCAGCGTGTGGCGTGCCCCTGTTTTCTCGCTGTCCGGCGTCTTGCTCGATGAAGGATGCACCGATGCGCTTCCCGCCCGTGTCGCTGTCGCTGAAGGATGGTCGTCCCTGCCTCATCCGCGAGGCGACGCCCGAGGACGGCCCGGCGTTGTTCGAGCTGGAGCGCGCCGTCGCCAAGGCCCGGGAGGGCGTGGTGAAGCTTCCGGAGGAGCTGCCCGCGGACATCACCGCCTTCGCCGCCCGACGCGAGGCCGCGGGGCTCCACCGTCAGGACGGCACCGCGTTCCCCCTCGTCGCGACCGGACCCCGAGGCGCGCTGTGGGGCGAGGCCTCCTTCCTGAGGCCGAGCTACCGGATGCTGCGCCACGGAGGCGTGCTCTGGCTCATCGTCCACCCCGAGGCCCAGGGCCTGGGCGTGGGACGCGCGCTGCTGGGCCATCTGCTCGCGTGGCTGCGCGTCCACCGCGACGCGAACGGCGACAGGGTCCACCGCGTGGAGCTCCAGGTCCGGGGCGACAACCCTCGCGCCCAGTCCCTCTACCGCTCGTTCGGCTTCGTCCTCGAGGGCATCCGCCGAGACTTCCTCCGCACCGAGCAGGGCGTCTGGGTGGACGACCTCCTCATGAGCCTGCTGCTCCACCCGGAGCAGACCTGAGTCGGCTTCCACCCTCACAGCGCCACCGGGCTTGCCCGCACCGCCCCTCCACGGCCGGACGGCGACATTGTCTTTCGCCTACCGCCGCAATTTCCCAGCAAGGCTTCATCCGTGAAGTAGACTGCGGGCGTCATGACGCGGCCTGTGTCCGCCTACGCCCCTCGAAGCGAGCGCAAGCCGTTGTACGTGAAGGTGGTGACGCAGCCCGCGCTCCCTGGGTGCTGGGCCGTCAACATCAGCGAGACCGGCATCGGCCTCATCGCCACGCCACACGGCCCGCAGGAAGGCCCGTGCGAGGGCGAGTCCATGGAGCTGTCCTTCTCCCTGCCGGACTCGGGCGAGCACATCCGCGCCCGCGGTGACGTGCGCTGGCGACACGAGACGGGCGGCGCGGTGACGGCGCTCGGCGTCTTCTTCCACGCCTTCGAGGACTCGGATGGGGTGAAGCTGGCGCGCTACCTGGCCACCGCGCGGCTCCACGTGGTGGTGGCGTTCGCCAGCGACGAGGAGGCCCAGGACGTGCGGGCCGCGCTCGAGGGCCAGGCGGTGCCGCACTTCGCGTCGAGCGCCGAGGAGGCCCAGGCGCTCCTGTCTCGAGGCGACGCGGCGGCGCTGTTGGTCTGCGGCCGCGACGAGGAGCGCGCGCTGGCGCTGGTGGCGGGGCTGGGCGCGCCGGCCGAGGACGTGGACCTGTCCTCCGCGGGGCCGCCGTCCGACCTGACCTCGCGCATCATCTACTGCGCGCCCGCCGCGCCCGAGCGACTGGTGGCCCTGTTCAACGCGGGGCTCGTCTTCCGCGCGCTCGGTGAGTCACCTCCTCCCGAGGCCGTGCTCCAGGCGGTGCTCCAGGCAGGCCGCGAGCGGGGCGTGCGCACCGAGCAGTGGCGCATGGCGCTGGAGCTGGAGCGCAACCTCTTGCGCGAGCGCGCGCTGTCGCAGGCCCTGCCCTCGGTGCCGGGGGGCCGCGGCGAGGAGGAGGTGGGCCTTCGCAGCGCCGCCATGCAGCGGGTGATGGAGATGGTGCGCCTGGTCGCCCCGCACCGCGTGGCGGTCCTCCTGCAGGGCGAGACGGGCACCGGCAAGGAGGTGCTCTCGCGCATCCTCCACCGCCTCAGCGGACGCGGCGAGGCGCCGCTGGTCATCCAGGACTGCGGCGCGCTCACGGAGACGCTGCTGGAGAGCGAGCTGTTCGGCCACGTGAAGGGCGCCTTCACCGGCGCGGTGGCGGACCACCCGGGCCTGTTCGTCCTCGCCAACGGCGGCACCATCTTCCTGGACGAAATCGAGAACACCACCCCCAACCTGCAGTCGAAGCTCCTGCGCGTGTTGGAGACGGGCGACGTGCGTCCGGTGGGCGGCACCCAGGTGCGCCACGTGGACGTGCGCGTGCTGGCCGCGAGCAACAAGGACTTGGGCGAGGAGGTGCGCGCGGGGCGCTTCCGCGCGGACCTGTTCTACCGGCTCAACAGCTTCACCATCGACATCCCGCCCCTGCGCGAGCGGCCCGAGGACATCCCGGAGCTGGCGCGCTACTTCCTGGGCCTGTTCAACCGCACCCTGCGCCGCTCGGCCAGCGGCATGTCCCAGGACGTGGAGGACATGCTGCGGGCCTATCCGTGGCCGGGCAACGTGCGTGAGCTGCGCAACGTGCTGGAGCGCGCCGTGCTGCTGTCGCGGCCGGGCGAGGTGGTGTCGCGCCGGCTGTTGCCGCCGAGCCTGGTGTCCGCGTCCCCGCCCCGCAACGAGCTGGCGGGGGACGGCTCCCTGCGCGCCCGGCTGGAGCGGGTGGAGCGCGAGCTCATCCGCGAAGCGCTCGAGCGCCATGGGGGAGTGCTCCGCCGCGCGGCCATGGCGCTGGGCATGGACCCGGTGACGCTGGGTCGCCGGGCCCGGCGCCACGGCCTGTGGAAGCAGGACTGACGGCCGGGCGTCAGTGGGCGCGCACCCACTGGAGGATGGGCCGCCACACCCGCTGACGGGCGCTGGTCGCGAGGAACAGGTCCGCGTGACCGAAGTCGAGCGCGCGCTCGGCCACCGGGTGGTCCCTCACGATGAGGGACACCACGTCATTGCTGCCCAGCAGCGACGTCGAGAACACGCCGTACTCGCCCACGCCGCCGCCCGCGCCCACGTACAGCACCGGCAGCTTCACCTGGCCCAGCCGGTCGTCGTAGGGCACGTCCAGCCCGCACGTCCACGCATCCGACTCCACCACCTCGTTGAGGCTCTGGTAGGGCGCCGCGCGCTGGGCGTACTCGTAGAGGTAGGGCTCGGACGTGTACGTCAGGCTGCCGGGCAGCCCCGTCGCGTCCGGCTTGCCCGCCATCAGGTGGTAGCCCGGCGCGAGCGGCTCCAGCGGCTTGAACAGGGCGCCCGTGGCCGCGGCGGAGACGATGGCCGCCCGGCGGTTGGTGGGCCGACCCGTGCCGGGGCCGAAGACATCATCCGGCAGCAGCGGAGAGGGCGCCGACGGCGCCAGGGCCGCGAGCTGGCCAATGGCCTGCAACGTGATTCCCGGCGCCGAGCCGAGCAGCCCCCCCTCGTAGATGCCCGAGTCCCGCCGGGCCTTCAGCGCCGCGTGACGCCCGCAGGCCCAGGCCTGCTGCTCCGCGTCCCGCGGGGCATGGCGCATCACCATGTCCACGGGGATGAAGCCATCCACCTGGCGCAGCCCCCTGGGCAGCCGCGCCTCGTCGTTCAGATACGCGTACGCGACCATGGCGCCCCGGCTCCACGCGAGCAGGTGCAGCGAGCCCAGGCTGCCATTCGTCAACCGCAGCGTCTTGGCCAGCAGGATGCTGGCGCCCAGGTCCTTGGCGTGCGTGCCCAGGTTCCACCCGGCCATGAACGAGAAGTCCTGCTGCCCCGCGGGCACGCCCACCCACCGCATGTCCATGCCCCACACGTCCACGCCCTCCTGGGCCAGGTACGCGGCGATGGACTGCTCCCTGGGCACGTGCGCGGAGCCCACGCTCGACAGGAACGCGGCGTCGAAGCCCCACGCGTCGCCGTGCAGCATGAACACCGCCCGCTGCGCCCGTGCGGGCCACCAGGGCGCGCTCTCCCGCACCACCCGGTGCACCGTCACCACGTCATGCTCGCCGGGCCCCACCTTGAGCTCGAAGCGGTAGTGCGCCAGGTCTCCGAAGAGCACCTCGCGCGTCGCCTTCCGCGCGCTGGCGGGGCTCGCCACGCCCAACAGCGCGGAGCTGTTCGTCGCCAGCGCCTCCGTCGCGCTGTCCCGCAGCGCCTCCGGTGTGGCGGGCGGCTCGGAATTCCCACAACCCAATGACAAGAATGTCAGACAGACAAGAAGGCTGAACCTCAAACGCATAGAGACCTCGAATCGAAGAAGAGGGTTCGGAAGAGGCCGCGTGCCGGTGTCCTGGCTCCTCCGTGCCGTGTCACCCGCTGAGCAGAATTCACGCCAGAGTTTGAACACACGAAACTCGCGGAGTGCCTCCTATCCCTGGACTTCACGCCTGATGTCCACTGTGAAGCAACCGTCTGACATGCCCTGGCGGGTGTGGTGGGAAAGACCCCGCTTCACGACTGAAGCAGGCACATCACGGGTGTGGCGCGGGCCTGACGGCTGGGGCCGTTGGACGTGCCGAGTGCCGTGCGCCGGACACCCTCCCGGGGGGAGGCGGACTGGTGAACATCCCGGGGCGGCGGCCCCTCCCGGCAGCGGGGGACGAGGACCACATCGACGGGCCCTGGAGAGACGCGAGGGCGCCAGGACCCACGCGCACCGCGACGCTCCCCGGGAAGCAGGGGGAGGCGTCATGGTGGAGCCCCGTTTCGAGCGCAATCTGGGAGTGGTGAGCGCCGAGGTGATGGCGCGGCTGGCCCGCACGCACGTCCTCGTCGCCGGGGTGGGAGGGGCTGGCGGCCAGTGCGCGGTGGACCTGGCGCGGCTGGGCGTGGGGTGCCTGACGCTCGCCGACTTCGACACCTACGAGGTCCACAACATGAACCGGCAGGTGGGGTGCTTCGAGAGCACGCTCGGCGCGTCCAAGGTGGACGTGGTGGGGCGCATGTGCCTGGACATCCACCCGGACCTGCGCCTGCGGCTGGTCCACGAGGGCATCACCGAGGACAACGTCACCGACGTGCTGGCGGGCACCCAGGTGCTGCCGCCGGTGGACTACGTGGTGGAGGTCATCGACATCGCGGGCGCGCGCGCGAAGCAGGCCCTCCACAAGGGGTGTCGCGAGCGCGGCGTCCCGGCGATGACGGGGTTGATGCTGGGCTTCGGCGCGGCGTTGCATGTCTTCCAACCGGATGCCCCGCTGTACGAGGCGCTCTACATCCTTCCGGATGGCCGCGTGGACCTGCCGGCCATCATCCCGCATCTGGGCGACTACCTGCATCGGGCCGCCATGGAGGCGTGCTTCGCGGGCAAGGGCCCCGCGCCCACCTGCGTCGTGGGCGCCACCACCGCGGCGGGGATGATGGTGAGCGAGCTGATGCGGGGGGTGATGCTCGGCGCCCACACCATGGTGTCGTGGCCGGAGTACCTCTACGTCGACCTCTTCGACCACCGCTACGTCAAGGCCCGCGCCCGGCCGCGGACCGAGGAGCCCGTGCGCCAGCCCGCGTGAGTGCGGGCCGACGCCCGGGCCGGTGAATCACACCACGCCGCGCCTGCGGGCCTCCTCGATGACCCGGGGCCCGTCCACGCCCAGGGTGCCGGAGAGCAGCGGGGCCACCTGCTCGGCGCGCTGGTGCACGCGCTGGAGCGTCTTGTCGTAGGTGCCCGTGACGATGTTGATGCCGGCGATGATGACGCGCTGGAGGTTGTACTGCAGGTCATTGCCCTCGACGATGGCGTGGATCTCCGTGAACAGCGGCCGCGCATCCGTCTGGAACGCGGACAGGTTCGTGCGCTGCTCGCTGTTGGGGACGGCGGACTTCGAGGACAGGCTCGCCACCAGCACCAGGGGCGGCTGTGGCCGTGCGTGCGCGTCCCGCATCTGCTGGAACACGCTCTGGATGTCCTGCCGGTTGGGGGGTGACTCCCACCGCAAGAAGAAGACCCTGTCGATGATGGCGGTCTTGTAGACGGGTGTCGTCGTCATGGTGCGCTCCCACTCCTTCGCAGTACCGGTCCCCCCGGGGCCGTTTCACCGCGTGCTGCTCGCGGTGCCGGGCGGTCTGCCCGCGCATCCTGGGTTCGCCCCGCCGTGACGCCACCCGCCCGAGGGGGCGGACATCGCCCGCCCGACATGACGCTCGTCCCCTCGTCGCGTCGAGTGTCGGCTCGAGGTTGCCCGCGCCCCGGCCGCTGTCGCGTGGCGGACTCGCGGGCGCGACGTCCCGCGGCCCCGAGCGGGGGCGGGTCGGCGCCGCCCGGGTACCCGGAAAAAAGAAGGCCCCCGCCACAAGGGCAGGGGCCTGGGGTGCCTCGAGCGGGCGCTCACGCGTGCGGCGCGCGCGCCCGGACGGCGTCGGGGCTAGTTGCCGGAGATCTTCGTCTCCTCGACCTTGGCGGCGTTGATGGCCTCCTCGGTGAAGATGATGTTCCGCCACTGCTTGTTGGAGAACAGCTCCGTCTGGTCCGCGTAGTACGGCGAGCTCTTGTCGCTGGACTCGCTGTAGGTCAGCACCGCGCGGCCCTCGATGCCCGTGTCGGTGAAGCCCATGGCCATGATGAAGCTGCTGCCGTTGTTGATGACGTAGCCCTGGTCCGTGAGGTTGGTGCGCGAGTTGATGACGGTGTTGCCGCGCACCGCGCTGAAGTCGGAGTCCGGCGTGGTGGACTTGAGCGTGCCCCACGACACGATGTTCGCCGTGCCGTCGTAGCTGCCGCCGCCGTGGATGGGGATCTTCTTGCCGTCCACGCGGGTGGAGTACTGCGCCTCACCCAGCGGCGCGTCCACGGGGATGCCGGCGACCTGGAGCCGGTAGACGGCCACGGCCAGGGCCTGCAGCACCGGGTCCGCGCCCGTCGCGGGCGCCGCCGCCAGCGTGTGCGGCGTGGTCACGGGCTGCTCGGCGTTGAAGGGCACCGCGAACAGGGTGCCGCCGTTGGACAGCGTGCCCATGGTGTGGTGACCGGAGAACTCGCGGAAGAGCACCGCGCCCCGGCTGTTCGCGTTGAACAGGCCGTCCCAGGCGGTCAGCGCCGCGCAGCCCGCGCGGATGTCGATCAGCGTGGTGTTGTACTGCACCGTATTCACGCCCGTGCAGCGCGCCACCACCTGGTCCTTGAGCAGCTCGGAGACCATGCCCCGGTTGCTGAGGATGGCGTTCTCCAGCTCCGCCACGGTGAACTTGTTGTCCGCGCCCGACGCGCCGTTCTCTTCCATCAGCAGCTTGGCGTTGATGCGCGTGCGCGGCGTCTGGCCCACGTCCTCCAGGCCGTGCAGGGGCGAGAAGCCCGTGAGCGGCTGGTTCGGGTTGGCCAGCCAGTAGCTGTCGTTGGCGTTGAAGACGAAGTCGCGGCGGGCGAGCTTCGGCACGCCGCTGAAGGGCACCAGGCCCGGGCCGCGCGCGCCCGCGGCGTCACGCCACTCGTTCTCCGGGTTGCTGCCGTCGAGCAGCACCAGGCCCATGCTGTTCCAGATGGCGGCCGTCGTCGGGTCCGCGCCGGCGGAGGCCGCGCGCCAGGTGCCGATGGCGACGGGCGACAGGTTGGGGGTGGGCGTCGCGTCGGTGTACCAGACGTTGCCCGCGCGATCGGCCGCCATGGTGTTGACCCAGGGGATGCCCTGGACGTTGGCGTAGACGTTCTGGAACTCCTCCAGGCTCTTGGCCCGGTTCATCCCCACGAACTGGCTGACCAGCTGGGTGTTGTCCACGTTGGCGTCGCGGTAGGTGAGCACCGACTGCGCGGTCCACGGCGCGGTGCCGGGGATGACGATGACGGGGCCGTAGTGGCTGCTGTAGAAGCGCTGGGTGATGTGCGTGAGCGAGCCTTCGGGCAGCTTCACCAGGATGGTGATGTCCTGGGCCACCATGTCCCGCTCCTCGGTGCCGTACTTGTAGCGGGTGGGGTTGCCGGGGACCAGCTGCAGCCCGTAGAGCGTCATGCGCTGGCCGGAGGAGAACGTGTGCGTCCAGGCCACCTGCTCGTTGAAGCCGATGAGCACCGCGGGCACGCCCAGCAGGCCCACGCCGTAGACGTTGAGCTGGCCGGGGACGGTCAGCTGGCTCTCCCACAGCTTGAGCTCGCCCTCCCAGGGGAAGTGCGGGTTGGCCACCACCATGCCGTGGCCGGAGGCCGAGCGCTCCGCGCCGATGGCCCAGCCGTTGCTGCCCACGCTGCTCCACTCCGGGCGCTCCACCTTGAAGCTGCCGGGGGCCGGGCGGCCCTCGCTGCCGGCGCCCGGGATGGGGGGCGTGGCCGCGGCGATGGCGAGGATGAGCTGGTAGCTGCTGGCCGCCAGGCCCACGCTGATGTCATAGGCCAGCAGGTCCACCGCGCTGATGGGCCTGACCCAGGGCGCGTTCGTGCAGGGCGCGGGGAGCTTGTCCGGCGGCGTCTCCTTCACATAGCGGTTGAAGCCCGCCACGTAGCCGTTGAACATCTCCTGCACGTCCGTCGGCAGCTTGGGGAAGGCGGCCTCCGCCTTCTTGTCCAGCGCCAGCACCCGGTAGCCGAAGTCGCTGCCCGCGTACGTGTTGCCCGGGCCCGGGCCCATGAAGCGGGCGCGCTCGCCGCGGACCTTGAGGATCTGGTCCGACAGGATGCAGACATGGTCCTTGGCGAAGGCGAAGCCCTGGCCATAGGACAGGCTGCCCAGGTCGTCCGCGATGATGTGGGGGATGCCATGCGCCGTGCGGCGGATGGTGGCCTCGTACTTCGCGGGCTCCTCCGGCGCTGGCGGGGTGGGCTTCCCATCATCATCCTCACCACAGGCCGTGGCGAGCGCCAGGCTCACGCCGGCGAAAAGGGTGAGGTGCCAGCGAGAGCGCCCGGACTTCCAGGACGCCCCTCGCGGGGAGGACACGGTTGGGTTTGGATGCATGGCAGTCGTCGAGCGTAGGAAGGGGCTGATTCACCCGTCAAAAGTTTTCTCGCACTCGATGATTCCTGAGAGCCTGAACTCAGACGCACCGCGGCATGAAACACGACAGCGAGGGACCGGCAGTGGGGGTTCCCTGTGCTAGGAGAGCGCGAATATGACGACCGAGCAGCCGCGAGCCCGCCGCCCGCGCCGCCACTTCTCGATGATCCGCACCTTCGTGCTCGCCGACTTCGTGACGCTGGGCAACGGCTTCGCGGGAGCGGGGACCATCCTCGCCGCGATGCAGTACCTGGCGACGGGGCAGGTGCATTGGATGTGGGTGGCCTTCGCGCTGATGCCCCTGGCGCTGGTGATGGATGTCCTGGATGGGAGGATCGCCCGGTGGCGCTTCAAGAAGTCGCCCCTGGGGGCGGACCTGGACTCCCTGGCGGACGTCATCTCCTTCGGCATGGCGCCGGCGGCGCTGGCGTTCGCGGTGGGGATGCGCGGGGCGCTGGACGTGGCGGTGCTCCTGTACTTCGTGGCCTGCGGCATCAGCCGGCTGGCGCGCTTCAACGTCACGTCGGCGGAGCTGGCCGATCCGACGGGGAAGGTGAAGTACTTCGAGGGCACCCCCATCCCCACCAGCCTGGCCCTGGTGCTGGTGCTGGCGGTGGCCACCTATATGGGGCGCATCGGCGACGCGTTGCTGGGGGGCACCTGGCAGGTGGGCCCCCTGGTGATGCACCCGTTGGTGCTGCTGTACGCGGCCAGCGGCAGCGCGATGATCTCCAAGACGCTGCGCATCCCGAAGATTTGAGGGAAATCGGACGTCGCAGGCCCCCCTGACACCGGGATTGGCCCTCGTGGGTGGTTGCCCGCCCCTGGGTGGGTGCCTAGTTTCGCCAACGGGTCCGCTCGGCTGCCTCACTGGCGGCAAGCAAGCGGCACAGGGCGATGGGCGCGGGGAAGGGTGGAAGCCATGACGGGGCGCTTGGGCATTGTGGCCCTCGCGGTGTTGGGGCTGGTTGCGGGGTGCGCGGATCGCGAGCGCTCGACGCTCGCGGACGGGCGGTTGACGGCGACCCCGGGTGGGATGGATTTCCAGAAGGTCGCGCTCTACGACGCACGCGAGACGGAGATCTCCCTGCGCAACGTGGGGCGTGCGCCGGTGGACGTGAACGAGGTCTGGGTGGAGGGGCCGGAAGGCGCCTACCGGGCGGAGTTCACCAGTGACGTTCCCCACAGCCTGGCGCCGGGGAGCGCGGCGTCGCTGAAGGTGCGCTTCGCGCCGACGAAGGAGGGGGGCCAGCCGGCGATGCTGGTGGTGCGCTCGGACACGCGCATCGAGCCGCTCTTGCGCGTGCCCCTCACGGGCCTGGGCGTGGACGCGTGGGCGCGGGTGTCTCCGCGCGCGCTGGACTTCGGGCGCATCGAGGCGGACTCCAGCAAGACGCTGGCGTTGTCGCTCGAGAACCCCACGGAGCTGGCGGTGGAGGTGACGCCCCGGCTGGTCGGCGCGGACAAGGACGAGTTCGTGGCGAAGTCCGTGGTGGTGGAGCCGGGCGGCACGGTGGAGCTGCCCATCCAGTTCAACCCGGTGAAGGTGGGGCGCAAGCAGGTGGCGCTGGCGGTGACGCCGTGCCGGGGCTGCGCGGACGTGCCGGTGCTGGTGGCGGCCGAGTCGCTGGAGCAGGCGGTGGTGGCCGAGCCTCCGGTGGTGGACTTCGGCTCGGTGCCGGTGGACCGCGATGCCCTGCGTGAGTCGCGCATCCGCAACATCAGCACCGAGCCCATGACGGTGAACCAGCTCACGCTGGACGGGCTGGATGTGTCCTTTTCGCAGGCGAACACGGGCTTCCCGCTGGTGCTCCAGCCCGGCGAGGTGCGCGGCTTCCAGCTGCGCTACAGCCCCGGCCACATGGGGCCCGCGGAGGACATGGCGCGCTACCACGTGGTGAGCAAGCGCCACCCGACGACGGACGTGAAGCTCAAGGGCTTCGGCGGCGCGGCGGAGCTGTGCGTGTCGCCGGTGACGTACGACTTCGGCATGCAGCCGTTGGGCTCGAAGACGCGCGTCATGGTCAACGTGAAGAACTGCGGCTCGTCCAACGCGGGCGCGCTCACGCTGCAGTCGCTCACCTGGCAGCCGGACCCGGCGGGCCCAGGGCAGTTCAACCACGCGCCGCTGACGATGCCGCACACGCTGCAGCCGGGGCAGGAGATCAACATCCCCGTCTTCTACGAGCCCACGCGCACGGGCTCCGCGTCGGGCGCGCTGGTGATGACCACGAACGCGTTCTCCGCGGCCACGGTGCAGATGGACTTCCGGGGCACGGCCCTGGCGCACGCGCCCTGCGAGCTGGCCGTCACGCCCATGGCGCTGGACTTCGGCACGGTGCCGCCGGGGCGGGGCGCGGTGTTGGGCGTGAAGCTGGAGAACAAGGGGCGTGATTTGTGCCCCGTGAAGAACATCCAGCTGCGCGACAGCGACGGCGGCGTGTTCCGCATGCCGGGCGGCGACCTCTTCGGCGTCATCATCTACCCGGGCGACTGGTTCAGCTTCCAGGTGGCGGTGCAGATGCCCGTCACCGGCGGCACCTTCGCGGGCACGCTGCAGGTGGAGCAGATGGAGCCGGCCAACCCGGTGGTGCTGGTGCCGCTCATCGCCAACGCGCAGGCGACGTGCCTCATCCCGTCGCCCTGGTACGTGGACTGGGGCGTGGCCCGGCGCGACTGTCCGCCCGAGCCGCGCGAGGTGAACTACCTCAACGCGTGCACCATGCCCGTGTCGGTGTCCAACGTGTGGATTGGCCCCGGCACCACGGACGGCGAGTTCTCCGTGAGCGGCGTGCCGACGCCGCTGCCCTTCACGCTGCAGCCGGGCGAGGCCTTCACGGTGGACCTGGACTACACCGCGCAGGTGTACGGCATGAACCTGTCGCCGCTGTTCGTCAGCTCCGACGACCTGGCCGCGCCGCTCCTGGTGCCGCTCATCGGCGAGTCCTCCAAGCGCACGGACAAGACCGACCACTTCACGCAGCAGGACGTGAGCAAGGTGGACGTGCTCTTCGTCGTGGACAACACCGCGTCCATGGTGGAGGAGCACCCGCGGCTCGTCTCGGCGATTCCGTCCTTCGTGGACGCCGCGCTGGCCAAGCAGGTGGATATGCACGTGGCCGTCACGACCACGGGAATCACGTCCGTCTCCAACGTGTGCCCCGGTGGCGCGCAGGGTGGAGAGGCCGGCCGCTTCTTCCCGGCGGACAACGCCCGGCCGCGCATCCTCACCCAGGCCACGCCGAACCTGACGACGCTGCTCCAGCAGAACGTGCAGGTGGGGCAGTGCGCCCAGGTGGAGCAGGGCTTCGAGGCGATGCGCCGGGCGCTGTCGCCGCCCCTGGTGAACAACGCGGATGACCCGCGCACGCCCCTGCCGCGCGACGGCAACCTGGGCTTCCTGCGCGACGCGGCGGCCCTGGTGGTGGTGTTCGTGGGCGACGAGGATGATCACTCGCCGGACGCGGTGGACACCTACGTGGCGTGGGCCCAGCAGCTCAAGGGGCAGAACCAGCCCCAGCGCGCGACGTTCTACGCCATCGCCCCCACGGCGACGGCGTGTGGCACCGCGGGCGGCACGGGCACGCGCTACGCGGAGGCCACCGCGCGCACCGGCGGTGAGGTGATGAACGTCTGCGCGGCCAACTACGGCCCGCTCCTGTCCGCGGTGGCCAACAAGGCCTTCTCCGCCCAGGACCGCTTCCCGCTGAGCGACTCGCCGGAGCCGGGCAGCGTGACGGTGACCGTCAATGGCGCCCCGGTGACGACGGGCTGGCGCTACGACGCGCCCACCAACAGCGTGGTCTTCACCAACGTGCCGGCGCCTGGCGCCAAGGTGTCCATCAGCTACCGCCGCTCCTGCGACGCCGGGTGAGCGGGCGGGCGCGGGCGGGGGCTTGCAGACAGGAGGTGTGAGCCAGTCGAAGGGCCGGTCATCCGGCCCTCGACGTTCATGTCGGTCCCGGGTGCTACAGGTCTGCTTCCGCCTGTGCGGATGACCAGAAAATTGGAGCGCTCCTCACGGTGTGTACCCTGAGGTCGTACCCGCTCCCGCCGAGGAGGCACCCGGTGATGTCCCCAGACTCCGAAGGAACCAAGACGACGAGCCCCGCCCGCCCCAGCGCGGCGCGCTCGCCGGGCCTGCGGGTCATCCAGGGCGAGGGCCGCCGCAAGGAAGAGCCGCTCGCGTCCCGGGATGCCGTCGCCCGCGCCCTGATGGAGGCCGGCGCCGACCTCCTCCTTCGTCGCATCTCGCCGGCGCGAGCCCAGGAAATCGAGCGCAAGGTGGATCGCGTCCTGGACTTGTTCGACCGGGTGGATCGGGCGCCGGTGCTGATGCCGGTGTTGAAGCGGCACCTGGACGAGCTGGAGGCGCTGATGCGCGAGACGCGCGAGGTCCGGGTGGCCCGGCGGTAGCGCGGGCCGGGATTATCAGGTTCCGCCGTACCTACAAGGGTTTGACCCCCCTGTCGTGTGGGCTTACGCTCGGGACTTCGCCGCGCCCGGATTCCGGTAGGCCACGGGCCGTGGGTATCCCTGTGGAGTGCCGGTCAGGTCGCCGTGACCACTGAAACGTATGGCAGGTACCAGCTCCTGAAGCGACTCGCCATGGGCGGGATGGCGCAGCTTTATCTCGCGCGCCAGCAGGGCCCGGAGGGCTTCGAGAAGCTGGTGGTGGTGAAGCGAATCCTTCCGCACCTCGCGGAGAACGACGACTTCGTCAAGATGTTCCTGGACGAGGCGCGCATCGCCGCGCGGCTGAACCACGCGAACGTGGTGCAGATCTTCGACCTGGGCGCGCAGGACGACTCGTTCTTCATCGCCATGGAATACATCCATGGCGACGACCTGCGGCGCATCTGGAAGCAGTCGGAGGCGATGGGGCAGCCGGTGCCGGTGCCGCTGGTGTGCCGCATCCTCATCGAGGCGTGCTCGGGCCTGGACTACGCGCACAAGCGCACGGACCCGTCGACGGGGCGGCCCCTGGGCATCGTCCACCGCGACGTGTCCCCCCAGAACATCCTGGTGACGTTCGAGGGGGGGGTGAAGGTGGTGGACTTCGGTATCGCCAAGGCGGCGGACCAGGCCACCGTCACGCGCTCGGGCGTGCTGAAGGGGAAGTACTCGTACATGTCCCCAGAGCAGGCCGCGGGTCAGCGCGTGGACTGCCGGGCGGACATCTTCGCCCTGGGCGTGGTGCTGTACGAGCTGCTCACCTGCACGCGCCTGTTCAAGCGCCCCAGCGACATCCAGACGCTGGCGGCGGTGGCCGAGTGCAAGGTGCTGCCGCCCTCGCAGGTGAACCCGCGGGTGCCGCAGGACCTGGACGCCATCGTCCTCAAGGCGCTCGCGAAGGACCCGGTGGCTCGCTACCAGGAGGCGGTCCACCTGCAACTGGCGCTCGAGGACTGGCTGAGCGCGAACCGGTTGCCCTCGTCCACGGCGCACGTCGCCGTGTACATGAAGGACATCTACGCGGAGCGCTTGGCGTCGGAGGCGCGCTCGGGCGAGGTGCCGATGGAGGACTCCGACCCGGCGTCGGGCTCCGGGCGCCAGGAGCAGGCCCCGCGTCGCAGTGCGCTGCGGCCCTCGTTGTCGCGCTCGGCGGTGGCGCCCGAGGGCGAGACGGCGGCGCTGCGGCCTCGCGGGCAGACGCGGAACACGGGGCGCATCGCGCTGGAGTCGCCGGCGGGCCGGCTGACGGGCCAGCGCCGGGCGTTGGAGCCTTCGGCCGTGCCGGAGCGGGCGTCGCGCGCGGGGATGCCCGCGGTGCCCCGGGTGGAGGAGGACGCGCCGACGATGGACGGACGCGCGGCCTCCAGGGCCACGCTGACGGACGTGAAGGCGGCCACCGAGCCGAAGCCCGAGGGCAGGCCGCCGACGCGGGCCGTCCCTGTCGTCGTGCACCACGGCCACCACGTGGAGGAGGACGCGCCCACGCTGGCGATGCCGGAGCTGGCGTCGCCGCCGCCGTCGAGGCCGTCCCGGCTGTCGCTGCCGTTGCCGCGCGTGGAGGTCGAGGAGCAGGAGGAGGACGCGCCCACGCTGTCGCTGGGCATGTCGCGGCCGGGACGCAAGAAGGGCGCGGCGCGCACGGGCGAGGTGCCGCCGGCGACCACGTCGTCACGGCTGGGCTGGTGGATTCCCGCGGTGGGGTTGGGGCTGGTGGTGCTGGTGCTGCTGTGGGCCTGGATGAAGCCGGGCGAGTCGGTGCCGGTGCAGGCGCGGCTGGAGACGGAACCCGCCGGTGCGCGGGTGGTCTTCGACGGGCGCGAGCTCGCGGAGCGCACGCCGCTGACCCTGCCGGGGATGCCGGAGGGGCGCTACGCGCTCCTGGTGTCCCTGGAGGGCTACCAGGAGCTGAGGACGGAGCTGGAGGTCCAGTCCTCGGGGCCGGTGCCGCTGGGGGTGCTGAAGCTGGTGTCGGTGGCGCCGGCGGAGAAGCAGGCGCCCGCGCCGCCCGTCGCTGCTCCAGAGCAGGCGCCCGTGGAGCCGCCTCCCGCGCGGGCCGCGCAGAAGGTCCGTCTGCGGCTGGAGTCGCAGCCCGCGCAGGCGCTCGTGTACGTGGATGGGCGCCAGCAGGGGGCGGCGCCGCTGGTGGTGGAGTCCGCGCCGGGCGTGGCGCTGGCCGTCCGCGTGGAGGCCGCGAAGCACCACCCGAGCGAGCGCACCGTCACGGTGGGCGCCGGGCCCGAGCAGGTGGAGCGCTTCACGCTGCAGCCGGAGGCGCGAGTGGCCCCGGTGGTGGCGCCTCCTCGGCCGCCCAGGCAGGAGGTCCGGGGGGAGACGCGGATGGCGAAGGTGCGCTTCGCCGTCAGGCCGTGGGCCGAGGTGACGTGTGGGGGGAAGAAGCTGGGCGAGACGCCCTTCGAGGCGGTAGAGCTGCGTGTCGGCAGCTACGACTGCAAATTCTTCAATCCCGACCTCAAGAAGACGCTCAGTCGACGTATCGAAGTGAAGCCCATCGACTTGAACGTCGTGAGCGTGAAGTTCGAATAGCGCACATGCTCCGGAAGCTCTCTTGACGCTCCTCGCCGGTACGCAGATCGGCAAGTACGTCGTCCGCCGCAAGCTCGCGGAGGGCGGGATGGCGGAGATCTATCTCTGCACCGCCCGGGGCGCCGAGGGCTTCGAGAAGGAAGTGGTCATCAAGCGGGTGCGCGCGTTCCTGGCGAGCGACCCGGAGTTCGTGGGGATGTTCATCGCGGAGGCCCGGCTGGCCTCGCGGCTCAACCACGCGAACGTGGTGCAGATCTTCGACTTCGACAAGCACGAGGACACGTACTACCTGGCCATGGAGTACGTGCGCGGCTGCTCGCTGTGGGAGCTGCGACGCAAGAGCAAGGAGCTGATGGAGCCGATGCCGCCGATGCTGGTGGCGCAAATCGGCGCGGAGGTCGCCCGGGGGCTGCACTACGCGCACCGGCTGAAGGTGAACGGGCACCCGCTGGACCTGGTGCACCGCGACGTGACGCCGCACAACGTGCTGCTCTCGTACGACGGCGCGGTGAAGCTGACGGACTTCGGCATCGCCAAGGCGGGCAAGAAGCTCACGCAGCCCGGGATGCTCAAGGGCAAGTTCGCGTACATGTCCCCGGAGCAGTCGCGGGGCGAGGACGTGGACTCGCGCACGGACCTGTTCGCGCTGGGCGTCGTCCTGTGGGAGATGCTGACGGGCGGGCGGCTGTTCGACGGGGACTCGGAGCTGGCGGTGCTGCGCGCGGTGCAGCAGAGCGTCATCCCGCCCCCGGCACGGCTCAACCCGGAGGTGCCCGCGGAGCTGGACGCGGTGGTGATGCGCGCGCTGGAGCGAGACCCGGCCGCGCGGTTCCAGACGGCGGGAGAGCTGGAGCGCGCCCTGGCGCAGTGCGTGTTGCGCCACGCCCGCTCCGTGGATGACACGGACCTGGCCGGCTTCCTGCGGAGGTTGTTCCCCACGACGCCCACCATGGCGCTGCCCGCGGTGCAGGAGCGCACGCAGGTGCTCCCGGGCGAGCAGGTGCCCGAGGGTGACGACGAGGACGTGGCGCCGCTGGCTCCGTCGCGCAGGGAGCCCACCGCGGTGATGCGGCCGGGGCGCGCGGGTGGGGGAGCACCGTCCTCGCCCGACGAGGACTTCGATGCGTCCACCTTCGTGCTGCCTCGGCGCGACGAGGCAGAGATGGAGGCGCCCCGCGTTCCGTTGCCGCCCATGGCCACGCCGATGATGCCGCTGCCGGCGGTGGCGTCGTCACCGGTGCCTCGGAGGCTCACTCCGCCCGTGGCCGCGCCGCTGGTCTCGGTGCGCCCGAGCCGCCCGGAGGGGACATCGTCGGTCGCGCTGCCCATCGGCGCGGTGCCTGCTCGGACGCCGAGCCGCCCGGGCGATGTGGCCGCTGTCGCGCGCCGGGACTCCAGCGCGACGCGTGACGACGAGGTCTCGGAGCGCTCGGCCGACGAGTCCGAGGGGGCGGCGCCGTCCTGGCCCGGGCTGCAGGGAGCTCCAGCGCCTGTCGGCGACGGGGCGCTGGACCGGGGCCACTCGGGCGCTTGGGCGCAACGAGACGCGAGCCAGGGCCGTGCGCGGTCGTCGACGGATGGACCGGCGACGGGCGTCTCCGCCGCCGCGGTGCTCGATGCGAGGGCAGGGGGGCCCCAGTCCCTGTCGGGCAGTGAGGTCCCCACCGTCACGGATTCATCGCCGGGCAGCGCCGCGACGTCGAAGTGGCGGCGGCCGAGGACGTGGGCGCTCGTCGGCGGTCTGGGCCTGTCGCTGTTCGTGTCCGCCGTCGTGGTGACGCGGGAGCGATGGAGCCCGGTGCCGGGCGGCGCGGAGGCTCCTCCTGTCTCTCCGGTGACGACTCCACCCGAGGCCGTTGCTGCTCGGGCCCCCGCGCCGAGCGAGTTCAGCGCGCGTGGCGGCACGGGTCCGACTCCCGCCGCGCCGAACGCGGAAGCGGGAACCGGCGACTCCGCGAGCCCGGCGGCGGAGCCCTCTTCGGATTCCGAAGCCGAGGTCGAGGGAATGAAGCGCGAGGAGGCGCTTGCGGCGGGACCGACTCCCTCGAAGGGGGCGTCCGTCCCCGAGCCCTCGTCGCAGGCCGCCGTGAGCACGGGCACGCTGCTCGTCCGGGCCACGCCGTACGCCACGGTGTACCTCGACGGGCGGAAGCTCGGCGAGGTCTCCGGGCGAGCGACCTTCAAGGTGGCGCCGGGCACCTACAAGCTGCTCTTCCACCACCCGGCGGGAGAGAAGCTCTTCGTCGTCACCCTCACCGCGGGCAGCACGGTGACGCGAGAGTTCCGACCGCCGCGCGGTCGTTGAACCTCCGCATCGACGTCGTACCCCGAGGCCTCGTGTCGTCTCCGCGCGCGCCTTCTCCGCGCGCCGTGAGCTGACCCGGCCCGCCGTCCGCCCCGCATCACTCCGCGTCCGCGTCGCGCGCCGGGTCTCCTGTCACCCCGTGTCGCGCTTCGTCTCGTGGAAAACCGAGGGGTCCTCCGAGTCCGCGCGCACTTCGTCCGAAGCGCCGTTCGCTCGGGCGCGGGCGCGCTCGCCGTCGCTCTCGAAAGCGTGAACAGGCCGACAGCACAACAGTCCTGTAGCGGTCTGCCTTGACACCGAATGGTCGTTTCTGGCACTCAGTGTCTTCTACTGAGTGGCTTATATTCAATGGAACCGATGGACCTGTTGGCTCCCGACGAGATTGCTCGGATCGAGCGCGAGAACGCGGGCGGTCTGCCCGCGAGCGCCATCCTTGAAATCTTTCGTCCGAGGGGCGTGAGGCTGTCGGAGGCGACCTTCCGCAAGTACGTCCAGGCGGGGTTGCTACCGAGGAGTCGCCGGGTGGGGCGGAAGGGGAAGCACCAGGGGAGCCTGGGGCTCTACCCCGTGGAAGCGGTGCGCCGTATCAATGTCATCAAGAAGATGATGGCGGAGGGGCACACCCTGGAGGACATCAAGAAGTCCTTCGTCTTCCACCGCAACCACATCGACCAGGTGGAACGCGACCTCGGCGGTCTATTGGATGGGCTCCAGGAGGAGTTGGGAGAGCGCGCCTTCGGGGGGGAGCATCGACGTTCGCTCGAGGCGGAGTTGGCAACGCTGCGGCAAAGAGCGCAGGATCTGGTCCGGGACGTGGCCCGGCTGGGCAGCGCGGTGACCGCACGCGAAGACGAAACGATGAGTTCGCAATAAAATAAGATGCCGGCCCTGCGACCGGTGGACCCGGTTAGACTGGCCTCACGTGGAGGGGACATGTCGGAAGTGAAGCAAGTGGAGGAGGGCGGAGACCAGGCGCAAGAGGACCTGGCACAGGAGCGCCGACGGTCCAAGACGATGTCGCGCAAGGAGATGGCGCGTGATTTGCGCCGCCGTCGGCTCACCGGGCAGGTGGACCCGGAAGAGGCGGACCTGCTCAAGCAGATGGACGACACGCGGCCGCGCACGCGCGCGGACTGCGTCAACGGACCGCGTCCGTGCATGTTCGTCTCCTGCAAGCACAACCTGTATCTGGACGTGAACCCGGAGACGGGGTCCATCAAGCTCAACTTCCCGGACAAGGAGATCTGGGAGCTCGAGCACACCTGCGCCCTGGACGTGGCGGAGAAGGGCGGCATCACGCTCGAGGAGGTGGGGGAGATCATGAACCTCACCCGTGAGCGCATCCGTCAGGTGGAGACGCGCGGGCTGATGAAGCTGCGCGAGGCCACCGAAGCCGAGCCGCCTGTCTCGGCCCGCAAGCCCTGAATCGACCGGCGGCCTTGTGCCGCCAACGTCGCGCCGACGTGTTGCGTTGACACCCCAGGGGGTGGTTGCTACTACCGCCGCTTCCCGCACACCGAGGCGCACACGTGCTGGCTCTCCTCAGCGTTTCCGATAAGCGCGGTCTGGTTCCCTTCGCCCAGGGGCTGGTTCACCTGGGGTTCCGGTTGCTGTCGACGGGGGGAACCTTGGAGGCGCTCAAGGGCGCCGGCATCCCCGCCTCCCAGGTGTCCGAGCACACGCAGAGTCCCGAGATTCTCGGAGGCCGCGTGAAGACGCTCCACCCCCGCATCCACGGCGGCATCCTCGGTCGCCTGGAGCTGGAGTCGGACCGCGAGGAGATGAAGGCCCACGGCATCGAGCCCATCTCGCTGGTCGCGGTGAACCTGTATCCGTTCCGTCAGACGGTGTCGTCGGGCGCGGCGGAGGCGGACGTCATCGAGCAGATTGATATCGGCGGGCCGGCGATGGTGCGCGCCTCCGCGAAGAACTTCCGTCACGTCGCCGTGGTGGTGGACCCGGACGACTATCCGTCGGTGCTCGCGGAGCTGGAGCAGCACAAGGCGGTGGGCGAGGCGACGCGGCGCAAGCTGATGCGCAAGGCGTTCGCGCACACGGCGGCCTACGACGCGTCCATCTCCGCGTGGCTGTCCACGCAAGCGGGCGAGCCCTTCCCCGGAGAGCTGTCGCTGTCGTTCCAGAAGGCGCAGGACCTGCGCTACGGGGAGAACCCGCACCAGCGCGGCGCCTTCTACCGCGAGCACTCCGCGCCCTCGGAGCCGACGGTTGGCTTCGCCAAGGTGCTCCAGGGCAAGGAGCTCTCGTACAACAACATCCTGGACCTGGACGCGGCGCTGGGCCTGGCGCTGGAGTTCGCCGAGCGGCCCACCGCGGTCATCATCAAGCACAACACGCCGTGTGGCGTGGCGGTGGATGACGCGCTGGTGAAGGCGTACCGCACGGCGCGGGCGGTGGACGAGACCTCCGCGTTCGGCGGAATCGTCGCGTTCAACCGCGAGGTGGACGAGGCCACGGCGCAGGCGATGGCGGAGACGTTCCTGGAGGCGGTCATCGCCCCGTCGTACTCGCAGGCGGCGCTCCAGGTGCTGGCGGCCAAGAAGAACCTGCGGCTCCTGGAGGCGGGCGCGGCGCTGGCGTCGCCGACCGCGCGGCCGAGGGCCCAGCTGGACGGCCGGAGCGTGTCCGGGGGCCTGCTGCTGATGGACCGGGACGCGGTGGAGCCGGAGCTGGGCTGGAAGGTGGTGTCCAAACGGGCACCCACACCGGACGAGGAGCGCGCCCTGCGCTTCGCCTGGAAGGTGTGCAAGCACGTCAAGAGCAATGCCATCGTCTTCGCCTCGGGCAGCCAGCTGTTGGCGCAGGGCGGCGGACAGACGAACCGGGTGGACTCGGTCCGAATCGCGATGCAGCGCGGCGGAGCGGCCCTCCAGGGGAGCGCGGTGGCCTCGGACGCCTTCTTCCCCTTCCGGGACGGCCTGGACGAGGCGGCCCGGGCGGGTGCGACCTGCGTCATCCAGCCGGGCGGCTCTGTTCGGGATGCGGAGGTCATCGCCGCGGCCGACGAACATGGGATGGCCATGGTGGTGACCGGAGTGCGACACTTCCGGCACTGACTCATGCGCATCGTCTGCCAGAAATGCGCCGCCGCCTATGCCATCGATGATCGACTGATCACGGCCAAGGGCGTCCGCGCGCAATGTCCCCGCTGCCGGAACCTGCAGCTCGTCCGGCGGGATCCCTCGGCCGTGCCTTCACAGGACGCGCCGGCGGCCCCGTCACGTCCCGCGGCGCCCGCTTCCTCCACGCCACCTCCCGCGGATGACCTGTTCGGTGACTTCGGCGCTCCGGCGCCGTCGCCCGCGCAGGCCCCCGCCGCTCCGGCACGCTCCGCGAAGGCCGCAGCGCCGGAGGCCGACCTGTTCGGCGACTTCGGCGCCCTGCCGGAGCCTGCGCCGAGCAGCGCGCCCCCTGTGGACCCTTTCGCCGACCTGGGCGGGCCCGCGCCGGCGCCCTCGGCGGGCGCGGATCCCCTGCTGGACTTCCTCGGGCCCGCGCCCACCGCGCCGCCCGCGCCCGTCGCGCGCATCTCCTCGGAGCCTGGCGCGGTGCCGGTCTCCGTGGCGCCGCCGCGCGCCGCCGCGCCTCCGGCCGCCGCTGCTCCCGGCCCGAAGCCGGCGACCATGGGTTGCCGCACCTGCAACAAGCCGCTCGTCGACCCGTTCGACCAGGCGCTCGGCATCTGTGATGCGTGCCGTCAGCGTGAGTCCGCGGGGAGCGCGCCCAAGGGCGCCGCGCCCGCGCCCGTCGCCGCGCCGGGCAGCATGGACTTCCTGCCCCCGCTCACCGCGCCCGAGGAGGGTGGGGTGGACGCCTCGCTGGGGCAGAGCATGCGCGACGACGTGAGCACGATGCGGGGACCTCCCTCGCCGGCCGCGCCGGAGCTGGGCGCGGAGCCGCGCAGTGGCAAGCGCGCCGCGGCGTCGCGTCCGCCGCCGTCCAATGTGCGCTCGGGCTCCGCGCAGAAGCAGGGCCCGTCGGGAGGTGGTGGTGGGCGCTGGGGGTTGGTGGGCGGGCTGGTGCTCGTGCTCGGAGGCGTGGGCGTCGGCGGCTACTTCTACCTGCAGCACCAGCAGGAGGCGCGGCAGGCGGCGGCGACGCCCGTCGTGGCACCCATCCCCGACGTCATCCAGGCGGTGCTCCCGCGCTGGAAGCTGAAGTACCTGGAGCTGGAGGGCACCAGCGCGCAGCGCCTCGAGGAGGGGCGGCGACAGCTGGCCCGAGAGGAGCGCTCGGCGTACACGGAGGCCGAGGAGTCCTTCCAGCAGGCGTTGTTGCTGGACCCTCGCAGCGACGAGGCCATCGCGGGCTATGTCCAGGCGCTGGCGCTGGGGCGCGGCGCGGGGTTGGACGACGGGGCCTTCAAGGAAGCGAGCGAGCTGGTCGAGGCCGCCCAGTTGCGCGCGGGACGGGTGCCCCTGCTGCTCCTGGCGGAGGCGAACCTGTTGCTGACGCGCTCGCGGCAGAGCTCGCCGCGTGAGCGCGCCCGGGTGCTGGCGGAGGAGTCGCTGGCGCACGCGAAGGTGACGGATGCGCAGAAGGCGGAGGCCCACCTAGTGATGGGCCGCGTCTACCTGTCGTCGTCCGGTGGATTGGCGGACCAGCAGTTCGGCACGGCGGAGAAGCTCGCCCCGGACCTCAAGCGCATCCAGTACTACCGGGCGCTCGCGCACGAGTCCGCCGGTGAGTACAAGCTCGCGCTGGAGACGCTGCGCAAGCGCCTGACGGCGGACCCTCGGGACTGGGACAGCCTCGCGGCCACGTCGCGCATCTACCAGGAGGTCGGTGAGCCGCAGGAGGCGCGCAAGCTGTACGAGGCGCGCGTGAAGGCGGACCCCGGGGAGCTGCGTGCGCTCCTGCCGCTCGCGGTGCTGCGCTATCAGGCGGAGGGCAACGCCGCCGCGGGTGTGCGCGAGCTGCGGGCGTTGTTGAAGACGCGCGAGCGCCACGACCACCGCGACGTGGCGCAGGTGCTCGTGCATCTGGCCGCCGCGGAGCGCGCGGCGGGCAACAGCGACGCGGGCGTGAAGGCCGCGGAAGAGGCGCTGGGCCTGTCGAAGGAGCTGCCCGAGGCGCACCTCCAGGTGTTCCTGGTGGCGCTGGAGCAGCGCGACGCGGCGAGGGCGCGCAAGCACCTGGATGGCATCAAGGGACGGCTCGAGGACCGCGCGCTGGAGGCGGTGCTGGAGGGCCGCCTGCTGCTCCTGGAGAAGAAGCCCTTGGAGGCGCTGGAGCGCTTCCAGACGGCGACGAGCCTGGATGCGCGACGGTTGGACGCGCAGCTGTTGTCGGGCGTGGCCGAGGCCTCGGCCAAGCGGGGCACGGAGGCGTTCCGGGCGCTGAAGCAGGCCTTGGGTTCGGACCCCCTGCGGCTGGAGCCCCGGCCGGTGAGCACGCGCTTCTGGTTGCGGCCCGCGGAGACGGTGAAGGGCGTGGAGGGCACCATCCTCGCGCTCGCGCAGAACCCCGATGACCCGGCGCCGTCCCTCTACGAGGGTGTGCTGCGCTTCCACCAGGGAGACCTGGACGCGGCGGACCGGCACCTGCGCGACGTGCTGGAGTCGGACGCGAACAACGCGGACGCGCTGGCATACCGCTCGCTCATCGCCACGCGGAAGGGCAACTCGACGGAGGCGCGTGCGCTGTCGACGCGCGCGGTGTCGGCGGGGCGGCAGCACCCGGTGGCGCACCTGGCGCATGGCTGGGCGCTGGCGGACGGCCGTCAGGTGGAGCCGGCCAAGCGCGCGCTGCGGGATGCGCTGGGGCTGTCCCCCACGCTCTGGTCCGCGAGGGTGCGGCTGGCGGAGCTGGAGTCCACGCAGCGTCGAGCCGAGGCGCGCAAGGAACTCGTGAGCGTGGTGGGGTTGGACCCCGAGTACCTCCCCGCCAAACGGATGCTCTACCTGTTGGACAGATGAGGTGGCTGTGAAGGTCCTGTTGCTGGGTTCCGGAGGCCGTGAGCACGCGCTGGCGTGGAAGCTGTCGCAGAGCCCGCGCCTCACGCGGCTGTGGTGTGCCCCGGGCAACCCGGGCACCGCGAAGCTGGCCACGAATGTGCCGGTGAAGGCGGACTCGCCGGACGAGGTGGTGGCGCTCGCGAAGCGCGAGGCGGTGGACCTGGTCGTGGTGGGGCCGGAGGCGCCGCTGGTGGCGGGGGTGGCGGACGCGCTGGCGAAGGAGGGCATCGCCTGCTTCGGACCGGTGGCGGGCGCCGCGCTCATCGAGGGCTCCAAGGCCTTCGCGAAGGAGATCATGGCCGAGGCGGGCGTTCCCACCGCCGCCTTCCGGACCTTCACGGACGCGGCGGAGGCGGAGGCCTACGCGGTGGCGCAGGGCCGCATCGTGGTCAAGGCGGACGGGCTGGCCGCGGGCAAGGGCGTCATCGTCGCGCATGACGTGGAGGCCGCGCGCGAGGCGGTGCGGGCCGTCGCGGCCCTGGGCTCGTCGGGCCAGCGCATGGTGCTGGAGGAGCTGCTCGAGGGCGAGGAGGTCTCCGCCATGGCGCTCTGCGACGGCGAGCGCTACGCGATGCTGCCCCTGTCGCAGGACCACAAGCGCGTGGGGGATGGCGACACCGGTCCGAACACGGGCGGCATGGGGGCCTACAGTCCCGCGCCGTTCCTGGACGCGCGGCAGCTGGCGGAGGTGGGCGAGAGCGTCATCGCGCCCACGCTGGCGGTGCTGCGTCGGCGCGGGATTGCGTTCCGGGGCGTGCTGTACGCGGGGCTGATGCTCACGCGGAGCGGGCCCAAGGTGCTGGAGTTCAACGCGCGCTTCGGAGACCCGGAGACGCAGGTGTTGATGATGCAGCTGGGAGAGGACCTGCTGCCGCTGGTGGATGCGTGCGCGCGGGGGCGGCTGGAGTCGAGGCCGCTGGTGGCCGCGTCGGGCGCGTCGGTGGGCGTGGTGGTGGCGGCGGAGGGCTATCCGGAGTCGCCGCGCAAGGGTCAGCGCATCGACGGGCTGGACGCGGTGCCGGCGGACGCCACGGTGTTCATCGCGGGCGCGGAGGAGCGGGGCGGGGCGCTGGTGACGAGTGGCGGACGCGTGTTGACGGTGTGTGCCCGGGGCGAGGACCTGGCGCGGGCGAGGGAGCGTGCCTACGCGGCGGTGGAGGCGGTCCGCTTCGAGGGCATGCACTTCCGTCGGGACATCGGCGCGAAGGGGCTGAAGGCGACGCCGTGACGCGCATCTCGCGTTACCTGCTCAAGGAATTGCTGGTGCCGCTCGGTGTCTGGGTGGCCTTCCTGTTCCTGCTGCTCTTCGTGATGCAGTTCCTGCTGGGGACGGACGTCCTGCTCGGGGCGTCGGTGACGCTGGTGGACGTGGCGCGGCTGATTGTCTACCTCACGCCGCGCTTCCTCATGATGGCGCTGCCCGTCGCCTTCCTGCTGGCCATCCTCCTGGGGCTGGGACGGCTCGGTGAGGACCATGAACTGACCGCGCTTCAATCCCTGGGCGTGGGGCCGGCGCGCCTGCTCGCGGCGCCCATGGGCATCGCCGTGGTGCTCAGCGCGCTCATGTTGCTCATCACCTCCACGGCGCTGTCCTGGGGCAGCTCGGGTGTCGCCGAGCTGGTGAGCGAGGTCATCCAGCGCAACGCGGTGGGCGAAGTGAAGCCCGGCACCTTCTACGAGAACTTCGGTGCGTTGACGTTGTACACCGAAGAGGTGTCTCCGGACGGCCAGTGGACCAACGTGCTCCTGCATGACGAGCGCGAGCAGACAACGCCGCTCCTGGTCGTGGCGCACCGTGGAAAGGTGGGCACCGCGAGCGGCAGTCAGGTGCTGCGATTCGCGTTGGAGGGGGGAGAGGTTCATCGCTCCGCCCGTGCCTCCGAGTCCTACGAGCTCATCCACTTCGACCGAGCGGAGATCAATCTGGAGTTCGGCGGGGCATCGGCGAAGGGGCGCCGCTTCACCTCGAGCAAGGAGGAGACGACGCTGATGGCGTTGTACGAAGCGGCGCAGGACGCGAAGGCGAATGGCGGCTACCCGCACATCCCCCTGACCGCCATGCATAGCCGCCTGGGTGCCGCGCTGGCCCCGATGGCCTTCGCGCTGCTGGGAACGCCGCTGGCCATTGGCCGGCGCCAGGCGGGCAAAGCCTGGGGCTATCTGCTGACCTTGGGTGGCTACGTCCTGTATTACATGCTGAGTCGGGTCTTCGAGCAGTTCGGGCAGCAAGGACGGTTGCCGCCCTTGCTGGCGGGGCAGCTGGCCAACCTGATTTTCATGGCGATGGGCCTGGTGGCGCTCTACCGGGTGAGCCGGTCCGGGACGCTCAAGTGAGACTGACGCTCTTCGGCTACGTGTTGCGGACGTACATCCGCTTCGCGCTGGGAATCGCCTTTGGCTTGGTGCTCGTCTTCGTGGTGGTGGACTTCGTCGACCGCGTGAAGATCTACGAGGGCCCTGGCTGGGTCGCCGACGCGGCGAAGCTCTACGGTTACAAGGCGTTGATGGCCCTGCAGCAGCTGGGGCCGGCGGCGCTGCTGCTGGCCGCGGGCACGACGGTCTCCGCGTTGCGCAAGCAGGGAGAGGTGACGGCCATCGGGGCGCTCACGTTCGGTCCCACCGCCTTGTATGTGCCCGTGCTGGTCTTCGGACTGCTGGCGTGCCTGGGCCTGGTGGCTTTCGACGAGTTCATCGCGACCCATGCGGGTCGTCGCGTGGACGAAATCACGAGTCAGCGCTTCAACCGCTGGGGAGATTTGCGCTCCTACTCCACGCCGAAGCAGTGGTTTCGCAAGGGCGAGCGCATCTTCATCCTCCGCGCGGGCGGTGCGCAGGAGGGCTTCGAAAACGTCTCCATCTTCACGGTGTCACGGGAGTTCAAGCTCCAGCGCCGGCTGGACGCGGCGCGCATGGAGTGGCTGGACGGCAACCGGTGGCGACTGACGGATGTGGTGGATCGCACGTTCAATGGGGAGCAGGGCACCTCGGTGAAGAGCCTGGAGAGCGCGGAGTACGAGCTGGGCATCGCCGCCTCGGCCTTCCGCATCCGCCCGGGGCGCCCGGAGCAGATGCGCGTGCGGGAGCTGCGCGAGCAGATTGTCGCCCGGCGCGAGGTGGGGCTCGCCACCAAGCAGTTCGAGCTCGCGCTGCACAACCGCTTCGCCTATCCGCTGGCGGCGCTGCCGGCCGCGCTGCTGGGGGTGGGACTGGCGCTGCGAAACAGCCGCAAGGGCCACCTCACCGCCGCCATCGTCGAGGGGTTGCTGGTGGCGGTGGCGATGTGGGGCCTGATGATGGTGTGCCGCACGCTGGTGCTGACGGAGCGCCTGTCGCCCCCGGTGGCGGCGTGGACACCCCCCGTCATCCTCGTGCTGGCGGCCGCCGCGCTCTGGCTCCGGCGGGAGGGGTTTCTTCACGTGCCCCGCCGTTGGCTCGCCGTGAGATAGCGTGAACCCCCTCATGGACCAACCCTCCCAGCCCCGGCTGGAGATTCTTCTTCGTCGCGCCGTGGCCGGAGTGCTGCTCGTCTGGGCCGTGGGACTGGTGCTGGCGGAGGTCGTGCTGCAGGTGGCCGCGTCCGCCGCGGTGCTGCTCTCGCTGGTGCTGTTGGCGAAGCGGAGGCTCGTGCTCGCGCGGGACGTGCGCGCGTATGTCCTGGCGAGCGTGGCGCTGTGCGCGTGGCAGGTGGTGTCGCCCGCGCTCGCGCTCGTGACGGGCGCGGCGGCGGCGTGGCCGCGGAGCTCACGGTACGGGCAGGTGCTCGACTCCGTGGCGGGAGCGGCGGTGGCGTGCGTGGGCTCGGTGGGGGTGCCCTGGTTGGCGATCGCCGGGACGGTGTTGGGCGGGTGGTTGTTCGCGGCGGGCCTGGGCGTGTTCCAGAACCGCGTGCGTTGGCCCTGGGAGCCGCCCGCGTTCCTGAAGCTGAACCTGGCCCGGCTGCACGAGAACTTCGGCACGGAGGCCTCACCGCGCTACGCGGCGGGGGGCATCTTCTTCCACCGGCTGCGCTTCGCCCATGGCGCCATCGCCGCGCTGGGGCCCGCGCTGGCCATCCTCGGAGGCTCCGAGGTCGCGCGCCGGCGGCTGCTGGCGGGTGTGGTGGTGCTGGGCATGTTGGTGTCCATCTACAACGCGTTCGCGCGCGCGGCGCTCGGCGCGGCGTTGATGGTGAGCGTGGTGGCGTTGCTGCTGCTCGTGAGTGGCCTGGCGCGCAGGGTGGGGCTGGGGCTCATCGCCGGGTTGATCGTCGTGGTGCTGGCGTCACCCGCGTGGCGCGCGCGCCTGGGGAAGGCGGTGGACAACATCTACGGCGGCGAGCGCGAGCTGGCGATGACGGTGGGTTGGAGCCTCGTCCAGGACCACCCGTGGGTGGGCGTGGGCTTCGGCAACCACAAGGCGGCGGTGCTCGCGCGGCAGGACGAGTCGGGCATCACGGACCTGCTGGCCACGGACTCGCACAACCTCTGGCTCACCGTGTGGGCGGAGACGGGGCTGGTGGGGCTGGTGTTGATGCTCACCGTGCACGGCCTGTTGGGCTGGGCGCTCATCCGTCGATACCGCGCGGGCTCGCTCGCGGCCACGGGTGCGTTGTTGTCGTTCGTGGGCTTCCACATCCTGGCGCTCGTGCACTACCTGCCGTTCCACTCCAGCGTGCACCTGTCGTTCGCGCTCGTGTGGGGGCTGGGGCTGTGTGAAGGGAGCGGGGTGCTTCGTGGCGCGGCGCCACGGCGGCCCGACGCGGCAGTGACCCCGGCGCACGAGTGAGGGCGGGGCGGCGTCACGTGGAGGCGCCTTGCCTCGGCGTGGTGGCGGACCGCACGCCGTCGCGCACGTGGCTCGCGAGTCGTCAGGTGGCCGGGGACACGCGGTTCTCGAGGACGCGTCGGTACACGGCGACGGTGCGTCTGGCGCACTCGTCCCACGTGAAGCGCGCGGCGCGCTCGCGTCCCAGCTCCATCAACTCCGAGCGCAGCGCATCGTCGCGCAGGACCCGCAGCGTCGCCTCGCGCCAGGCGTTCGGGTCATCCGGAGGCAACCTCAGCGCCGCGCCGCCCACCACTTCGGGGAGCGCCGTCGCGTCCGCCGCGAGCACCGGGCATCCGGTCGCCATCGCCTCGAGCGCGGGCAGTCCGAAGCCCTCGTACTTCGAGGGCAACAGCAGCGCGGCCGCGGCGCCGTAGAACAGCGGCATCTGTGACTCTGGCAGCTCCTCCAGGTCCAGGACGTTCTCGTGCAGCCCCAGCTCGTGCGCCACCGCGCCCTTGCCGGCCAGGAGGACGATGGGCACCGGCAGGTCCGCGGCGAAGTGGCGCAGCAGCTCCAGGTTCTTGAACCGCTTCGCGTTGCCCACCGCGGCCACGTAGCGCGAGGGCAGCTCGTGTCGCTCCCGGAACGCACGGGCCTCCACCGGCGACGGCGGTTGGAAGCTCGGGTCCACGCCGTTGTGAATCACCTGCAGCCGATAGGGCGACAGCCCCAGGTGCCGAGCGAGCTCCTCGCGGGAGAACTCGGACACCGTCACCAGCGCCGAGGCCCGCTTCGCGCGTGGGCCCACCACCAGTCGGTAGTAGAGCGCCTGCGCCGGCGTGTACTCCCGCGCGAGCGCGACGTGGTTGGCGTCATGCAGCGTGGCGACGAGCGGACCGCGCCAGAAGAGCGGCAGCGAGAACGACGTGGCGTGGAAGACGTCCGGCGAGAGCTTCGTCAGGTCCGCCGCCAGCGCGGCCTGCTCCACCGGCGAGAGGAAGCCCGCGAGCGAGCGGTGCAGCGGCATCCGGGGCGCGAGCGCTCCCAGGTCCGAGGGGAGCCCCTCGGGTGGCACCAGCGCGGAGAAGCGCAGGTCCGGCGCGAGCATCGGCACTCGCCGCGCCAGCTCCAGCGCGTAGCGCGCGATTCCGTGCAGCCGGCCGCGCACCATGCGCAGGTCGAGGAGGACTTGAGCCACGCTTCCCGCGTACCACACGCGCGGCCCTCATGGGGGCAGGCAGGCACCTGCTTCATGTTGCTGGCCGTGCGCGGCATGGGGGGTGCTAGAAGCCGCCCTCGTGAAGGTCGCCCTGGTCCACGATTGGTTGGTCACCCACCGCGGGGGAGAGCGCGTGCTCGACGCGCTCTGCGAAGCACTCCCCGACGCGGACATCTACACCCTCATCCACCAGCCGGGCACGCAGTCTCCCGCCATCGAGTCCCGGCGCATCTTCACCTCGTTCCTCCAGCGCCTCCCCGGCGTCCACGCCCGCTACCGGCACCTGCTGCCCCTGATGCCCCAGGCCATCGAGTCGCTGCGCCTCCAGGGGCACTACGACTTGGTGCTGTCCTCCAGCCACTGCGTGGCCAAGGGCCTGCGCGCGCCCGCGGGAGTGCCGCACCTGAGCTACGTGCACGCGCCCATGCGGTACATGTGGGACCTGTTCGACGACTACTTCGGCCCCGGCCGCGCCCGGCTGCCCGTGCGCGCGGCGGCCCATGCGGTGCGGCCCTGGCTGCGACGGTGGGACCGTGCCTCGGCGGCGCGCGTGGACCGCTTCGTGGCCAACAGCCACCACGTCGCCGGCAAGCTCCAGCGCTTCTGGGGCCGCGAGGCCACCGTGGTGCATCCCCCCGTCGACCTGGAGCGCTTCACCCGTTCTCCGCTGGAGGGCGGAGGCCGCGGCGGATACTTCCTGTGGCTCGGTGCCTTCGCGCCCTACAAGCGGCTGGACATCGCGCTCGAGGCCTTCCGCGAGCTGGGCGTTCCCCTCTGGGTGGTGGGCACCGGCCAGGAGGCCGCCCGCCTCGCGTCCGGCGCGCCGCCGCCCAACATCCGCTTCCTGGGCAACGTCTCCGATGATGCCCTGCCGTCCTTGTACCGGGACGCTCGCGCCCTCATCTTCACGCCCGAGGAGGACTTCGGCATCACCCCGCTGGAGGCCCAGGCCACCGGCCGCCCCGTCATCGCCTTCGCGAAGGGGGGCGCCTTGGAGACGGTGAACAGCCGCACCGGACTGTTCTTCTCAGAACAGACACCCGCGTCGTTGTCGGAGGCCGTCCGCCGCTTCGATTCCTGGGAGGCGCGCTTCAATCCCGCAGACGCCCGCTCGCAGGCCGAGCGCTTCAGCCGCGCGTCCTTCCAGCAGGCGATGCTCCGCGAAGTGGAGTCGCTCCTCAGCCTGTCGACGAAATCCACAACCCGCGCCACGGCGGTGTGACGCCGCTGTCATCCCTGCCTCCGTCTTTCATCGAGCGGCAGTGTCCTCCCCCCATCATTGTCCAGCCGGGGCGGAGGTAACCCATTGGTTTCACGCGTTTTTCCGTGTTAGGAGGCCGTCTCGTCAGAGGGAGTCGGGCAGGACGCGTGCTCGTCGGACCAGGGTGCGAGTCTTGCAGTGGGGTGGCGCCCCGTTGACCAGGTTACAGGAGTCCAGGCGTGTTCAGTCGTCTCCAGCGCTTCTACACGTCCATCAAGGTGGTCGCGGACATGGTGATGCTCGCGCTGGCGTTCGCCTTGGCGTACGTCACGCGGTTCTCGGGCATCGTCCCCGTCACGGAGGGAATCCCTCCCTGGGAGGACTCGTTCGTCTTCCTGCTGATGCTGCTGGTCATCTTCCCGGTGACCTTCAAGCAGTCGCGGCTGTACGCGGCCATCCGCTCCCGGACGAACACCGGTGAGGTGTTCGAGGTCTTCAAGTCCACCATCACCGCGACGCTCATCCTGGTGGCGGTGACCTACTTCGTGCGCGAGCGCTACTCGCGCCTGACGCTGGTCATCTTCGTCGTCTACGCCTTCGTGCTGGTGACGTGCAGCCGGCTGGCGTTCCGCTACGTGCTCAGCGAGGTGCGCCGGCGGGGCCACAACCTGAAGTCCATCCTCGTCATCGGCGCGGGGGAGCTGGGCCAGCGCGTGGTGGAGACGGTGGAGGTCCACAAGGAGCTGGGCTTCCGGGTGACGGGCCTTCTGTCCCTGAGGCCGGAGAAGGTGGGCCAGTACGTCAGCGGCGTGCGGGTGATTGGCCACGTGGGCGACGTGGAGCGCGTGCTCGACGCGCAGCCGGTCGACCAGGTCATCCTCGCACTGCCGCTGCAGGAGCAGGCACACGTCAAGCAGCTCATGGAGCAGCTGGCGCTGCGCACCGTGGACGTTCGCGTGGTGCCGGACCTCTACCAGTACATCACGCTGTACGGCGGCCTGGAGGAGTTCGGCGGCCTGCCCATCATCCGGCTCCAGGGCGACCCGATGGAGGGCTGGAGCCGGGTGGCCAAGCGGGCGTTCGACATCCTCTTCTCGCTGCTGGCCATCCTCGCCACCTCGCCGCTGATTCTGGCCACGGCCATCGCCGTGCGGCTGACCAGCCGAGGACCGGTGCTCTATCGCCAGGAGCGCATGGGGATGGACGGGCGCACCTTCTCCATCCTCAAGTTCCGCACCATGCGCGTGGACGCCGAGCACTCCGGGGCGATGATGGCGCGCAAGGACGACCCGCGCCGCACCGTCATCGGGACGTTCCTGCGCAAGTACTCGCTGGATGAGCTGCCGCAGTTCTTCAACGTGGTGACGGGGGACATGAGCCTCGTGGGCCCGCGCCCCGAGCGTCCCGTCTTCATCGAGGAGTTCAAGCGCCAGATTCCGCGCTACCACCTGCGGCACAAGGTGAAGGCGGGCATCACCGGCTGGGCGCAGATCAACGGCCTGCGCGGACAGACGTGCATCGAGAAGCGCATCGAGTACGACCTGTACTACATCGAGAACTGGTCGCTGCTGATGGACCTGAAGATTCTCGTGCGCACCGCGCTCGGCGGGTTCCTGTCGAAGAACGCGTACTGAGTCTGGGAGGGCGAGCGGGCCTCGGAAATCCGAGGCCCGGGCCCGCGTCGGGCCGTGGAATTCCGAGGGCCCGACGCACAGTGGAATCCTCCGTGCTACTGGAGGTTCCAGACCACCGTGCCGCTGCACGTCCCGCTGGTGTAGCAGCCGGCGCGAATCTGGACCGTGCCGCTGGTGGTGGCGGTGTAGCTCACGCTGGAGCCTCGGCCACCACAGGCGTCATCGTTGGACGCGACCTGCGCTCCGTTGCCGTAGAGGCGCAGGAAGGTGTCTCCGCTGAAGGACGTGTTCGGCAGGCCGCAGGTGGCCACGAGGAGCGTCTTGCCCGCGGTGACGACGACGTCACGGTTGGTGGTGTTGCGCTGGGCGCTGTCGGTGTTCGTCCCGTTGTACTGGAAGGTGCCGGAGGTGGGGGGCGTGGGTGGGTTGCTGCCGCCGGAGATCTCCCACACCACGGTGCCGCCGCAGCTCCCGTTGGCATAGCAGCCCGCGCGCACCTCGTACTCACCGGTGATGGTGGCGGTGTGGGTGATGCTGGAGCCCCGGCCTCCGCAGGCGTCGTCGTTGGCGGCCACGGAGGTGCCGGACGGGTTGTGCACGCGCAGGTAGGTGTCGCCGGTTGTCTTCGCGCCCGTCAGGCCGCAGGTGGCCACGGTGAGCGTCTGGCCGGCGGCGAGGGCGATGCGCTTGTTGTGGGTGTTCTGCTGGGCGTCGTTGGTGTTGGAGGCCGTGTACGGGAAGGAGTTGGCCGGCGGAGGTGGCTCCTCCGGGGGCGGCGTGCCGTCGCCGTTGGGGTCGGGGCAGCCGGCGGCGGGCAGGGCGCACGCGGGCAGGTGGGCGCCCAGGTGGCTGATGACGGCCTGGATGGGCACGCCGCGGTTGGGGCAGTTGGCGCAGTGGTGCAGTGACACCACCAGGTGGTCGCCGTGGCCAATCACGGGCGAGCCCGAGGAGCCGCCCTGCGTGTCCGCGAAGTAGCCCACGTCGTTGGGGCCGCCGGCCTGGCAGGACGGCTCGTTGAGGCTGTAGATCTCCGCGAAGCCGGACGCGTCCGTCGGGTCCGAGGAGGCGACGGCGATCTTCTTCCCGTACCCGGCGGGGTGCTGTGGGACGTAGATGCGCTCGTCCACCACCGCGCCCGAGCCGCGAAGCTGGAGGTAGCCGAAGCTGGGGGTGGGATTCACCGCGAGCCGCACCAGCGCGTAGTCGCGGGGCGCGTCCGCCTGGACCAGGGTGCCGCCGGAGATGACGTGACCGGGGCAGCCGAACCAGCTCCCACAGCTCGTGGCGCAGTTGGCGCCCTCCGCCATGAACTCGAAGTCGGTGTTCTGCGCGTCGCTCGCGGTGGCGATGCAGTGCTGGTTCGTCATGACGTGGCCCTGGCTGCCCACGAGCCAACCGGTGCACGCGCTGGAGCCACCGATGAGCAGGCGCGCCACGGGACGGGCGCGGCCGTAGACGGTGGGGTCGCTGGCGGCGTAACAGGGCGCCCAGCGCGAGTCGTCCGCGCCACACACGGCCTTGTTCAGCTCGGACGTGAAGCCCATCTCCTCGTTGGTGTAGCCGCGCGCGAACCGGTCGATGCTGTAGCCGTGCTGGTTCAGGATGCCCTGGCGGCCGGGGTGGTCGGCGCTGTGCAGCTCGATGATGGCCGTGTCGCCAGGGATGTGCAGGGCCCAGAAGCCATCGCGCGCGTCCGGGGGGTGGGCGTCGTAGCGCTTGGAGCGGGAGCCGTCCGGGGCTCGCACCACGACGAAGTCGCCCTCCGCCAGCTCCAGCCGCTCGAAGTGCGCGGCGATGTACGCGGCCCCCGGGTGAGTGATGACATCGGTGTGGACCGGACCGCTCCGCGTGCGCAGCGCCGGGGTGGCGTAGGGATGGGCCGACTCGAAGCGCCGGTACACGTCTTCGCCCACCTTCGTGGCGCGCTGGGACGCGGGCGACACGGACGCCTCACACACGGGTGACGAGGCCAGCGCTGCCGGCGCGCTGAGCGACAGCGCGGCGACGAGACCTGCGAGCTGGAATCGTTTCATCGGTTCTCCTGCAGGGGATGGGACTTCGCAGCGTGGGCTGCACCCACCGTTATAGCGGGTGTCACTTATGGACCTGATTCGCAGTTGTTTACCCAGTTGCAACAAGGCGATGAGATGTGGGCCTGGCGGCGTTTGCCGGGAGCAAGGGTCCTGGACGCGGAAGTGACACTGTCTCGGGGGGAGGGCAGGCAGGTTGGGCGCCCGTCTGATTTCACACGGAGCGCGATTGTTGCCGCCGGGTTGTGTGCGAGGTGCCGTCGGACCTGGGTGAAATGAAGCGAGGGGGCACGGGGGCCGGTCCCGTGTGGGGCGAAGCCGTCTAGACTCCGGGAGGCATGGCCGAAAAGCTCGGAGCAATCCTGGTCCGCAAGGGCCTCCTCACGCAGGCGCAGCTCGACGAAGCCCTGAAGGCACAGCTCATCTACGGTGGGCGGCTGGGCTCCATTCTCGTCGAGCTGGAGATGCTGGACATCGACACGCTGGCGATGGTGCTGGGGGAGCAGACCCGCTACCCCGTCGCGCAGGAGGCGGACTTCGAAGCCGTCACGGACGCGACGCTCACGTTGCTGCCGGCGGCGCTCGCGGAGAAGCACCTGGCCTTCCCTCTGGGACAGGAGGGGCGCCGGCTGAGGGTGGCCATGGCGAGCCCCTTCGAAATCCAGCACACGGACGCGCTGGGGTTCATCACGGGCCTGCGAATCCTGCCGCACATCACGCCGGAGCTGCGGCTGTTCCAATACCAGGCCCAGCGCTACGGCATCCGGCGCGACTCGCGCTCGTTGAGCATGGCGACCGCTCGGCGGCTAGCTCCCGCCGCGCCGCCCCGTCCCGCCGCCGCGCCGGTACCGGCCGCGAGGGGCGTGATGGTCGCGCAGCCCGAGGTGGCGCCGCCGCCCGCGCCCGTGCGCGCCGCTCCGGGGACGGAGGGGATGTTCGGCGGGTTGGCGCCGGGGCAGTTCCTGAGCGACGACTCCGACGACTCGACGACGGAAGAGGCTCCGTGGACGGGCGAGAGCCCAATGCTCGCGTCCACGGGGGGGCTGCTGGGGGATGCGTCGGAGGCGCCCGTGGCGGTGGTGCCGAAGTCGGGGCCGCCGGTGTTGGGGCCCGCGACGTCGGCGCGGCCTCCGGAGCCTCCCCAGTTGGTATCGGTGGACGCGGCGCGAGGGGCTCGGCCTGCGGGGCCTCCGCCTCGGCTGGCGCCCGCGGAGCCGCCTCGGTTGGCTCCGGCGATGCCGCCCGCGCCGATGGAGGAGGCGGAGGAGATCGAACCCGAGGAGGAGTTCGAGGCGGCGGAGGAGATCGAGCCCACCGAGGAGCTCGAGCTGGTGGACACCGAGGAGGTGCTCGAAGGGGTGATGGAGGAGGTGGTGGAGACGCCCGCCCCGAGGAGCCCGGTGTTGGCGGGGAGCCCGGAGGCGCATGGGGGGCAGTCCACTCAGCCGCCGGGCATGGTGTCGCGACAGTCGGCGGGGCAGTGGTCTCCGGTCCAGCCTCCGGGGTTGGCTCGGGCGGCGGCGCCTGGTGGCGTGGGGTTGCCTCCGGTTCGTGGTCCTGGGGCCGCGGGCCCGCTCGTGGAGTCGACGCGACCTTCGTCTGCTCCCGGTGGCTTCGTGGAGTCTGCTCCCTCGGGGCCTGGGGCGAGGCCGTCGGTTGCCGCGGGTGGCGTTTCTGAAGCGCCTGTGTTGGCACCGGGAGGGATGCCCCCGGGGTTCGTGGCGGGGCCGGGAGCGAGGCCGCAGTCGGGTCCTGGAGTTCCGATGGGTCCCCCGTCCGCGGGGCCGCAGGGCGCGAGGCCGCCTGCGCCTGCTGGACCCGGTGCGAGGCCACCTCCGAACGTCGGCGCGCCGGGGGGGACAGGGGCTGTCCCGCCGGGGCTTGCGAGCGCGCGACCGTCGGGCGTGGGCATTCCCGTGGTGCCTGGTGGGCAAGGACCTGTGCCTCCCGGGATGAGCGGAGCGCGACCTCCGTCGAGCGCGGGCATGCCCGTGGTTCCTGGGCCCGTTCCTCCTGGGATGTCGGGTGGACCGGGGCCCATGGGGCCGCCTGGGATGACGGGAGCGCGTCCGCCCTCGAGCAGTGGAGTGCCCACGGTTCAGGGGGCTGTTCCGCCGAGGGCGCCAGGGGGCGCACCCATGCCCGGTGGACCTGGTGGGCCGCCTGGGATGATGGGGGCGCGTCCGCCGTCGAGCAGCGGGATGCCTTCGGTTCAGGGCGCGTCTCCTGTTCCGAGTGGACCTGGAGCGGGAGGACAGGGGCTGCCGCCTGGAATGGTGGCGAGACCCGCGCAGGGTGGGCCGCCTCCGGGCGCAGTGGTGTCGCCGATGCCTGGGCCCGTGCCTCCTCCGGGAGTGGTGGGTGGGCCGGCCTCGAATTGGGGCGGTCCTGGCTTCGGGCCTCCGGGCAATGCGGGCGGGCCGGGCACCGTGCCTCCGAATGTGGTGGGCGGAGCACCCTCGAACCTGGGGGGACCTGGCTCCTCGACTCCGAGCAATGTGAGTGGTCCTGGCTCCGCGCCCCCGGGGATGATGGGTGGGCCGGGCTCCGCGCCTCCGGGGATGATGGGTGGGCCGGGCTCCGTGCCTCCGGGGATGATGGGCGCTCGGCCTCCGTCGGGACCGGGCGTCCCTGGGCATGTGCCTCCGGGGATGATGGGCGCTCGGCCTCCGTCGCGCACGGGCGTGCCCACGGTAGCCGGGCCTGTTCCGCCGGGGATGGGACCTCGGCCTCCGCAGGGAGTGAGCGGTCCGGGACCTCAGGGCCCCGTGCCCCCGGGCGTCGCGGGGACTCGTCCTTCGAGTCCGGGCATGCCTGGGCTGGGCGCCCCGCAGGGGCCGGTACCTCCAGGGATGGCGGGTGCTCGGCCTCCCTCGGGAACGGGCTTCCCCACGGTCCCTGGGCCTCAGGGGGCCATGCCTCCCGGAATGCAAGGGGGCCGACCTCCGCCGATGACCGGAGGACCCGGAGCTCCACCGCCGCCGGGCATGGTGCGTCCGCCGCAGCCCGTGGGCGGCATGAATCCCGAGGTGGGTGGTTCAGCGCCGCGCCCGCCGATGGGGCTGCAGCAGCCTCCGGGCATGAAGGGGAGCGCCGCGCCACAACCTCCGGGGATGGCTCCAAGAGGCGCTCCGACGCACATGGCTGCCGGCACGATTCTGCCGAGCATCGGACCAGGAACACCCTCGGCCGGCGATGTCTCGCAGGCTCCGCTGAGCCGGCTCGATGTGTCCGCGGAGGCAGAGTCTGACCTGGAGATCCTCTCCACGGAGGACAGCGCGCCCGCGTCGATCTCTGCTGTCTCCGTGGCCGAGGTCGCCCTCGGCGGAGGAGCGCCCGAAGTCTCCAGCGAGGTACTCAGTGCTCGCGAAGGCGGTAAGGCGCAAGCGACCGATGCCTCCGATGTCTCGGCGGTTCGAGAGGGCGGGGCACCCGACGTCTCTCAAGAGGTGCTCGGCGATGGACCGGCGAAGGCCGTGGATGTTGCCGATGTCTCGGCGGTTCGAGAGGGCGGGGCACCTGACGTCTCTCAAGAGGTGCCTGGCGTTCTCGACGATGGACCGGGGAAGGCCTCGGATGTCGCCGATGTCTCGGCGGTTCGAGAGGGCGGGGCACTCGGCGTTCTCGATGATGGACTGGTGAAGGTGACGGAGGGCTCGGCGGTTCGGGAGGGCGGGGCACCCGACAGCTCTTACGCGGCGCTCGGCGTTCTCGCTGATGGACTGGCGAAGGCCACGGAGGTCTCGGCGGTTCGTGAGAGTGGAGCAACCGAGCTCGCTCACGAGGCGCTTGGCGCTCTCGAGGATGGACTGGCTGACGTCTCAGCGGCTCGTGAGCGCGGCGCACTCGACATCTCGCAAGAGACGCTCGCTCATCTCGACGACGGGCCGGCGAAGGCGGCGAACGTCTCCGACGTCTCGGCGGTTCGTGAGGTGGTCGCAACGGGTGTCGATGAATACGCGTTCGGTGCTCTCGACGATGGACCGGTGCAAGTGCCGGGTCTCGCTTCGTCGAACTCCGCGAGTCTTTCGGGCGAGTCCCCCGTGGTGGCTGCGACGGACGATGCGGTCGCCATGGCGAGTCCCTCGACGGAAACGACCTCGGATGCACGAGGGGCCGAGGATGGTGAGGCATCTGCACCTCTCTCTGTCTCGTCGCTGAACGTCGAAACAGCGAGCGACCTGACACGAAGCAACGCGTCCGAGGAGGGGCTCCTCTCTTGGGACCGTGCTGAGGACAAGTCGCCGCAGTTCACGACGTCCGAAATCTCCGAGGCACCGTCGAGTGCGGGTGACGCGAGTGCTCGAACTGTGCCGAGTGGCGAAGTCGCCTCACTCGATGCCGTCGCCAAGTCCCCCGAGCCGTTGATCGGAGCGGCGACGCACCTCACCCAATCAGGTGTGGCGGACGAACGCATCGAGGTCCCTGCGAATGCGCAGGGCGGTGTGCTCGAGCCCACCTCCTCGGATGATGCCAGTGCCACATCTCACGCGTCCCAACTCCAGGACGGAGAGGACACGGCTTCAAAGACCGAGATCTTGGCGCGAGTCGAGGAGCACGCCTCTCCTGCTGACAACGCCGCGACAGCATCCCAATCCGAATCGTCAGCCCATGGCGACGCCGAGGCGGCTCGACTCTCCACTCGTGAAGAAGTCGGGGATGGCATGGCGGTGGCTCTTCCCACCGCAAGCTCCGAGGCAACGACGCTGGATGGAATTGTAGCACCTGCTGTCGACACGGTTACGGACGTGGCCCTCGCGTCGGTGATTGCTTCCGCGCCGTTCGCGGTCGAGTCGCAGACCGCATCACAAGGCAGCTCGCTCCCCACTGCGGAGGTCGATTCGAGTGCCTCGGCTTCGCATCGTGCGTCCGCGGAGCCTCACGCAGCCGGAGATGTCTCCGCGTCGGATGGACGCATCACCAGCCAGGACGCGAGCCCGCTCGATGACTGGGGCGATGTCGCGCAGCCTGAAGTGCGGGTCACAGGGGCCTCCGCGGAGGTGGAGCCCATCGCGCGTGAGGTGCGGTCCACAGAGACGGCTGCGCCCGAGCTGGCCGCTGAGCCCTCGGCCGCCCTCGCCCCCGCGCAGCCCAACGGCAGCGCGACGGCGGAGGAGTCTCCCGCGTCGGCTGCGCATGAGCCCCAGACCGCCGCGCCGTTGAACGACTCGACAGGGACGCACGTCGAGCCTTCCACCACCGTGGCCTATCTCGACGAACCCGAGGTGAAGCCTCACGCCGAGGCCCCGTCCTCGACGGAGGGCCGTGCGTCGGAGCACCCCGAGGCCGCCGCTTCCGACCGCACGGATGCGCCGTCCGACGAACACTGGGAGCTCATGAAGGCAACGCTCGGTGACGCGAGCCGGGTTGCCCAGGAAACGTCATCCCCCGCGATTGACTCGAGTGCTCCGTCCCCCGTGCTCGCCGAGAGCGACGTGGGGGAGACCCTGACGCTCGAAGCCGCGGGGACGATGCTCGCATCCCACGGCGAGTCCTCCGGCGCCGCATCCGTGGCTCCTCCTCCCGTAGAGTCACCGTCACCCGTCGAAGCCGAACCCGTCGCTCACTCCGGCGCGGAAGTGATTGGACTGCGCGAGCCCCGGCCGCCCGACGCGGAGCTCGTGCCCTCTGTTCCACAGCCCAGGCCCACCGCGCCGCGCCGTGCGGCCATCGAGTTGGACGAGCTGCCGGCGGCGGACGATGCCCCGATGCAACTCGCGTCGACGTGGGAGTTCGTCGGGTGGCAGGGCACCGAAGGCAACGGAACCATCGGCCATTCCGCGGAGAGCACGTGGGAGGACCGCGCGGTGGACCTCGAGGGCAACGCTCGCTCCGCGGCGCCAGCGGGTGCCACCACGGAAATGCCCCTCGCCTCCGCCTGGGACTTCATCCAGCAGCCCTGGCAGCCCCAGGCGCGCGCCCCCTCGGAAGCACTGGCGACGCTGCTGGCCGCCGCGGACGAGTCCACTCCGGACGTGAACCCGGATGGCCCCAAGATCTCCGCGGACCAGGTCCTCACGGCACTCGATGACGTCGGCTCACAAGGCGTGCTCGGCAAGGTGTTGATCGCCTACTGCGCGGGCCGATTCCAGCGAGCCTTCCTGCTCGGCGAGAGCTTCGGGCTCGTGCGCGTCGGCCATGCGTGGGGGCCGGGGAGTGACAGCCCCGCGGTGGCCTCGCTCAAGGTGGACCTGGAGGCCCCGTCGCTGCTCGTGTCCGCGCTCGGCCAACTGGGGCCCAGCAGCTTCGATGCTCCATCCTGTGTCCAGGACGAGGCCATCTTCGCCGCGCTCGGCGGCCCCACGTCACACCTGCTCGTCGTCCCCATCCGTGCCCGAGGGCGTCCCGTGGCGTTCGTCGTCGCGGACTCGGGAGGCGCGCACGTGGCCACCACGACGCTCGATGAGCTGACGCGAGTGTCCGCGAAGGCCTCGGAGGTCTACGACCGGTTGCCCGCGACCCGGGCGGACTGAGCAACGCATCGCCTGCTCCGGTCGCGAGGTCCCCACCCACGGACCTCGCGCACCCCGCGAGTGCGGAGGTGGACGCCCAGCCTCCCGGCAACCCGCGTCGGAACAGACGCGAGCGGAAAACAGCGAGAGCCCCGGAAGCAGTGTTCCGGAGCCCTCGAGTGCTTCAGCGCATCGCGCGAGGTTCAGCTGCAGCCGCTGGTCGCGCCGCAGTTGCCGCACTTATAGCAAGCGCCGCTGCGGACCATGATGGCGCCGCAGGTGTGGCATGGCGGGGCATCCGCCTGGTTGAGCCACGTCGCGCGCGTATTCGTCGACGGGAGCGACAGCGAGGCCGCCTGGGCGGGCAGGACGGGCTGCGTGGACGCGCCATCCGCGGGAGACAGGACGGCGTCCTCCACCAGGTCCTCGCTCGGCAGGAACTTCAGCTCGAGCCACCGGAAGATGTAGTCGGTGATGGACTTGGCGATGGGGATGGCGGGGTTGCCCGTGAAGCCGCTCGGCTCGAAGCGGGTGTGGCTCAGCTTGTCCACCATCACCTTCAGCGGGACTCCGTACTGGAGCGCCAGGGAGATGCTGGTGGCGAAGCTGTCCATCAACCCGCTCACCACCGAGCCCTCCTTCGCCATGACGATGAACAGCTCGCCCGGCGAGCCATCCTCGTACATGCCCACGGTGAGGTAGCCCTCGTGGCCGCCAATCGAGAACTTGTGGGTGATGGAGCGGCGCTCGTCCGGCAGGCGACGGCGCACCGCGCGAGGCTCGGGCTTCACGGCGGGCTCGACGACGTGGGCCGGTTCGGCCTTGCGCGTGTCCTTCACGCCGGCCTTGGAGGTGTTGAGGGGCTGGGTGCGCTTGCAGCCATCGCGGTAGACGGCGACGGCCTTCAGGCCACGCTTCCACGACTCCAGGTAGGCCTTCTCGATGTCCTCCACGGTGGAGTCAGAGGGCATGTTCACCGTCTTGGAGATGGCGCCGGAGAGGAAGGGCTGGCAGGCCTCCATCATCTGGATGTGTCCCATCCAGTGGATGCTGCGAGAGCCGTTGGCGGGCTTGAAGGCGCAGTCGAAGACGGAGAGGTGCTCGGGCTTGAGGTGAGGAGCGCCCTCGATGGTGTCGGCCTTGTCGAGCGAGGCGACGATGTCCTGAGCCTGAGTCTGGGGGTAGCCGAGCTTCTCGAGGGCCTGGGGCACCGTCTGGTTGACGATTTTGAGCATGCCGCCGCCGACGAGCTTCTTGTACTTGATGAGGGCGATGTCGGGCTCGATGCCGGTGGTGTCGCAGTCCATCATGAAGCCGATGGTGCCGGTGGGCGCGAGCACGGTGACCTGGCTGTTGCGGAAGCCGTGGGCCTCACCGAGAGAAAGCGCCGCGTCCCACGCGGCCTTCTGAGCGGCGTGCAGGTCGGCCGTGACGCCCAGCTGAGGGACGCTGTAGGCGGCCTTGCGGTGCTTGCGGATGACCCCGAGCATGGGCTCGGCGTTCTTCGCGTAGCCGGCGAAGGGGCCCTGCTTCTCCGCCAGTCGCGCGCTCATGGCGTACGCCTCGCCGCACATCAGCGAGGTGATGGCGGCCGCGTAGTTGCGGCCCGCGTCCGAGTCATACGGAAGGCCCGAGGCCATCAGCAGCGCGCCCAGGTTCGCGAAGCCCAGGCCCAGCGGCCGGTAGTCGTGGCTGTTCTTGGCGATGCGCTCGGTGGGGTAGCGCGAGAAGCCGACGATGATCTCCTGGGCCATCAACAGGACATCGACGGCGTGCTTGAAGGCAGGCACGTCGAAGTCGCCCGCGATGTCGCGGAAGTGCATCAGGTTCAGCGAGGCCAGGTTGCACGCCGAATCGTCCAGGAACATGTACTCGGAGCACGGATTCGACGCGTTGATGCGCGCGGTGGTCGAGCAGGTGTGCCAGTCGTTCACCGTGGTGTCGAACTGCATGCCCGGGTCGCCGCACAGGTGCGCGGCCTCGGCGATTTCACGGAACACGTCCCGAGCCCGGTGCGTCTCCAGGGGAGAGCCGTCGCGCACGGCGCGAGTCTGCCAGGGGCCATCGGAGACGACGGCCTTCATGAAGTCGTCGGTGACGCGGACGGAGTTGTTGGAGTTCTGGAAGAACACCGAGGCGTAGGCCTCACCGTTGAAGGACGGGTCGTACCCGGCCTCGATGAGGGCCCAGGCCTTCTTCTCCTCGGCGGACTTGCACCGGATGAAATCGAGCACGTCCGGGTGGTCCGCGTTGAGGATGACCATCTTCGCCGCGCGACGCGTCTTGCCGCCGCTCTTGATGACGCCAGCGAAGGCGTCGAAGCCGCGCATGAACGACACCGGGCCGGATGCGGTCCCTCCGCCCGCGAGCAGCTCCTTGCTGCCCCGGATGCTGGAGAGGTTGCTGCCGGTGCCGCTGCCGTACTTGAAGAGCATGCCCTCGGTGCGCGCGAGCGTGAGGATGGACTCCATGGAGTCATCCACGCTGTTGATGAAGCAGGCGGAGCACTGGGGCTGCGCCTCGACGCCGACGTTGAACCAGACGGGCGAGTTGAACGAGGCCTTCTGGCGAAGGAGCAGGTGCGTCAGCTCGGCGTGGAAGGTCTCCTTGGCCGCGTCTGTGGCGAAGTAGCCGCCCTCGACGCCCCAGCGGGTGAGGGTGTCGACGACGCGGGCGACCAGCTTGCGCACGCTCGTCTCACGCTCGGGAGTGCCCGGGGTGCCGCGGAAGTACTTCGAGGCGACGACGTTGGTGGCCAGCATCGACCAGGAGCGGGGCACCTCGATGTTCTTCTGCTCGAAGACGGCCTTGCCGTCCTCACCGGTGATGCTCGCGCTGCGGTACTCCCACGCCAGCTCGTCCGCGGGGTCCACGCCCGGCGTCGTGAAGTAGCGCTCCAGCCCCAGCCCCGTCGCGACCCCCTTCGGCTTGCTGCGAGCCGCACGGCGCTCCTTGCCGTTGATCAGGGCCTTCGAACTCAGTTCCTTCTCCATGGCGCCACCCTCCGGGTTCACTCTGAGTTGGAATGCAAAATTTTGCGCAACGCTAAAGGCGCGAGATTCCGAAGGTTCCGGGGGCGTCACGCGGACAGGCGTGAACGGCTCCGGAGCGGGCTCGCGTAGCGTTGCTGGAGGCTCATCGCCTCGGACTTCCGTTGTGGAGATTGCTCGGCCGAAGACCGGGCGGGCGGGATCAATACGCCCTTCGCCTCGGCTGATCAAGGAACAGCAGCCACCCTATTAGTAGTGCCGGCGGACGTCGTACACACCACTAAATGGGTGCTAGCCCGCCTCCGCCAGTGCGGGCAGGACCCGTAGCAACCTGTAGCTCGGAGGGCGTGCAAGGGCGGATCTAGACCCTTGGCGCGAGCACCGCAAGCCGGGTTCCACGGTGACTGATAACAGCGTGCGAGACATGTATCGTCACTCCGATGCAAACGGGCGTGATCACTGGGGGACGTTTGCTGAAAGTCTGTGCCCGGATCCGCGCTGTCACAAGGGGGTCGATGATCCGCGAGCCCTCCGCTCGACAGTCCAGTCGCCGGGTGGCCAGGAGGGGGCCGATTTCGGACATCGGGTGGGCAAGGAGGCCCAGAAGGCACCTCGCGGTGGATCCACCGCGCCGGTGTCCGTGGGCCAGGGCTCTCCGGGGATCAGGCCACGACCTCGAGCGTCTGCGCGACCGCGCACCCGAAATGAGAGTGCGCGCCTCAGGTCAGCACGAAGGGGCGAGCACATCCCCGACACGTGAAAACGGATGCGGGGTCTCCGACGCAGGACCGGCGTCGGGCGGTTCGAACAGAAGCATCAAGAGCCCTGGCCGCGGCGCTCCGGACTCAATCGCTCGGGACGTCCCGAAGCGTCGTGGGGGACGGCCGTGATGTTTGTCTTTGTCCTCTCCTGAATCGGCCGAACCGAGAGCCCTTCGCTCGTCCGTCCCGTTGGGAGGACCAGGAAGGGGTCGATTTCATGCAACCCGCGGGTTAGGACGTGGGGATGCCACCTCCCTTCCAGCGCCACGTCTTCGTCTGTACGAACCGCCGACCCGACGGAAACCCCAAGGGGTGTTGCGCGACGAAGGGCGCGGAGGAGGTGCGCGCCGCGTTCAAGGCGGAGCTCGACAAGCGCGGGGTGAAGGGGCGGATGCGGGCCAACGCAGCGGGGTGCCTCGACACCTGCGCCTTCGGCGTCTCCGTCGTCATCTACCCCGAGGGCTCCTGGTACGCGGGCGTGAAGGTGGAGGACGTGCCCGAAATCGTCGAGGAGCACCTGATGAACGGCCGTCCCGTGGATCGGCTCCTGATGCCGTTCTCCCGCAAGGAGAAAGCGGGGAGCTGACGGCGGCGCATGGCCCCCGGCAACTCCCCGCCCGCAGACGTCATCGACTCATGCCCGTGAGGGCGGACGAAGCTTCAGCGCACGAACTCCCACGCGTCGCTCCAGTGGCTGCCCGTGCCCGGTGCGTAGTGCGACGCGGCGCCGTTGCACCAGCCGGAGTAGGGGAAGGGCTTGCACCGGTAGATGCCACCTTGGGTGCTCTCGACGAGCGTCCCCGCTGTGTAGCTGCCCAGTCCATTGGGGTACTTGAACTGCGCCGGGTCCCCGCCACCGCCTCCACCCGTGGGCTTCTCGATGTCGAGCTGGAACGCGTCGCTCGCCTCGCGCGAGTAGACGCGGTTCGCGGTGGCGCTGTTGGCGGGACGCACCGTGCCGTTCGTCTGCAGCTCACCCACCTGCACCCGGCTGGAGGTGGCGTTCACCTGCTGGGCCAGCTGGTAGATCCACGAGGCCGCGGGCGTCGCGGTGGAGAGCGTCAGCGGGTGTGTCTCCGCGTCACGGCCGCCGCTGTCGAACAGGCGCAGCGTCACCTTGCTCTGCGCGGGCAGGTCCTCGCGCGCCTGCACCGCGCCCAGCTCCTTCCACGTGGTGGGCGGCGGGGGCGTGTTGCTGAACTTCACGTCCGTGCACGCGTAGAAGGCCTCCGGGCTGTCGGAGCGCTGCCAGATGGCGTAGATGACGTGCTGGCCGGTGCGCCCCTGCGGGAACGGACAGGTGAAGCGGTAGCGGTTGTTCTGTGGGGCGGACGGCGCCGTCAGCGTGCAGAAGGGCGAGGCCTCCAGGTCCGACCACTTCAGCGGCAGCGCGGGGTTGTAGCCCTCCTTCGTGACGTAGAGGTGGAAGTACGCCGTCGCGTGCACCGCCGTCGCGTGGAAGACGAAGTCGAAGCGGTTGCTCGAGTCCGGCGAGATGAGCGTCGCGGGCCAGTCCGTTCGCGCCAGGTCCAGGCCCCGGTGGCTCTCGTTGGCCGCGCTGCACAGCTTGCCGTCGGCGATGAGCTCGCGGTGGCGGCCGTTGGCGTTGCCCTGCCGGACGCCGTTCCAGTCATAGAGCGCCTGGGTGCCGCCACTCTGGATGGCGGCCTTGCACGCCGCGGACTTGGGCGTCTCCGGCCCTTCCTTGAAGCAGCTGTAGACGCGGCTGAGCGGCACCTCCATGGAGCCGTGCGCGGACGCCAGGCTCGAGGACAACAGGGACAGCGCCACGAGGGATGATGCGAGCGACCTCTGCATTGGGTTTCCTCCTGTGCGCACGGATGGAGCAGGGAGGGCCGGCAATCGGGTCAAACTCGCCCCAAGAAAAAAGCGGCGACACGTGCCCACATGGGCCGTGCCGCCGCTCGTCGCGAACGGAGGACTGTTGACTGCCGTGACTACCGACGGCGGCCGAGCAGCCGGAGGATGGCGAGGAACAGGTTGATGAAGTCCAGGTACAGCGTCAGCGCGCCGACGATGCTCACCGTGGCCGCGCTGCTGTGGCCGGTGTTGGCGTGCATCTCCCGCAGCTTCTGAATGTCGTACGCCGTCAGGCCCGCGAACACGAGGACGGACGCGCACGCGATGACGAACGACATCATGTCACTGCGGATGAAGAGGTTGACCATGCCCGCCAGCACCACGCCGATGAGGCCCATGAAGAGGAACGTGCCCCAGGCGCTCAGGTCCTTCTTGGTCACCGTGCCGAACAGCGCCATGGCGCCGTAGACACCCGCCGTCAGGAAGAACGCCTGCGCGATGCTGCCCGCAGTGTAGACGAGGAAGAGGATGGAGAACGTCATCCCCGTGAGTGCGGAGTAGCCCAGGAACAGGGCCGCGGCCGCCGGGCCCGACAGGCGGGGCGCCAGGAACGACAGCGCGAACACCGCGGCCAACTGCGCGATCATGAACCCGAACCGCCACTGGAGCACCGTGCGCAGGAGCGCCTCGTTGCTCAGCGTCACCATGGCCATCACGCCGGTGACAAGCAGCCCCGCGAACATCCAACCATGCACGCGCGTCATGAACGCGCGCTTCGACTCCTGCACCAGGACGGAGTTGACCGAGTCGCTCTCGGCCGTCTGCCATCCGGAAGTTTCCCAGGCCATGTAATCGTGTCCTTTCGCGCCAGGAACCGGCCCCGGCGGCGCCACTGCTTATAGCGTCTTCGACCCGGGCGTGCGCGAACCCTGGCCGGAGCCCTTCCTTAAATCGCCTTCCACGCGAGCAAAAGCTTCGAGGCGACCTCGGTCGTGATGAGGGGCAGCACGCCGCCGCCGCCCACGATATTCACGATTTCCGCCATGGAGCCGCGGCACACGCCGCCCCATGCGGGCTGCTTCGCCAGCCCCACGGACGCGTAGGCCGAGTAGTCCACGAAGAACGACGTGGGCAGCACTGTCCCGTGGGGCTCCACCAGCAGGTGGTCCTCGGGAGGAGAGTCGACGATCTCCTGCACCACGAAGCCGCCGCCCGTCGGGTCGCTCGCCGCGCGCGCGCACAGCTCCGGCCAGCCCAGGGGCGCGCCATACGCCGCCGTCACGCGCTCGATGTACGGCACCGTGCCCGCCGAGCGACCGAGGAACACGGCCTTGCCGCCGTAGTCCCACGCCCGCTTGAGCACGAAGCGAGCAGGGGTGCGCGCCACCTCGGCCACCACGTCGTCCAGCTTCGTCCCATCCGGGCCCGATGTCGGGCCCGCGCGGAACAGGCGCGTCCAGGGGACCGACGCGCGGATGGACTCCAACTCCGTGGGCGTCAGTCCCGCGGCCTCGGCGAGCTCGGGCTCCGCCAGGGCCTGCGACAGGCGCGCGAAGGTGGACTTCACCTCGACCTGCGACGCGGGCGGGTTGAGGAACACGGCCTTCTTCCCGGGCACCGTGGCGAGGAAGTCCTCCACCCAGGCAGATGGCTGCTGCTCGAGCCGCCGCACGAAGAGGTGGCGGTAGACCAGGTCGTACTTCTTGCCGCGCACCTCGAACGCCGCGTCGCCGGACACCTCGTCCGGGTGCACGATGTCCGCGTCGGCGCCGAGCTCGCGGAAGCGCTCGCACAGCCACCTCAGCTCCGAGATCTGCGCGTCGTTGCGGCGGCACAAGAGCGCCACCGTGTCGGGGAACTGGCCGGGGCGCTCGGCGGCGTACCCGTCCAACAGCGAGCGATAGAGCGCCAGCGCGTTGCTGCCGTTGAGCGTCAGCAGCGAGGGCAGCGCCTTCTCCGGATAGCGGAAGTGGCGCGCCACCACCTCGATGAACGTGCGGGCCGCGATGTCCGAGTAGCCCTGCATGGCTGGAATGGTCGCGTTGACCTCCAGCGCCCACGGCTTTCCACCGGAGACGAAGTAATCCACGCGCGTGGTGGCCAGTCGCACCGCCTGGGGCCAGGTGCGCTCCGCGAGCGCGCGCTCGAGCGGGGAGAGCGAGGCCAAGAGGAGCTCCGCGTCGGGCGCGGCGAGCCACGCGCGCGCCATCTTCACCGTGGCGGAGGCCAGGTGCGCGGACAGCTCCGCGCGGCGGCGAATCTCCGCGGCGTCGAGGATGACGGGCGTCGCGGTGATGGGGATGGGGCGCGTGGTGCCGTCCGACTGGGTGACGGCCAGTCCGCGCTTGTACGCGAGCTGCGCGAGTTCGGGCGCGAAGTGGCGCGCCTGGTGTCGCAGCACGTCGATGAGCTCTTGCACGGGTGTTTCTGTCCTTCTCGAGATGCCGGGGCCTGCCCGGGGCGGCGAACCTATGCGCGGACAGGCTCACCGGTCCATCGGCGCGCCGCCTGCACGGCGCCGCTCGCCGCGACCGCCAACAAGCCACTCATCCCGTCGCGCGTCGCGGATTCGCTCGTGTGACTTGCACGCGCGCTCCGTCTGGCTTACAACCGCGTTGCGTTCAACGCTGGAATCCCTATCACCGTGAGCCGCTCCCTACACTCGCTGCCCTCGCGTCTCGTCCGGTCGCGCCTCCTGGCGCTGCCGCTCGCGGCTGTGTGTGCGCTGGCGTACATGGGGACGGTGCTCCACTTCGCCATGGTCCAGCACGCCACGTGTCTGGAGCACGGTGAGGTGGTCCACGTGGAGGAGGGGGGCTCGCACACCGCCCCCGTCGCCGAGGAGTCCTTCGACGACGTCCGGCTCACTTCGCGTGACGACGCTCCCTCGGGCCACGGTGCCGAGGCCCACTGCGTCCACACGTTGATCCGTCGTGAGGGTCCTCCTCCGACAGAGGTCACCCCGGTCATCACCCGGGTGCCCACCCGTTCCTCGCCGGCGCTGGCCGTGTTCCGCTTCCACGCGGAGCCCGTTGCTCGCCTGCACCTGGCCCCCAAGGCCTCTCCGCCTCGCGCCTGAGTCAGCACCCAGGGTACGCGTCCCTCGCTCCCGGCACAGTCGTGCCGTGAGAAGGCCGCGGTCCGTGGTCGACGGCTGACGTCCGGTTCCGGAATTCGGAGCCCTGCGTCAGACGTCGCGCGACGCGCCGCCGGATGACTCGTTTCCCCTGCGTGCACGCTCTCGCCCCCCGTGTCGCGCACGGTTCGCGCGATTCCCACCCCGTCATCCGTGTCTGTCCTGGCTCTGCCCGCGCGGGTGGGGTCCGTGGCGGCGTTGGTGGCTGGGTATCCGCAGTCCATCCACGTGGAGCTACACACATGAACAAGAAGCTTCTGGCCGCCCTCCTGATGTCCACCGCGCTCCTGTCCACCGCTTGCGGTGACGACGACGAGCCGCACGACGAGAACGTCGACGTCGAGGGGTGCGAGCACCTGCGCGAGGGCCCAGCCGCGGCCGTCAACGCCACGCTGACGGGCACGCCGCCCTCCGTGTCGAATGATCACCGTCGCTACGACATCGCGCTGGTGGATGGCGCGGCCGGGCATCGGGGCTCGGTGTCGTTCGCCGCGGCGGAGGCCACCGACTACGTCCTCTACCTGAGCGCGAACGTGCCGGTGTCCATCACCGACGCCAGCGGCGCGGCGGTGGAGATCGAGGAGAGCGCCACCAGCTCCGAGTCCTGCACCGACATCAAGGGCCGCCACGTCGTCCCGCTGTCGGTCGGCACGTTCACCTTCACCTTCGGCCCCACCCCCTCGGCGTCCGTGAACCTGGTCGTCGAGGAGGCGTCGCACGAGGGCCACGAGCACTAGCCGGCGACGTGTCCGGGGCCTCGCGAGGGGCCCGGACCTTTCCCCAACCGAATCCGGGGTCGGCCTTCCAGCCGGCCCCTCCTGGAGAGAAGACCATGGGTACCTTTCAGCAGTTCCTGACCGAGAAGCAGATTGCCTCCGACGCGTTGCTGCGCCTGTCCCGTCAGCTGGAGTCGCAGGGGAGCGATGGCCGTGCGCTCGCGCGCAAGCGGACCTCGAAGCGGCGGGACAAGGAGACGCAGGGCAAGAGCTACGCGGACCTGTCGCTCGACAAGCCGAAGAGTGGCCGGGGCGTGAGCTCGCAGCAGCTCCAGGCGGCGCTCGAGGACAAGCCGTTGCCCCGCAAGGTGCGCGGCAAGCTGGTGAGGGCCATCAACGCGGTGCTGTCCAAGAAGGGCGGCGCGGCGGTGGACTCCAAGGCCCTGTTCGGTGACACGGCCATCCGCGCCGGCGGCCCCGCGAAGAAGTCCGCGAGCTGAGGTCCGGAAGCCCCCATGTCCGGACCTGAGGCCCTTCAGCTGCTTCCCCACGACGTCCTCCGGGACGCGGACCGCTTGTTCGACGTCACCATGTGGTGTCTCGGACAGGACGTGCGCTGCCCGGAGGGGAACCTCCTCTTGCGTCGGGGGCTCACGCGTCACGCCCGGCCCGAGGGCGTGGAGGGGCAGAGCGCCTACTCCATCGCGCTCGCGCACGGCGGGAGGCTGTCGCTCTGGGGCTTCGGTGCGCTGTGCGAGTGCGGTCAGGCCGTCTTCGTCCCACGGGACGGCTTCGCCCCCCGCTGGTTGGAGCAGGCGCCCGCGGGCCCGGCCTTCCAGGCGAGCGCGCTGGGCCCCTCGCGGGCGCCGGCCACCGAGACAGAGCGGCGGGAGGTCCACCAGTGTCTGGTGGAGCTCGCCGAGTGGTTGGCCGGGCACGAGGACTGGGTGCTTCGGGAAGTGGGACTGGACTGGAGGCGTGCGTGCGTCGCGTCGCGGCGCAAGGCGTCTCCCGTCTCGCCGGAAGCGCTGGCCGCCGCGTGGTGGCGGCTCGGCGCGCGCATTCGCTCACTGGGTTGTGAATTCGAAGCCTGTGGCGCCTCGGATGCCGGGGCACTGGGAGGACATCATGCTGTCGCGACTGCTGCGCAACGATGAGCCATCCGTCTACGTCCAGGCCGCCTGGGAGGACGTCGCGGACGACGCGCTCCCGAGTCCCCGGCTGCGTGAGGGACTGGGCGCCTCGCACCTGAAGGTGAGCACGCGCGTGCCGTTGGCGCAGGCCTGGTTCGACCAGGGGCTGAGCCTCTTGCACCTGGGCTGGGGCGCCGAGGCCCGCCGCGCCTTCGCGGAGGCGGCGCGGCAGGACCCCGAGCTGGCCATGGCGTGGTGGGGCCTGGCCCTGACACGCGGGCCGGGGGCGCGCTTCGCGTCCGCTCGCGCCGAGGCCATGGCCCGCGCGCTCGCGTTGAGCGAGGGGCTGCCGGACCTGGAGCAGCGCTACATCGTTGCGGCCAGCCTGCTGTCGGACAAGGGCCCCGCCAACGGTCGCCACGCCTTCATCCGCGAGATGGAGAGCCTCATCGACCGCTATCCGGAGGACGTCGAGGCGAAGCTGCTGCTCGCGGGCTTCCTCGTGGACGGCTACGAGCCGGACGGCCGTCCGGGACAGGGCCAGCCCTACGCGCAGGCGATGTTGCGCGACCTGATGCGCACGAGCCCGGACCACGTGGGCGTCCACTACGCCTGGGTGTGCGCGACGCTGCCGAGCTCCCGCCCCGAGCTGGCCCATGAGAGCGCGCTGCGCCTGCCCAGGCTCGCGCCCGGAGCGAGCCCCGTGCTGCTGGCCTCGGGGCGACTGCTGAGCCGGCTGGGCGAGACGGACGCGGCCTACCGGGTGCTGGAGGCCGCGGTGGAGACGGATGACGCGTACCTGTCGGCGGAGTCGCTGCCCGCGTCCTTCGCGCCGTGCGCGGAGCAGGCCATGCGGCTGCTCAGCCAGGGCTGCGCGGAGGTGGGGCGGTACAGCGACGCGCAGACGTGGGCGCGCCGCCTGCGTCAGCGCGTGGAGTCCGCGGGTTGCGAGGCCCAGGCGGTCCTGTTCGCGGCGTCCACGCTGGTGTCCACGCACCTGCGCTTCGGCTTCTGCCGCGCGGCGGCGGACGTGCCGCTGGAGCTCGCGGGTGAGCTGACCCCGGCCGAGCGGGGCCTTCGCGATGGCGTGCGTCTGTACACGCGCGGCATCAACGCGCTGGATGCGGGGAGGCTCTCGGAGGTGGAGCGCGCGTGCGAGGCGCTCGCGCTGCTGCACGCGCCCCTGTCCGAGCTGCGCCGTTCCGAGGGTCGGCAGCTGTGTCCGCGCGATGTCGCGCGCGTCGTGGAGGTGGCCGAGCAGGAGCTGCGCGGCTCGCTGGAGTCACGTCGGGGCGATGGTGGCCGCGCCGAGGCCACGCTGGTGCGCGCGTGGCGCATGGAGCGTCGGCTGCGGACCGCGGGCCCCTCGGCCTTCTCGCGTCCCGCGCGGGAGACGCTGGCCCGGACGCGGCTGCGCGGCGAGCGTGAGCAGAAGGCGTTGGAGCTGGCGCGCGCGCTGGTGGAGGAGCGGCCCGCGTGTGGCCACTACCGACTGCTCCTGGCCGAGACGCACGTGGCGATGGGGGAGCGGCTGCTCGCGGTGCAGGACTTCGAGCGTTTCCTCGAGCGGTGGCGTGACGCGGACGAGCACCTGCCGGAGCTGCGGCGCGCGCGCACGTACATCTCGGGCCGTGGGCGCATCCTGCGATTGGTCCACACGTCGGAGGTGCCGCCTCCGGTTCCCCCCGACTTCCTTCCCCTGGAGAAGGTGTCCTGTTGAGTTCTCTTGAACGGAGCGCAGCCGCGCCCTCGCGCTGGGATGGCGTGGGGCAGCTGCTCTCCGCGTTGTGTGTCGTGCATTGCCTGGTGCTCCCCGCGGTGCTCGGGCTGTTGCCCGCGGCGCTGGCGGGGTGGCTGGGCGGAGAGGGGGCTCACCGCGGGCTCCTGGCGTTGGCGCTGCTCGGCGCGCTCGCGGCCTTCCTCCCGGGGTGGCGCCTGCATCGCCGCGCGTGGGTGCCGGTGCTCGCGGTGGGCGGCCTCGGGTTGCTCGGCGCCGGGGCCTTCCTGGTGCCCGAGGGCGCGGGCGAGGCGTGGGAGGTGGGCCTCACCCTGGGCGGCGGCGCGCTGCTGGCCGTGGCGCATGGTCGCAACCGGACGTTGTGCCGCGAGTGTTGTCCGCCCGAAGCGGGCCGCGCCGAAGCGTGAGGCGTCGGGCGTCCACGGTGCCTCGCGCTTGACGGCCCCGCGCCATTCGCGCGAGGAGGGGGCATGGCCACCTTCCGCCTCACGCAGGACCAGACCGCGCTGCTCATCGTCGACGTCCAGGAGCGCCTGTGCGCGGCCATGGAGCGCGACGCGTTGGACCGGATGCTCGCGCGCACCAACGCCGCCATCCAGGGCGCCCGCGCGCTGGGCCTGCCCATCATCGTCACCGAGCAGTACCCGCAGGGGCTGGGCCCCACGCACTCGCTCCTGAAGATGTTCCTGAAGAACTACAAGGCGGTGGAGAAGCTCGAGTTCAGCGCGGCGGTGCCGGACGTGCTCGCGCAGCTGGGTGAGCGCAAGCAGGTGCTCGTGGCGGGAATGGAGACGCACATCTGCGTCTTCCAGACGGCGAGGGATTTGGCGGAGAAGGGGCTGTTGCCCGTGCTGCTGGCGGACGCGCTGCTGTCGCGCTCGACGGAGGACCGCCGCGTGGGGCTGGAGCTGTGCCGGGACGCGGGCGCCGTGGTGGCGACGGTGGAGACCGCCTTGTTCGACGTGCTCGGGCGCGCGGGCACGCCCGAGTTCAAGGCCATCTCCAACGCGGTCCGCTGACGCCTAGAACATGGGCGGCTTGTCGTCCTCGCGCATGTATCGCGGCGGTTGGAGGTTCGTGGGCGGCGGTGCTTCCTTGTGGGGCGAGATGGCCGGGCGTGACGGCGACAGCTCCCCCACGTAGAGCAGGCCGTGCGTGCCCTCGGACGTGGGCTCCTCGAACAAGGTGATGTGCGGGGACAGGCCCGGCATCGCCGCCACGCGTCCGCTGGGCGTCGCGCCGACGAAGCCGCACTGGATCTTCCCGGCGCGGTCCAGGTCGCAGCCCCACCGCGTGCCCTGCGCGTAGCTCATCTCCAGCACGACGAGCCGCGAGGACTTCATCAGGTGGGCCATGGGCGTGAAGGTCTTGTCCCACGGCGTGCCGGCGACGGTGCGCGTGTGCGTGTTGCCGGCGAGGACCACCTGCACCTCGTCCGGCAGCGCCTGCCTGCGACGATTCCAGAGGTCCGCCTGCGCCTGATCCCGCTCGCTGCCGCCCTTCAAGTCCGTGTCATAGGCCACCAGCGTCACGGCGAGCCCCGCGAGCCGCAGCGCGCGCACGCGGTCGATGAGGTCCAGGATGGCCCGGCTGCTGCGGCCGTCCTGATAGGGCCGATGCCAGAAGCGTCCCTCGAGCAGCGCGTCCTGGTCCGCCGGCCCACCGGGGCTCGCGAGGTAGCGGTCCAGCCGCTCCTGCTCCTTGCGAGGGATGGACACGCCCAGCGCGACGGGCAGCCCCAGCTCCGCGACCTGACACACCAGCTCGCCCACCACCGCGGGCGCCTCGCGTGAGCCCAGCTGTTCGCCCACCAGCAACGTGAGCCCGGGGGACAGGAGCGCAGGGAGTCCGCGCAGCGGCTCCTCGCATGGGCCCTCCCTGGCGCCGTCCTCCTTCCAGCGCGTGAGATAGAAGTCCGAGTCCCGCACGGGCGGCGGTGGACGCGGGGCCTCCTTCACGTTCCCGCTCACCACCTCCAGCGAAGGACCGGACTCCAGCCGCAGCGTCAGCTCCTTCTCCAGGTCCAGGTCTCGGGTCCCCTTGAGCGCGTTGCGCAGCTCGATGGGGCCGGCTCTGCGCGGCATGGCACGCGCGAGGCCGGTCTGGTTCTGGGCGGGGCTCTCGATGCTCATCTCCGCGCGCTCCCAGAGGATCTTCCACCAGTGGTCGCCGCGGCTGGCGTCGTTCCCGGACGACTGGAAGGTCGACTTGAACACGCGGACCACGGACTGGCGCGGACCCACGGCGATGCCCGTCACCAGGTAGCGGGTGTAGGTGTTGTTCGCCGTCCGCATGGAGTCACGGACCTCCCACGTGGTGAGCAGCTGGTGCGGGTCCTCCGTGTCCTCGAAGGTCATCCCGCGGTTGGCGAGCAGCTCCCGCGTGACGCCCAGCGCCTCCTCCAGGGGTTTCTGGAAGACGTGCTCGAACTGCGGCGTGTCCGGCTCCTCGGAGCGCGGGGCATGGGCACATCCCACGCACAGCATCCAGACGACACACCACCACCGGCCTTGTGGCTTCATGTGCAACCTCGCGTCATTCATCGTTGGGATGAACGGGGAACGGCCTTTGCGCGGGTGCATATCTGCGCGCCGGGGGATACCGCTCACCCGGCGCGCTCGGGCTTCAACTGGCTTTGCGTTGGACCAGCTGGATGAGTGCGCGCGCACCCATGGCCACGCCGACCAGGAGCGCGGCGACCACCGTCTGCGAGCCGCCCACGGGGAAGTCGAAGAAGTAGGCGAACATGTAGCCGCCCACGCCGGAGACGATGCCCACGAGCGTCGCCACGACGAAGGTCCACGGCAGCCGCAGGTCCAGCATCAGCGCGGCGATGGCGGACAGCGTGGAGAACGCGAACACGGGCAGGGCGCCCAGGGCCCGCGCGCACACGCCCACCATGACGCCGATGGACACCATCAGCACGCCGTCGAGCAGCCGCACCGGCAGCCCCTGCACCAGCGCGCCGATGCGGTCGAAGCTCGCGAAGGTGATGCCCCGGTACCACCACAGGTGGAGCGCCATCACCGCGACGCCCGCGACGGCCACGGTGCGCAGCTGCTCGGGTGTCACCAGCACCGCGGTGCCGAAGAGGATGCCCTGGATGTCGTGCGACTCCTGGGCGATGCGGTCTCCGACGAGGATGGCCGCACCGCCGGACAGGGCATAGGCCATGCCGAGCAGGCTCTCGCGCGTCAGGCGCAGCCGCGTGGGGTCCATCATCAGGAGCATCGTCGCCAGCAGCGCCAACGCGGTGGCGCCGATGACAGGCTCCACCTCGAAGCCCAGGTGGATGCCCGCGTAGAACGCGAGCGCCACGCCCAGGCCGGCGGACTGGGCCACCGCGGCGCTGACGAACACCATTCGCCGGAGCACCACGTAGACGCTCAGGAAGCCCAGCACACCTCCGGCCATGAGCGCGCACAGGAGCGGGTCTCTGAACAGCTCGAACCCCTCGACGAACTGCTGCCACTGGGAGGGTTCAGCGAGCATCGGGTCCACGGTGGGGTCCCTCGGGAGCGCGGTGGCAGTACTCGTCGCCGTACTGACGACGGAAGGCGGGGTGGCAGAACACGGTGCGCGCGTCGCCCACGACGAAGGCGGAGGTCTCCCGGTCCACGAACAGCAGCACGTCCGCGTGCTCCGCGGCGACCTCCAGGTCGTGGCACACCACCACCACGCCCAGGCCGCGCTCACGCGCCAACGAACACAGCCGCTGCATCGTCTCGCGCTCGGCGACGGCGTCCATCGCGGCGGTGGGCTCGTCCAGCAGCACCAGGTCCGCCTCGGTGGCGATGAGGCGGGCCAGCAGCGTGCGCTGCTTCTGGCCCTCGGACAACTCGCGGTAGGGCTTGTTGGCGATGCCCTTCGCGCCCGCTGTCTCCAGCGCCACCTCCACCGCGTCGCGCTCCGACTTGCGCGCGAACGGCCACAGGAAGCTCCACCCGCGCAGCCGTCCCCAGGCCGTCAGCTCCCGCGCCCGCAGCGGGAGGATGGAGTCGATGCTGGAGGTCTGCGGCACGTACGCGCTGCGCATCGCCGGATGGCTCCGGGAGATGGAGCCCGACACCGGCTCGAGCATGCCGAGCAGCGTCTTGAACCAGGTGCTCTTGCCGGACCCGTTGCGGCCCACGACGGCGATGAACTGGCCACGGCGGATGACCATATTGATGGGCGGCAACATGGCCTTGTCGTTGTAGCCGATGACCAGCTCCGTGCAGGTCAGCAGCGGCTCGCCCAGGGTGAAGGTCGGCGACACGGCGTGCGCGGCGCCCTCGGGAGTCACGGGCTCATCGGCCTTCACGTCGGACCTCCGCCTGGGGTTCCAGCTCCGCCAGCTCCGCGAGCAGCGCCTTGCGCGTCGCCTCGTTCTGCGCGGTGCCCAGGTCCAGCACGCCGTCCGCGCCGGGCGTCACCTGGGCCCAGTCCACCGCGTCGAAGATGCTCGGCGGCACCGCGAGCGACAGGTCCAGCTTCACGCGCGGCTTGTGCTCCCGGTCCGACGGGACGTCCACGGCCCCCGCCACGGTGAACAGCGGCTCCGCCTCCTCGCCGCCCGTGGACTCGAGCGTGAGGCGGAAGGGCACCTCCTGGAGTCTCGGGCTGGCGCGCGAGTCCCGCACGACGCCCGTCAGCGTGACGGCCGTCACCTCCCAGACGCCGCGAGTCACCGCGGTGCGTGGCAGCTCGCAGTCCGGCTCGCACTCCACCGGCGTCGCCGCCGACGTCAGCAGGTCCAGCGCGCCATCCACGTGCAGCGCCGCGACGACCGACGAGGACGCGCCGCCGCCCAGCTCCGCCTGGATGTCCTCGTAGTCCACGAGCGCGCCACTGTCGCTGTGGCAGTGGCCGTTGTGGCACAGCGAGTACCCCGGAGGAGGGTTGGCGGGGTCGAACGTCGTCGGCCCGCCGCCGCTCGCGCCCCCCACCAGCTCGACGTGGGAGACACCCAGCGCGGCCGAGTCCAGCCGCACCTGGTAGTCGGACGCGAGGCGCTGGAAGCCGTTGCCCGCGTCGCGCGTGGCCACCGGGGCATACGTCGCGTTGACGGTGGGCTCTAGCACGGCGAAGCCCTCGCCCGCGTCCAGCGCGCAGCCGGACAGCAACAACAGGGGAAGCAGTTGTCCGAGCTTCATGGTGTCAGCCCCCCTTCCCGGCGTTGAGGCCCTTCTCCAGGTTGCCCACCATCTCGTTGATGTGCTGGAGGTACGTCTCGCCCGCGCGGAAGTCCGTGCCGCCGTGGAGGATGACGAGCGGCGCCGGAATCATGTTGGCGAGCATCTTCGCCTCGCGGTCGTTGTAGTAGCTCTCGATGAGCACCATGCGCGCCTTGCGCTGACGCGCGAGCACCAGCACCCCGGCCACATGCGACGGGTTGGGTGGGATGCCCGGCTTGGGCTCCAGGAACGCGATGGGGTCGAAGCCGAGCCAGTCCGCCAGGTACGCCGTCGTCCGGTGGAAGGCGACCACGGGCGCGCCTTTCAGGCCCGCCAGCCGCTTCTCCCACTCCACGCGCGCCGCATCCAGGTCCGCCGTCAGCTTCGCGGCGTTCGCGCGGTAGGTGGCCGCGTTCTTGGAATCGAGCTGGGCCAGTCGCTCGGCGATGCCGCGCGCGACGGCCGCGCCCTGCCTCGGGTCATAGAGGTAATGCGGGTTGCCGCCGGGGTGCACGTCACCCTCGCTGCGGTCCACCTTGGTGGGAGGCACCTCGAGCAGCCGCACGAACTGCGAGGCGTTGAGGAAGCCCGGGCTGCCCTGCTGGATGCGCGGGTTGCGCGAGCCGGTCTGGAGGTTCGGCAGCCAGCCCACCTCCAGGTCGAGTCCCACGCAGACGAGCAGGTCCGCGTTGCGCAGCGCGAGCGCGAGGCTGGGCTTGGCGTCCACGCGGTGCGGGTCCTGCGTCCCGAGCGCCATGGACTGCACCTTGACCAGGTCTCCGCCCACCGCCTTGGTCAGCGCGGCGAGGTCGGGCAGGGTGGTGACGACATTGAGGGCCGCGAGCGCGGGCGCGGCGGCGAGCACACAGAGGGCGGCGCACAGGGCCGCGACGAATCGAAGAGAACGCATGGGGAAGGGCTCCCGTGAAAGAGGTTCAGAACGCATGGGCGCCATGGGCACCCGTGACCAGTTCGAGGGCGAGGAAGGCCGAGTAGTCCGCCTGGTCGCGCCACCGTGCGTTGTCGCGCGCGGCCTGGAAGCGAAGGCGGGAGAACTCGGTGGGCCAGAAGGTGAGGTTCACCGAGACGCGGTCGCGACTCTTCGTCCACTCCGGGTCCAACGGGTCCACGGCCACCTGGCCGTCCTCACCCTTGGCCGCGGTCCCCAACTCGTAGCGCGCGGCGGTGGCCCACCGCTGCGAGAAGCGCCACGCGAGCTGGGCGTAGGAGTTGAAGTCCGTCAGCACGTCGCCGGGCACCTGCCGTCGTCGGTAGAGAGCCTCCACCTGCAGCGACACCAGCGTGTTGCTCGCCTCGGTAATCGGGCGATAGCGCAGGTACAGGTCCGTGCCGAAGATGTCCGTGCGGTTGCGGTAGCCGGTGGGGTTGGGGCCCGTGGCGCCGGACAGTCCCCACATGAAGGACAGGTCGTCCGACAGCGGGAAGAACTGCTTCACCACGCCCGTGGCCTGCAGGTCCAACGGCGACAGCACCCGGTCGCCCGAGGACGACAGGAAGCTGCGCGCGGTGGCCTCGCCGGTGGCGTCGGTGAGGCTGCCCGTCACCTCGACGTACCAGGGCAGCGGGGTGAGCCACGACAGCTCCACGCCCAGGCCGCGGTTGCCTTCGCCGCCGAAGACGCGGCTCATCGCGAAGGGCTGGTCCACGAAGTCCCACGCGTGCGGGTGCGTGGCGTTGAGCCGACCGAAGCGGGTGAGGAACTGGCCCGCGCGCACCTGCAGGCTCGCGGGCAGCGCCAGCGTGGTGCCGTAGGCCTCCTCGATTTCGACGCCGAACTGGCTGTAGACGATGTTCGCGTCGAAGCGGAAGTACGGGTCCACCACCGAGCCGATGGACAGCTCCAACTGTTGCAGGTTGAACCCGTTGCGCGAGGGGTCGTGCGCGCCGCGCTGCAGTGGCTCCTTGGACGTGAAGGCCGCCGCGGCCATGTCCAGGATGAAGCTCATGTCCAGGAAGTTGGTGCCGCTGGTCGCTCCAGGGATGGACAGCGGCAAGCCCCCGCCGGGCGTGGCGTCCGGCGCGGCGGAGGTGCTGGCGGGCACGCCCTGCTGCGTGTTGCCACCGAAGGCCTTCTCGATTTCGGCCATCTCCTCCGGCGTGAGGCCGGCGGGGAGGTCGGAGGCAGGGCCCGCGTCGGGCTCGGCGGTGGGCGCATCCGACGCGGGCACGCCGGCGTCGGGAGAGGGTGGGGGAAGGTCCTGTGCCGCGGCCGTGGCCGTGGACAGAAGGACGGAGAGGGAGACGGCGACGAGCGCGCCGTGAGGACGACGTGGAACGGATGACACCGGTGATGCTCCTCGAACGGGACGCACGCGTGCGCGTGGCGCCCCACAGCACAAGACCTGCAAGCTCACTGCGGACGCGACTCAGGCGTGCGCGGGTGGCGAGGACTTGGGCGCGATGTCGAGGACGGAGAGGGGAGGGGTGACGCGGGGCGGCGCGGTGGCGGGACGGCTCACCGCGAGCCGCGCGAGGACCCATGAGGACGGGGCGACGAACCACAGCTCGTCGCGCGAACCCGACGTCAGGACCGGGCACGTCTCGTGGGTGGGGCGGGTGGAGTCGGCCCCCAGGGGAGGAACGGCGGACAGCTGCGCCAGCTTCTCCGGGGCGAGCCGCGCCTGGATGGCGCCGGTGCCCTTGGCCGTCTCCTCGAAGGTCTGGTGCTCGGGACAGAACCGGTGCGCGTGCGCGTCCCGGGCGTGGAGCAGCGTCCCCAGCGGCTGCAACGCCCACAGCACGACCAACAGCGTCGCGGTGCCGCGGGCGAAGGTATGGGCGCGCTGGGTCATCGGCCGGAAAGGGGGAGGCCCGGGTGCTCTACTGACGGCCCCCGGGAGAGTCAAGACAGGCTAGCACGGTGGTGGGACGCATACTCGGGTCACCGCATTCATGGGGGGCCCTGGTGGGACAAGGGAATGGGAGACACCTGGATGGATGAAGGACAACCGGACGGACGCTTCATTCCGGTGGCGCGGCTCACCGCGTTGGACGCACGCGGTCGTGCCCTGGTCCAGGTGGGCGACACCCGGGTGGTCCTGGTGCGCGTGGACGGGCAGGTGCACGCGCTGGAGGACACCTGTCCCCACCGGGGGGGCTCGCTCCACGAAGGGGACCTGGAGGGGACGCTGCTGCACTGTCCCCTGCACGCCTGGCCGTTCGATGTCCGCACGGGGCTGTGTCCGTTGCGGCCGGGGACGAAGGTTCGCATCTACGACGTGCTCGTGCGAGGTGAGGAGATCCTCATCGCCGCATCGGATAGGGTGCCCGGCCGTTGAGCGCCCGCACCCCCGCAGGAGTGTCTGCCCCGTGAGCTCGTCCAAAGTCCGTCCCCGCGGAGTCCCTGCCTCCAGGTCCTTCGCCAGCGTGCCAGACCCCGCCGCCATGGCGAGCGCGGTGGAGGCCTTCCTCCGGGCCGCCGGCCTGCCGATGGAGGACGAGAACCTGGTGGACACGCCCAAGCGCGTGGCCGACGCCTGGAGTCGCGAGTTCCTGGACGGCTATGGCCAGACGCCCGGCGAGGTGCTGGGCAAGACGTTCTCCGCGCCTCGTGGCTCGTCGCGTGAGCTGGTGGTGGTGACGGGCCTGCGCTTCCATTCCATGTGTCCGCACCACCTGTTGCCGGTGACGGGCGTGGCGCATGTCGCGTACGTGCCGGGCAAGCACGTGGCGGGCTTCGGTGGCCTGTCCGCGCTGGTGGATTGCTTCGCGCACCGGCTCATCCTCCAGGAGGACCTGGCGCGCGAGGTCGCGGGCTCGCTGGCGCGTGAGCTGGGCAGCCCCGCCACCGCGTGCATCATCGAGGCGGAGCAGGCGTGCCTGCGCATGCGCGGTCCGCAGCAGCGCGACGCCATCACCCACGCGGAGGCCTATGAAGGAGAGCTGCGCCGCGACGGTGCGCTGCGACGCGAGCTGTGGGCGCGACTGGGGGCGCGGCGATGAGTGACGTGTCCGCGCGGCCGGGCCGCGTGGAGCCCGAGCGGGTGGAGCGCGTGTGCGAGGCGCTCTCGCGAGTGCTGTCCCCCGGGCAACTGAAGCGCGACGAGGCCACGCTCGCCGCCTACGCGCGGGACGAGTCGGACAGCGGCGTCTTCCCTCCGGACGTCGTCGTGTTCCCCGAGGACGCCGCGCAGGTGTCCGCCATCTTCAAGGCGTGCGTGGCGCACGCAGTCCCCTACACGCCGTGTGGCGCGCGCACCGGCAAGAGCGGTGGCTCGCTGCCCCTGTGCGGCGGCGTGGCGGTGAGCCTGGAGCGCATGAACCGCATCCGCGCCATCTCCGTGGAGGACCTCACCGCGGTGGTGGAGCCCGGCGTGGTGACGGGCGACCTGATGAAGGCCGTGGAGGCGGTGGGGCTCTTCTATCCACCCGACCCCAACTCGTGGGAGTCGTGCACGCTGGGCGGCAACGTCGCGGAGAACGCGGGCGGCCCCCGCGCGCTGAAGTACGGCGTCACGCGCGACTACGTCATCGGTCTGGAGTGGGTGCTTCCGGACGGTGAGGTCATCAAGGTGGGGCGGCGCACCATCAAGGGTGTGGCCGGCTACGACCTGGTGGGCCTCTTCGTCGGCTCCGAGGGCACGCTGGGCGTGGCCACCGAAATCACCCTCCAGCTCATCCCGCTCCCGCGAAAGGTGCTGACGGCCCTGGTCGTCTTTCCGTCCGTGCTGGACGCGGCTCGCGCGGTGTCGGCCGTGCTGGCGGCGGGGCTGTTGCCCCGGTGTCTGGAACTCATCGACGACGTGGCCCTGCGCGCGGTGGATGGACGAGGCTTCCAGTTCCCACCCGGCGCGGGCGCGGCCGTCATCGCCGAGGTCGATGGCCACGGCGCGGAAGGTTTGTTCGAGGAGTTGTCGCGCCTCGGTGACATCTGCGCACAGCAGGGAGCCAGTCAAACACTCGTCGCGCAGGATGATTCCCAACGCGAGAAACTCTGGGCCGTGCGTCGGGTCATCTCCCCCGCGCTGCGCGCGCTGAAGCCTCGAAAGGTCTCCGAGGACATCGTCGTCCCGCGTTCGAAAATCCCCGAAATCATCGAGCGGCTGAAGGCGATGGGCGCGGAGCTGGGCCTCACGGTGGCCACGTATGGCCATGCGGGCGATGGAAACCTCCACGCCAACATCCTCTATGAAGGCCCGCATCAACGCCCGCTGGTGGACGAAGCGCTGCGCCGCATGTTGGTGATGACGGTGGAGCTGGGCGGGACGATCACAGGCGAGCATGGTGTGGGCCTCGCGAAGCGGGAATTTCTCGCGCTCGAACAGCAGCCCGCGCTGCTGGAATTGCAGCGGCGGCTCAAGGCCTTCTTCGACCCATCAGGGCTGCTCAATCCCGAGAAAATCTTCCCCACGCTCAAACGTTGAAGAGTGTGTGGCCGCGTCGCGGTCATCGCCGTGGGAGTCGGTGCTTCTCGACCTTGCAAGTCAGCGGAAGCGCAAGCCTTGCGTCCGCGTGAGGACGAAGTTCGACAGTCGAAACGACTTTCGGCGATGGAATGAGAAACCCTTTCGCTCGTTGGGCGTCCTAGAGACAGGTGGACGCGAGTCGGCGGGGACGACGCGTCCGGCATCGAACGGAGGACGGGAAATCATGGCCAACTCGACGAAGTTTGCGGCGGAGGGCCTGTCGCAATACCTGCGTCAGCTGGGGGGACACCAGCAACTGACTCGCGAGCAGGAGTACGAGCTGGCTCGGCGCGCTCGCAAGGGCGACGAGTCGGCGAGGCAGACGCTCGCCACCTCCAACCTGGCTTTCGTTGTCGCCGTCGCGAAGAAGTTCGCCAATCGCGGCGCTCGCCTGGATGACCTCGTCCAGGAAGGCAACGTCGGCCTGATGAAGGCAATCGAGCATTTCGATCCGAAGAAGAACGTGCGCTTCGCGACGTACGCGGTGTGGTGGATTCGCGCCTACATCACCCGCTATCTGAAGGACAACCGCAGCCAGGTGCGCGGCGGCGAGGCCGAGCGGGGCAGCATGGTGGACTTCTCGCTCGACGCCTCCATCGACGAGGAGGGCGAGACGACCTTCCTGGACCGCCTGGAGGACAACGGACCGTCGCCTCAGGACGTGTTCCTGTCCCACGAGCAGGACACCGAAATCCAGGACGCGCTCACCAAGGTGCGCAAGCGCATCGGCGACCTGGGCTGGGACATCCTCACGGAGCGGCTGACGCAGGACAAGCCGCTGACGCTCGAGGAGCTGGGGCAGCGCTGGGGCGTGTCGCGTGAGCGCGTGCGCCAGGTGGAGCTCAAGACGAAGACGTTCCTCGAGCGCTACCTCTCGGCGTTCAACGAGAACGAGGAGCAGGCCCTGCTGGACGTGGCCTGAGCCACTCGCTTCCCCACCTGGGGAGGCGCTCGAATGGGGCGGGACTGGCGGGGTCTTCTACCCTTGCTGGACCCGCCCCTTCTCTTTGGTGGAAAAGTCGGCCCGGGTCGTTTGCGTGCAACCGAGCGTGCGTGCTAAGCCCACCCGCCATGCGCTTGATTTTATTCGCCTTGTGCTCGCTCGTGGCGCTTTCGGCACGGGCGGCGGAGCCGGAGTTGCTCGCTCGGCTGGACGCCCTGCATGAGCGACGTGGTGAGGCGGAGGGGAGCAAGGCGCTGGAGGCCGAGCTGAAGGCGGCGCTCTCCACGACGCCGGACGACTTCGAGCTGGTGTGGCGTCAGGCGCGGCAGCTCCAGTGGCAGGCGGACGGGGCCGCGAGCGAGAAGCTCAAGAAGGTGCTCGGGCGGCAGACGTGGGACGTGGCGGAGAAGGCCGTCAAGCTGGCCCCCAACCGCGTGGAAGGCCACTACTTCGCGGCGGCGGGGATCGGCGCCTACTCTCAAGCGGTGGGGGTGATGAAGGCGCTGGGCGAGGGCCTGGAAGGCAAGTTCAACGAGCGGCTCGACGCGGCCATCAAGCTGGACTCCGGCTTCTATGGCGCCGCGCCGCTCCTGGCCAAGGGGCGCTACTACTACGAGCTGCCCTGGCCGAAGCGGGATCTCAAGAAGTCGGCCGAGTTCTACGACAAGGCCATTCAGCAGCACCCGGAGATGTTGCGCGCGTATTACTTCCTGGCCGAGACGCTCCTTAGAGACGACAAGGCGAAGCAGGCGCGTGACGCCATCCAGAAGGTGAAGCAGGGCAGCGTCGCGTACGACCCTCCGGAGGGACGGCGCATCCAGGAGTGGGCGAAGAAGGTCGAAGCCGACATCGAGGAGGAGCTCAAGTGAGAGCAGAGAATCAGGTAGGACCTTCGGCTTCGGCGGCCGGAGCGCAGGAGGGAAACCTGGTCCAGTTGCTGATCCAGCGCGCACAGAACGCCTCCAAGGCGGGTGTGACGCACAAGAAGGACGGCCGCTGGCAGGACGTGAGTTTCGGGCAGGTGCTGGACGACGTGAAGGCGTTGTCCGCGGGCCTGGTGGCGCAGGGCGTGAAGCCCGGAGACCGGGTGGCGCTGTTCGCGAACACCAGCCTCATGTGGATCATCGCGGACCTGGCGATCACCGCGGCGCAGGCCATCACCGTCCCCATCTATTCGTCCAACCTTCCGGACGAGTTCCGCTACGTCATCAAGCACTCGGAGACGTCCTTCGTCTTCGTGGACAATGACGAGAAGGATGCCAAGCAGGCGGGCCGGCTGACGCGCGTGCGGCAGAAGCTGGCCGAGTGCCCCACCGTCCAGAAGGTCATCGTCTTCGAGGGCGCGGTGGCGGGCGGCCAGGAGGTCGCGCTGGCGGACGTCATGGCCCAGGGGCGCGAGGCGCACCAGGCCAACCCGGCCTCCTTCGAGGAGCGGGTGGCCTCGGTGAAGTCCGAGGACACCAACTGTCTCATCTACACCTCGGGCACCACGGGTGACCCGAAGGGCGCCATCCTCACGCACGGCAACTGGACGTACCAGGCGCACGCGGTGCAGGCCATCGGGATGATGGAGCCCAGCGACGCGGTCATGCTGTTCCTGCCGCTGGCGCACGTGTTCGCGCAGGTGGTGAAGGCGGCGTGGCTGTCCATGGGCTTCCGGCTCATCATCGCGGAGTCGGTGGACAAGCTGATGGCGAACATCGTGGAGACGCGTCCCACGGTGCTGCCGTCGGTGCCGCGCGTGTTCGAGAAGGTCTACAACACGGTGGTGTCCAACGGCACGTCGGCCCCGGGCCTCAAGGGTCGCATGGCGCGCTGGGCCTTCAAGCTGTTCGACGAGTACGTCGACGCCAAGCAGCAGGGCCGCGAGTACGACGGCCTGGCGTTCACCCTGGCCAAGAAGCTGGTGTTCACCAAGGTGCGCGGCACCCTGGACGAGAAGCTGGGCGGCAACATGCGCCTGTTCGTCTCCGGCGGCGCGCCGCTGTCGCGCAAGATCGGCTACTTCTTCGACCTGCTCGGCTTCAAGGTGGTGGAGGGCTACGGCCTGACGGAGACGGCCGCGCCCACCAACGCGAACCGCCCGAACAAGATCAAGATCGGCTCCGTGGGCCCCGCCATGCCGGGCACCGAGGTGAAGATCGCCGCTGACGGCGAGGTGCTCGCCCGTGGCCCCTGCATCATGAAGGGCTACTACAAGAACGACACGGCCACGGCCGAGGTCCTGGAGGCGGACGGCTGGTTCCACACCGGCGACATCGGTGAGCTGGATTCGGACGGCTACCTGCGCATCACGGACCGCAAGAAGGACATCATCGTCACCGCGGGCGGCAAGAACGTGGCGCCTCAGAACATCGAGAACACGCTCAAGACGTTCCCCATCCTCAGCCAGGCCATGGTGTACGGCGACAAGCGCCCGTACCTGGTGGCGCTCATCACCGTGGGCGAGGAGACGGCGAAGAAGCTGCTCGAGGAGAAGGGCGCCCCGGTGGGCACCTACGCGGAGAACGCGAAGCGCCCCGAGGTCCACGCGGCCGTGAAGGCGGTGCTGGACAAGGTGAACGCGGACTCGCCGCCGTACGCGACCATCAAGCGCTTCACCATCATGTCCGCCGACTTCACCCAGGAGTCCGGTGAGCTGACGCCCACCCTCAAGGTGAAGCGCAAGGTGTGCAGCCAGAAGTACAAGGCGCAGATCGACGCCATGTACGACAACGTGGCCGTCGTCGAGTAGCGCGCCTCGGCCGCTCGCCCCCGGTGCGGTCGACCGGGGGCCCGGCTGACAGGTGGAAACGTCAACGCCCGCTCGGCCCCTCGAGAAGGGGTGGAGCGGGCGTCGTGCTTCAAGGGCCCTTCAGGAAGCGGGGCTCAGGCGTGGCTGCTGGGGGACGAGGACTTCACGTCCTTGTCCGCGTTGCCGCCGCTGGCCAGGTTGCCGCCCTTCTTGTCGCCGCCGGGCGTCCCCGCGTCGTCCTCGCCGCCGAAGCCGCGCTTGAAGTTGCGAATCGCGCTGCCCAGGGACGAGCCGAGCTGCGGCAGCCGCGTGGCTCCAAAGAGGAGCAGCAGCACAAACAGGATGAGAAGAAGTTCCATCGGCTTCAGCCCCAGCATCACGGCTCCTTCGTGAAAACGGGCGGAGCATACCGGGGGGCGACGTCGACCGCCAGCAAGAGCGGCGGTGTCATGCCTGGAGGGCCGCTGGCTCTGCGAGCACGGCGCCCGGCACCGCCGTCAGGGTGATGAAGAGGGAGCTGCCGGACGGATCCGTCTCCACCCCCACGCTCCCCCCGTGCGCCTCCACCTCCTGGCGGGCCAGGTAGATGCGCAGCGGATCCTCCAGCTTCTTCTCCCGGAAGGCCCGCTCCTCGCGCCGGAACACGACGGAGGCGTCCTCGTCCGACAGCGGCACCCCTTCGCGGCGCACCTCCACCCGCACCCGAGGGGCGCCGGGGTGGATGCGCAGGTGGATGACCTCCCCGGCCTGAGCGCGGGAGAGCTGGTAGAGGATGAAGGCCTCCAGCGCGTGCTGGATGCGGGCGCCGTCCACGCTCACCTCGGGCTGGGGCTCGCTCGGGTCCAGGTCCAACACGAGCGCCACGTTGGCGGCGGTGGCCGCCGCGCGCTGGCGCTCCATGGCCGCGTCGAGCAGGGGCAGGAGCGACTGGCGCTCCGGCTCGCAGGCGAGCGAGCCCAGGTCGGCGCGGCTGGAGTCGAAGAAGTCCTGCGAGAAGGACAGCGAGCGGTCCGCGTTGCGCAGGATGGTCTCCAGCCCGCGCTGCACCTTGGGCTCCAGCGGCGAGCGTCCGTTGAGCAGCAGCGCGGCATAGGAGCGGATGTTGGCCAGTGAGCCGCGCAGGTCATGGGACGCCATGCCCAGGTAGCGCACCCGCCGGCGGTTGTCGGCCTCGTCCCAGGCCACGGGGAAGGTCCACCACAGCTGGCCTCCGTCGCCCAGGGGCTCCTCTCCGGCGAGCAGGACGCGGTCGTCGTCCTTCTCCCAGAGGCGGGCGTCCCCGGCGCGGCGCTGGAAGCCCGCGGCGCCCAGGAGCGCGTCCAGGGAGCTCACGTCGGCGGGCAGCTCCTGGAGGCCCAGATGCTCGAGGAGCAGGCTGCCCAGCAGGCGTGGCGGCCCCTGCGTGGGGACGAGGACGAGGCCAGGCGCTTCCGCCGTGCTGCCAGCTCCCATCTCCCCTGGGCTCCTCACGTTTTCCACCTCCCGTCCAGCAGGTCACGGAAAGGGTGGGGCGTGACTGTCGGTTTTGCAACGTGCACCCCCGCCGCGTGCGGGGAGCGCGTTTTTGTTGCGCCGCCGGGTGGGAGGATGGTGGAAGAATCCCCAGCGTCGCACCGAGGGAGACTGCCCTGACTCCGCCTAACACACAGCCTGATGGTGCCCCTGTCGTCCTCGTGGTGGATGACGACCCGGACATCCTCGAAGCCCTCTCCGAAATCCTCGAAGCCGAGGGCTTCGTCATCCGCCGAGCGCGCAACGGCAAGGAGGCCCTGGAGCGCCTCGAGCCGGAGCCCCCCCACCTCATCCTGCTGGATTTGATGATGCCGGTGATGGACGGGTGGGAGTTCGCCCAGCGCATGCGCCAGAAGCCGCCGGCCATCGCGAACATCCCCCTCATCGTCCTCAGCGCGGACCGCAACGTGGGCAGCAAGGCCGCGGACATCGGCGCGGTGGGGCACCTGGCCAAACCGTTCGAGCTCAATGATCTGCTCAGCATGGTGCGCCGCTCACTGCCCTCGTCGGTGGTGAACACGACCAGCGCGTGATGAACACGGCGCATCTGATGCCTTGACCTACCCGGGGGGCGACATTACGGTCCCCCCGTCTTGATTCTCCAATCAACGACCAGGCCAAGGAGCGAGCCATGACGACCGCGAAGGAAATCATCGAGACCGAGATTCCGCAGAAGCTCACGGCGAAGCCGGAGCTGGCGAAGGAGGTCAACGCCATCATCCACTTCGACGTCTCCGGTGACGGTGGCGGGAAGTGGACGCTGGACCTGACCAAGGATGCGGGCTGGGTCAGCGCGGGCCACGAGGGTGCGTCGAAGATGACCATCCTGGTGAGCAACGACGACTTCGTGAAGATCAAGAACAAGACGCTCAACCCCCAGATGGCGGCCATGCAGGGCAAGCTGAAGTTCAAGCCCATGGACATGGGCCTCGCGATGAAGCTCGCGAAGATTCTGGGGTAGTGGTCGTTTGAGTGAGTCACGTGCGGCGCGCCCCCGTCCTTGGGAGCGCGCCGCGTGTCGTTTCGGGCCCCCCGAGCACCTCCAGGAGAGACTCCCATGTCGACGTTGCCGCTGAAGGGTTTGCGCGTGCTGGACTTGTCGCGCCTGTTGCCCGGTCCCTACGCCACGCTGGTGCTGGCGGACCTGGGCGCCACGGTGGTGAAGGTGGAGGAGCCGGAGGGCGGCGACTACGTCCGGGCGATGCCTCCGTCGCGGGACGACGTGGGGGCGTTGTTCTACGGGCTCAACCGGAACAAGCGCTCGTTGACGTTGAACCTCAAGACGCCCGAGGGGCGCGAGGCGCTCAAGAGGCTGGCGCGCACGCACGACGTGCTGGTGGAGAGCTTCCGTCCGGGTGTCATGGACAAGCTGGGCGTGGGGGAGGCGGTGCTGCGCGCGGAGAACCCCCGGCTCGTCTTCTGCTCCATCTCCGGGTACGGGCAGACGGGGCCGGACCGGCTGAAGGCGGGGCATGACCTGAACTACATCGCCCGTGCGGGCCTCCTGGGCTACGGCGGCGAGGCGGGTGGGGCGCCGGCGTTCCCGGGCGTGCAGATGGGCGACATCGGCGGCGGGAGTCTCTTCGCGCTGGTGGGCATCCTGGCCGCGCTGTACGAGCGCGAGCGCACGGGGCAGGGGCGCTTCGTGGACGTGTCGATGACGGACGGGTCCACGGCGTTCCTGCACATGCACCTGGCGGCGCGGCTCTTCATGGGCGAGCAGGGCGCGCCCCTGGAGCGCGGGCGCGAGGCGCTCAACGGCGGGTATGCGTGCTACGGCCTGTACCGCACGGCGGATGACCGGTGGCTGGCGGTGGGCGCGCTGGAGCCGAAGTTCTTCTCGGGCGTTTGTGAGCGGCTGGAGCGGCCGGACCTGATGGAGGACGCGTATGCGCCAGGGGAGGCGGGGGCGCGGGTGAAGGCGGAGCTGACGAAGTTGTTCGCGTCGAAGCCGCTGGCGCACTGGGCGGAGAAGTTCGCGGGCTCGGACCTGTGCGTGGAGCCGGTGGCGGAAGGGGACGACGTGCTGAAGGACGCGCAGCTGCGGGCTCGTGGGCTCTTCGTCGAGGCGGAGGACTCCCGATTGGGCAAGGTGACGCACCTGCTGACGCCGCTGCGCATGGGGCCCACGCCGCTGCGCGAGCCGCCCGCGCTGGGCCAGCACTCGCGCGAGGTGCTCGCCGAGGCGGGCTTCACCGAGGAGGAGATGGCGCGGCTGGGCGTGTGATGCCTCGGGGGCTCCACAGCGCTTCTCCTCGGGCGGCGTGGCAGGTGTCGCCCACCAGGTCGAGCGCGAGCTGCGGGTCTCGCGCCGCCACCGAGGCAGGGGCCGCGAGCAGGCCCGTCTGGTCCATCCGGCGCACCGTGTTCTCCAGATACCGGCGCGCCCGCTCCACCGTCTGTTGCTGCGCGGGGGTCGGGCGCCAGCCCATGTCTTCCCTCAAGCGCCCGAGGGTCTCCAGCAGGTGCCCCTGGAACTTCAGCATCTGCGCGAGGACGCGCTCGCGCTCCGCGGGCGCCGAGGCCCACGCGGACTCGTACTGCCGCGTCTCCGAGTCCAGCCGATACAGCAGCACGTCCACCTGCGCCGCGAGCCGCTGCCTCCAGGCCTCGCGCACCGACGCGTGGCGCGCCCAGCCGGCCACCGCCTGGAAGTAGTGCAGCCCGCCACAGGGATGCGCGTAGATGCCCTGGCCCCGCTTGGGCACCTCGGGCCTCTTCGCCTTCAGGCCCTCGGCCAGCTCCGCGTTCGCCGCCTCCAGCGCCACGAGTGCGCGGGTCATCACCGCGTCCACACTCACCCGTTGCCCCGTCGAATCTCGAAACGAGTCCCCAGGCCGCGAACTCAGCGAGAGCACCTCCAGCATCCACGCGCTCTCGCTGGACTCCACCTGCGCCATCCGGAAGTCGAGCTTCACGTCCTCCACGAGCTCGCGCAGCGTCACCTCGCCCCATGCCGTCTTGAAGCGCTGTGACAAAGGCAACCCGGACGCAAGCAGCGTCTTCACCTGGAGCGCCGGATGCGGATCCACCGGCGTGCCCTCTGGCGTGAACGGCTCGAAGTAGACGTCCACCCGGCTCGAAGCGGGTTGTTCCCGCCCGGACGCACGGCGCAGGAAGTCCGCCACCACGACCTCCGATGCGAGCCGTCCATCCGCCGCGCGGAACGCACGCCCGTCCAGCGCCATGCCATGCGCGAGCGCCCACGGAGCGCGCGCATCCGAGGCCCACGCACGGCACCGGGACGCCAGCTCACGCGCGAGCGGCGAGGGCTCTGCTCGAGCCACTGGGGTGAAGAGACAGGGGAGGCACGCCAGGAGACGGAGCGCGCGCCGGGCGAAGGTCGCCCCCGACGCGCGCTCGTCCATCCTAGACGGCCTGCTCGGGCGTGGTCCCGAGCCGCTTCAGCACCCGCTCCAGGAGACCGAAGAGGGCCTCCTGGTCATCGGGGGGAAGCAGGTCCAACATCCGCCGCAGCCCCTGGTCCACGCTGCGGCTGATGAGGGTGAAGAGCTTGACGCCCTCCGGGGTGAGCTGCGCGACGACGGCGCGCCGGTCCTCGGCGTCCCTCGTGCGCTCCACCATCTTCATGTCCTCCAGCCGGTCCACCACGCCGGTGATGGTCTTCTTCGTGATTCCGACCCGCTGGGCCAGGACGCCCACGTGCGTGGGGCCGTCGTTGCCCAGCCACATCAGCACGTGGATCTGCGTGGGGGTGAGCTGGTTGCTCTCGCAGATTCCGTGCAGCGGATCCCTCAACGAGCGGTAGCGCCCGAGCTGGATGATGAGGTCGTGCAGCCGCCGCGACGCGGGAGTGGAGGTGTCCTCCTCGGGGGGCGCCTCGTACGAGGTGCTCCCGTCGTCGGGGGTCTCCAGCTCCTCCTCGCCCGCGCCCGTCGGCTGCACGCGGAGGGCCGGTCTGTTGGCCGGCACTCGCATCAGGCCGTCTCCACTCGCGCGGCGGCGGCCACCGCGGGCTTCCCGCTGTGCGGGTCCACGGCGTGCGGCGTGCCGTGGTCCGGAGCGGAGCCCGGGCCCTTCTTGCGCTTGAACTTCTCGGTGAGCTGGTCCAGCAGCGAGTACACCACCGGCACCACGGCCAGCGTCAGCACCGTGGAGGTGATGAGACCGCCGATGATGGTGATGGCCATGGGCGCGCGCGTCTCGGCGCCGTCACCGCGGGCGATCGCCACCGGCACCATGCCGGCGATCATCGCGATGGTGGTCATGAGAATCGGACGCAGACGCACCGGGGCGGCGCCGAGCAGCGCCTCCGTGGCCGTCTTGCCCTCTTCACGAAGCTGCAGCGTGAAGTCCACCAGGAGGATGCCGTTCTTCACCACCAGACCCATGAGCATGATGACGCCGATGAGGGCGAACATGGACATGGCCTGCCCGGTGATGAGCAGCGCGCCGATGGCGCCGATGAAGGCGAAGGGCAAGGACAGCATGATGGTGAACGGGTGGACCAGGCTCTCGAACTGGGCCGCCAGAATCATGTACACGAGGATGATGCCGAGCAGCAGCGCGGAGACGAACGCCGTCACCGCCTTGCCGAGCTCCTTCGCGTTACCCTCGAAGTCGTGGATGACGCCCGCGGGCGCCAGCTCCTGCGCCGTCGTGTTCATGAACGCGATGGCCTCGGAGAGCTGGTAGCCGCTGGCCAGGTTGGCCAGCAGGGTGATCTGCCGCTTCTGCGCCTCGCGGTCGATCTGCACCGGACCGTCGGCCGGGGTGATCTTCGCCAGGTTGCGCAGCTCCACCAGCTGGCCGCTCGGCGAGCGCACCGTGAGCTTGCCCAGCGAGTCCGCGGACGCCAGCGTCGAGGGCGGCAGGCTCAGCTTCACCTCGTACGTCTCGCCCCCCTCGCGGTAGTCCATGAACTTGTCGCGGCCGAGGAAGGCACGCAGCGTGGCGCCGAGCGACGCGGCCGGCACGCCGAGGGCGGCGGCGCGCTCGCGGTCCACCTCCACGTCGTACTGCGGCTTGCCCGAGCGGTACGTGGAGTCGACGTCCACCAGGCCCGGGTTCTTGGCCATGGCCGCCTTCACCTTGTCGGCGGTCTCGATGAGCTGCTGCCAGTTGTCGCCGCGCAGGTTGAACTGCACCGCCTGCGTCCGCGAGCCGCCACCGGCCACCGGCGAGATGTCCTGCACCGCGAGGTGGATGCCGGGGGGCGCCTTGATGTTCTGGCGCAGGTACGTCTTCAGCTCGCTCTGCGTGTAGCCGCGCAGCTTCACGTTCACCAGGTTGATGAGAAGCTCGCCCTTGTGCACTTCCTCCTGCACGCCGCCACCGGCGGTGGAGAAGGTGGAGGCGATGCCCGGCAGCGGCCGGATGACGGCGTCGAGCCGGTCCAGCTCCGCCTGCGTCTCCTGCAGCGTCGAGCCGATGGGCAGCTCCACCGTCATCTTGATGTTGCCGTTGTCCTGCTCGGGGATGAACGTGAACTTCAGGAAGCGCGCCATCGCGAAGGTGGCGAACAGCACGCCCACCGCGATGATCAGCGTCAGCGCCCGGCGACGCAGGATGCCGGCCAGCAGGTTGCGGTAGCCGGTCTCCATGCCCACCAGCACCTTCTCCACCTTGGCGGAGAGGCCCGTCGGCTGGCCGTGATGACGAAGCAGGCGCGACGACATCATCGGCGTGAGCGTCATGGACACGGCGTAGGAGATGAGCGTGGCCACCGCCACCGTGACGCCGAACTGGTAGAAGAACTTGCCCATCATGCCGTCCATGAAGGCCACGGGGATGAACACCGCCACGATGGCCAGCGTCACCGCGAGCACCGCGACGGCGATCTGCCCGGCGCCGTCCATGGCCGCCTGCATGGGGGACTTACCCTCCTCCATGTGACGCACGATGTTCTCGATGACCACGATGGCGTCGTCGATGAGCAGACCGATGGAGAGCGTCAGCGCCAACATGGTGATCATGTTGAAGGTGAAGCCCAGCGCCGCCATCACCGCGAACGTGCCGACGATGGACACCGGCAGCGCGATCGCGGCGACGATGGTCGAGTTCAGGTTGCGCAGGAACACCAGCACGATGAGCACGGCGAGCACACCGCCGAGCACCAGGTCGAACTGCACCGACGCGATGGACGAGCGGATGAACCGCGAATTGTCCGACACCGTCTCGATGAGGATGCCCTCGGGCAGCTGCTTGTTGATGTCCGCCAGCGACTCCTTGATGAGCTCGGCCACCTGCACCGTGTTGGAGCCGGACTGCTTGCGCACGATGAGCGCCACCGCGCTGCGGTCGCCGTTCTTCGCCGCGCCGCGCGCCTCCTCCGGACCGTCCACCACGTCCGCCACGTCACGCACGCGCACCGGCGCGCCGTTGGTGTTGGTGAGGATGATGTTGCGGATGTCGTCCACGCTCTTGGCCTCGGACGTCAGGCGCAGCACGCGCTCACGGCCCGAGTCCATGGTGCGACCACCCGGCATGTCCAGGCTCTGCGCCTTGACCGCCTGGCTCACGTCGCTGATGGCCATGCCGAAGCCGCGCAGGCGGTCCGGGTCCACCACGAGCTGGATTTCACGCTCCCGGCCACCCGTCACGTCGATGCTGCCCACGCCCGGCTGACGCTGCAGCGCCGGCTTGACGAGGTCCTCGGCCGTCCGCGTCAGCTCCTGGATGGGCAGTGCGCCGGACAGCGACAGGGTGACGATGGGCGCCGCGCCGATGTCGAACTTCTCGACGACGGGCGTCTCGATTTCGTTCGGCAGCTTGCTCAGCGTCGCCTGGACGCGATCTCTCACGTCCTGCGCCGCCACGTCGACGGCCGTGTTCAGGGTGAAGCGCACGACGATCTGCGACACGCTCTCCATGTTGATGGAGCGAAGCTGCTCCACGCCGTTGAGCGTGTTGAGCGCCTCTTCCAGCGGATCGCTGACGTTCTTCTCGATGGTCTCCGGGTCGGCGCCGGGCAGCACCGTCGTCACCGTCACGACGGGGAAGTCGACGTCCGGGAACTGGTCCACGCCGATGCGCGGGTATGCGTTGATGCCGAACACGACCACCGCCATCATCAACATGGCGGTGAAGATGGGTCGTGAAATGAATGTCTTGAGCGGGCTCATGGAGCTCCCTTGAAAAGTCTGGAGGGGGGAGGGCGGGACGTCACTGCACCACGCGGACGGCCGTGCCCTCCTTCACGTCCAGGGAGGAGTCGGCGAGCACGCGCTCGTCCGCGCTGAGCCCCTGGAGGACGCGCACGTAGCCGGGGAGCACGCGCTCCACGCGCACGTCGCGCTTGCGCACCGTGCCGTCCTGCACCACCCACACGAAGCCCTCCTGGCCTCGCGCGGAGACGGCCTGCGTCGGCAGGAACAGGCCCTTGTCGTCCGCCTGGTCCGCGACGTTGGAGAAGTCCAGGTCCACCAGCGCGCCGGGGCGCAGCGGGTTGGTCGTGTCACCCACCACGTCCGCCAGCACCTCCACGGTGCGGTTGGTGGCGTCCACCACCGCGCCCACCGTGGCCACCTGCACCTCGAAGCGCATGCCGCTGGGGCTCACCGTGCCGTGCGTCTTCGCGCCCGGCTTGACCTTGTCCACGACGGACTCGGGGACCAGCGCGCGGACCTCCAGGCCCGTGGTGTCCACCAGGGTGAAGACCGCGGTGGGGGGCGTCATGGACACCGAGTCACCCAGGCTCTTGAGCCGGGCCGTGATGACGCCGTCGAACGGGGCGACGATGGACATGTCGCGCAGGTTCTCCTCCGCCATGCGCAGCGCCGCCGTGGCCTGGGCCGCCTGGGCCGCCGCCTGCTTCTGGCCGATCTCCGCCTGATCCAACCCGGCCGCCGCGATGCCACCACCCTCGGCCACCTTGCGGGTGCGCTCCAGGTTGTTCGTCGCCAGCTGCAGCCCGGCCTCGGCGGCCGCCTTCACCGCGCGCGCCTGCTCCACGCCGATGAGGATGTTGGAGGTGTCCAGCACCGCCAGGGCCTGGCCCTTCTTCACCTTGTCGCCCACCTTCACCAGCATCTTCGCGATGGTGCCGCTGGCCTGGGGGCTGAGCGTCGCCTCCTGCTTGGAGCGGACCTGACCGGTGACGCGCGTCACGCTGGCCTCCAGCTCCGTGGCGGGGGCAATCGCCCTCACGCCCATCGCCGCCGGGCCCGTCTGCTGAGGCAGCGTCGGCTGGGCTCCACCCTTGCCGCAGCCCGTCAAAACCACCGCCGCCAGCACCGCGGCCATCCACATGCGTCGAATCACGATCGTCCTGCTCCTGCCGGCTCGCGTGACCTGGACTCCTCCAGGTCGCTGCTCCGGCTTGATGCCATGGAAATTCTGCGCCCCAGAAACTACAGAGACTGAACTGTCTGTCAAGGGGATACTCCGTGATGCGGACTATCTCCTGCCGGGCCTACCTAACACCTGCCTACCGGGCAAGCAGGACTTTCTGCGGGACCTGCCCTGGAGGGCGAGCAGGTTGGCTCACTGCGTCACTCTGCCGGTTGCGTCACGGGTGTTGCCCACCGGACGGGGGTGCGTATTGATTCGCGAATCAATCCCCCGAGGTACCCCGGGATTTCTCCAGGGAGGAGTGTGCATGCCGAACCCGTTCACCGAGGAGCACGAGGCGTTTCGCAGGACGGTGCGAGCCTTCGTCGACAAGGAGATGGCGCCGTACGGGCTGGAGTGGGACCGGGCCGGCATCTTCCCGCGCGAGCTGTTCAAGAAGTGCGCGGAGCTGGGCTTCCTCGGCATCAACCATGATCCACGCTTCGGTGGCAGTGGCCTGGACTACTGGTACGTGACGGCGTTCTGCGAGGAGCTCAGCTACAGCAAGAACGCGGGCGTGAACATGGCGCTGCTGGTGCAGAGCCAGATGGCCACGCCCATCATCAACGAGATCGGCACCGACGAGCAGAAGAAGGAGTTCCTGGAGCCGGCGCTCAAGGGCGAGAAGATCGCCGCGCTGGGCGTGAGCGAGCCGAACTGCGGCTCCGACGTGGCGAGCATCAAGACGACGGCGCGCAGGGACGGCGACGACTACGTCATCAACGGCTCGAAGATGTGGATCACCAACGGCACGCGCGCGGACTTCATCACGCTGGCGGTGCGCACGGGCGAGGCCGGCTACGGCGGCATCTCCCTGGTGACGTTCCCCACGGACGTGAAGGGCTTCGGCGTCTCCAAGAAGCTCGACAAGGTGGGCAACCTGTCCTCGGACACCGCCGTCCTCTACTTCGAGGACTGCCGCATCCCCGCGCGCTACGTGCTGGGCGAGGAGAACGAGGGCTTCTACCACATCATGACGAACTTCCAGGGCGAGCGCCTGGTGGGCGCCATCACCGCGGTGGCCGGCATGGAGCGGATGATGGAGGACGCCATCCAGTACGGCAACGAGCGCGAGGCGTTCGGCCGGCCGCTGATGAAGTTCCAGGTGTGGCGCCACAAGTTCGTGGAGCACCTGACGGCCATCGAGGCGGCGAAGCGGCTGACGTACCACGCGGTGGACCTCTTCGACCGGAAGGAGAATCCGGTGAAGGAGATCTCCATGGCGAAGCTGTTCGCGGGCGACCTGGCCCAGCGCGTGGCCTACGACGCGCAGCAGTTCTACGGCGGCATGGGCTACGTCGAGGAGACGCCCGTCGCTCGCATGTGGCGCGACGTGCGCCTCATCACCATCGGCGGCGGCACCTCCGAGGTGATGAAGGAGATCATCTCCAAGCTCTACGGCTTCTGACGACCGTGAGCGGGCTCGGGCGGACGGGGGGGGCCCGGTCCGCCCGGGCGCTGCTTGCTCAGATGCCGCTCTGCTGCGAGGCGTAGGTGCCGCTCTCCTGCTCCTGCTCGAGCACCTGCGCCGCGGCGCTCCCCGCGGCCGCGGCCCCCGCGCCCTCGGGCGTCGCCGCCTTGTCCTTGGGCGAGCACACGCACCCGGCGGAGCTGCGGATGACGACCACCGCGCCCAGCTCCATGTCCAGGTCCGTGCAGATCTTCGCGCACTCCGTGGCCCGCTCCTTGGGCACGGGGGCGGTGGTGGCGGCGGCCGTGTAGCAGCCAGGGAGCACGAGCAGCGCCAGCAGTCCGATCAGGTTTCGGTTCATCCCGCCCGTCTATCACGGGCCCGGGGCCGGGGCGCTCGGAGGGGCCTTCAGCGCTTCCTGAACAGGGCCTCGGCGGCGCTCATGAGCGCGTCGCGGCTCGCCTTCGCGTGCAGGCCACCCTCGCCAATCTGGAACAGCTCGCAGAAGTTGGCGCCGTCCTTGTCGGAGGGCACCTCGGCGAAGGGCTCCTTGCACTCCTTGGCGAAGCTCGCGTCGTAGTGCCGGCAGTTGCGGCACGAGCGCACGTCCTCGTCACACTTCGGACACGTGTCGCTGCGTCCGACCTGGTTGGCGATGATGTCGAGCGTGTGTCCACAGTGCGCACAGCCGGCCATGACCACCTCCGCGAAAGAGCAGGGGGGACATTGTGCCAGCGCGGCGTGACGGCCGGGAGCCCTACCGTTGGAGGCTGGACACGAGCGCCGGCGTGCGCTCCGAGGGAGCGGGCGAGGGCGGCGCGGAGGGGCGCAGCTCCCCGAGGGCGTCCAGGAGCTGATCATCCAGGCGCTTGAGGAGGAACAGCACGTAGGCGCCCACCAGGGACAGGGCGGCGGCCAGCACGGCCAGCATCATCCCGCGCTCCCACAGGTGCGCCTTCTCCATCACCCCGCGACGCTCGGAGAACGTCTTGAGCTGGGCGGCGGCGGCCTTGTCGTCCAGCCGGTGGGCGTACTCCTGGGCCTGGGCGGTGCCGCGCTCCATCAGCCACTGCCCCTGCACCTGGAGCGCGTGCGCCCGGGTGTAGCAGTAGACCGCCCCGCCCGAGCAGAGCAGGGTGAAGCACAGCGCCAGCGTCAAGCTCCGGGTGCCCATCGCCTCGTCCTCCGGAATCGCCATTGCGCGGGCCTCGACACCCACGACTGCCCCGGCTTCCCGAAGACAGTAGCGGATGGTAGGGAGCCCCCCTGACATGGGCAAGCCCTACCGTCCTAAAGACCACTATTTCCAGAAAGCCAAGCAGGAGGGCCTCCGAGCGAGGTCCGCCTTCAAGGTCGACGAGCTCATCAAACGCTTCCCCATGGTGAAGAAGGGCCATGTGGTGCTGGACCTGGGGGCCGCGCCTGGAGGGTTCCTCCAGATTCTCGCGGACGCGGTGGGCGGCGCGGGGCAGGTGATTGGCGTGGACATCGTCGCCATCCGTCCCTTCACCCAGCGGCACGTGCGCACGGCGGTGCTGGACGTGCTCGCGGACGACTTCGACGCGAAGCTCACCGCGCTGCATGACGGCCTGTTCGACGCGGTCATCTCCGACATGGCGCCCAAGACGAGCGGCATCAAGGCCACCGACGAGGCGCGCAGCCTGCGGCTGGCGGGCAAGGCGCTGGAGCTGGCCCAGAAGCGGGGCCGGCCCGGCTCGTCCTTCGTGGCGAAGGTGTTCATGGGGGGCGACTTCGAGGACTTCCGCGACCAGGTGCGCGCCCTCTTCGAGGAGGTGAAGGTGGTCCGCCCCGAGGCGACGCGCGGCGCCAGCATGGAGGTCTACCTGGTGGGGCTGCGCCGCAAGGCGCCGTCGGAGGGGGCTGCCCCCGCGAGTTGATCCGCATTGTGGAACGGTGGGGCGGCCACCTGTGTCTAGAGTGCCGACCATGCACCACACCCTCCGGACCTGGGCATCCACCGTCGCGCTGTCGTTGTTGTCCCTGCTGCTCTTCGCCCCGCCCGCGCTCGGCGCCGCGGCGGCGAAGGCGCCTCCCTCGTGGAAGGACATCGACGCGCTGGAGTCGAATCAGCAATACGAGGCCGCCGCGAAGGGCGCGGAGGCCCGGCTCGTCAAGGCGCGTGAGGGACAGGACGAGGCCGAGTGGGCCCGCGCGCTCCTGCGCACGGTGCGCCTGCGCAGGGCCCTGCACGGGTACGAGACGGCGGTGCGATTCCTGCGCGAGGAGCCCTGGCCCAAGGGACAGCTGGCCCGCGCCACGCTGAACCTCTACTACGCCAACTCGCTCGTCACGTACGCGCGCGTCTACAGCTGGGAGGTCCGGCAGCGTGAGCAGGTGGCGTCCTCGGGGCCGGTGGACCTGAAGGCGTGGACGTACACCCAGCTCATCACCGAGGCGCAGCGCGCGTACGAGGAGGTCTGGAAGCAGCGCCAGGCGCTGGGCCAGGAGCCGGTGAAGGTGCTGTCCGAGTACGTGCAGCCGAACACGTACCCGGAAGGCATCCGTCCCACGCTGCGCGACGCCGTCACGTACATGCGCGTGGAGCTGCTCGCGGACAGCACGCACTGGCTGCCCGAGCAGGCGAACGAGGTCTTCAAGCTGGACCTGCGCTCGCTGCTGGAGGGCTCGCCGGTGGTGGACCTGACGGACCCGAACATCCACCCGCTGGTGAAGGTGGCCTCGGTGCTGGGCGATCTGGAGTCCTGGCACCGCGCGGGCGGACGGCGTGAGGCGGCGCTCGAGGCGCGCCTGCGTCGCTACGAGGTCCTCCACCAGCACATCACCGACGCCGATGATCGCACGCGAATCCGCGAGCACCTGTCCGCGCACCTGGCGGCGTTCAAGGACGTGCCCTGGTGGTCCATGGGGCAGGGGTTGCTGGCGGAGCAGGAGAACGCGGCGGGCCACGCGGTGCGCGCGCACGCGCTCGGCAAGGAGGGCATGGCGGCGCACCCCAAGTCGCTGGGCGCCTCGCGGTGCCGGACGCTGGTGGAGTCTTTGGAGGCGCCGGACTTCCGCGTCGTCTCCATGCAGTCGGATGGGGCGAACCGTCGCTCCGTGGAAGTCTCCCACCGCAACGTGCCTGTGCTCTACTTCCGCGCGTACCCGCTGGATGTCGAGGCGCGGCTGAAGAAGGTCGACGACTACAACCTTCTGCCGTACGGCAACGAGTTGCTGCGCCTCATCCGGAGCCTGAAGCCCGTGGCCTCGTGGACCACGCAGCTGCCCGCCACGCCCGACTTCCAGATGCACCGCACCTTCGTCACGCCGCCGCTCAAGGACGTGGGCACGTACGTCATCGTCGCCTCCGCGCGCGAGGACTTCCGTGACAAGACCAACCGCATCGAGGCCTCGTTCCTGTCGGTGACGCCGTGGGTGGCCGTCACCCGCAACGCGCGAGGGCAGAGCGTGGAGGCGCGCGTGGTGAAGGGCGACACAGGCGTCGCCACGCCCGAGGTGTCCGTGCGGTTGGTCCAGATGGAGTACCGCCAGGGCTTCCGCACCGTGGCGCGGGCGAAGACCAATGCCCAGGGCGAGGTGACGTTCCCCGCGCCCAAGGGCCAGCCCTACCAGAGCTACATCCTGGTGCTGGGCGAGGGGAAGTCCGCGCTGATGTTGCTCAACGGGGTGAACTTCTATCCCCACTCGGAGCCGCGGCAGGTCGTGTCGTCGCTCGTCTTCACGGACCGCAGCGTCTACCGGCCGCTGCAGAAGCTGCAGTGGAAGGTGGTGGCGTACTCCGGACAGACGGAGTCGGCGCGCTACGAGACGCTGCCTCGCACGCCCTTGAAGGTCCGGCTGATGGACCCGAACTACCAGGAGGTGGCCTCGAAGGAGGTCAGCACCAACGACTTCGGTTCGGCGGCGGGTGAGTTCACGATTCCCACGGGGCGGCTGCTGGGCGCGTGGCAGGTGCAGGTCGAGTCGGGCGGCGGCGCGGCGGTGCGCGTGGAGGAGTACAAGCGGCCCACCTTCGAGGTGTCGCTGAAGGACCCGGACGCGCCGATGCGGCTCAACCGCCCGGCGACCTTCAAGGGCGAGGCGCGCTACTACTTCGGGCTGCCCGTGGCGTCCGGCACGGTGCGCTGGCGCGCGTACCGCGAGCCGGTGCTGCCCTGGTGGTGGTGGTACGACACGCGCTTCGTCTCGCAGCAGCGGCAGCTCGTCGCCGCGGGCTCGTCGTCGGTGAAGGAGGATGGTGGCTTCGACATCACCTTCACGCCGGAGGCGGACGAGCGCTCGGCGGGCACGCCCGGCCTGACGTGGCGCTACCGCGTGGAGGCGGACGCCACGGACGAGGGGGGTGAGACGCGCTCGGCGGAGCGCGCGTTCCGCCTGGGCTTCGTCGCGGTGGAGGGGCGCGTGGAGACGGACACGGGCTTCTTGTCCGAGGGGACGCGGGCCGAGGTGCGGCTGGTGCGCTCTACCCTGGACGGCGCGCCGCAGCCGGGCGCGGGGCGCTGGCGCCTGGTGGCGCTCAAGCAGCCCGCGCAGCCGCTGCTTCCCGCGGACGAGCCGATTCCCACGCCGCCGAACTTGAAGGTGGACCCCGCCGCCGCGCCCTCGCCCACGCCGGGCGACTCGGTGCAGCCGCGCTGGACGCAGACGTACAAGCCTGATTCGGTGATGGCGCGATGGGCGGATGGCGCCGAGCGCGCCAAGGGCGAGGTCCAGCACGACAAGGACGGCCTGGCCCGCGTGACGCTGCCCGCGCTGCCGGCGGGTGCCTACCGGCTGCACTACGAGACGAAGGACGCCTTCGGACAGACCTTCACGGTGGCGCGCGAGCTGCTGGTGGCGGGGACGCGTGCGCCGGCCGAGCTCGCCGCGACGCTGGTGGTGGAGAAGTCGTCGGCGCGCGTGGGGGAGAAGGTCCGGCTGCTGGCGACGTCCGGCTTCGAGGGACAGCCGCTGATGTTGGACCTGTACCAGGGTGAGAAGCGCATCCTGCGCAAGGTGCTGGTGGCGGGTGAGTCCTCCGCCCTGGTCGAGGTGCCGGTGACGGAGGAGCTCCGGGGCGGCTTCACGGCGGTGCTCGTGGCGGTGCGCGACTGGCAGTTCCTGCGCTTCACCGAGCACGTGTACGTCCCATGGGACAACAAGGACCTGCAACTGGAGTTCTCCACCTTCCGCGACAAGATTCGCCCGGGCGCGAAGGAGACCTGGCGCGTGACGGTGAAGGGGCCCAACGGCGCGAAGGTGGATTCGGCCACCGCGGAGCTGCTCGCGTACATGTATGACCAGTCGTTGGACCTGTTCGCGCCCCACAGCCCGCCGAGCGTGTCCAGCCTCTATCCCAGCCGCGTGGCGTCGGTGGATCTGGGCACCTCCTTGTCCATGTCGCATGCCCAGTGGTTGGTGTCGGAGGACTACGGGAACTACGCCTCGTGGTCGCCGCCTTCGCCGGACCGGCTGCGGTTCGATGATGGCTACGGCGTGGGCGGGCCCGGGCGTCGGTACAAGGCCGCTCGTGGCAGCCTCGGGGGTGTCGCCAGTCCCTCCGCGGCGACGGTGATGGCCGAGTCGCGGCGGGAGCGAAACGAGGCGGATGCCGCGGCGCCACCGCCGCCTCCTCCGGCGCCTCCGGGCGCGATGGTGGAGCAGAAGGCCGAGAAGCCCAAGGCGGAAGGTGGACAGGTCGAGGCGCCGTCCGCGGGGCTGCGCTCCAACTTCGCGGAGACGGCGTTCTGGGTGCCGCACCTCATCACCGGCCAGGATGGCTCCGCGGCGCTGGAGTTCACGGTGCCCGACTCGGTGACGGCCTGGAGCGTGTGGGTGCACGGCCTCACGAAGGACTTGAAGGGCGGCTCGGTGCAGCGCACCACGCGCAGCATCAAGGAGCTGATGGTGCGGCCGTACGTGCCGCGCTTCCTGCGTGAGGGAGACCTCGCGGTGCTGGAGGTGGTGGTGAACAACGCCTCCGAGCAGCCCAAGCAGGGCACGCTCACGCTGGACATCGTCGACCCGGACACGCGCAAGAGCCTGTTGGCGGAGTTCGGCGTGAAGAACGCGTCGCAGACCTTCACGGTGGCGGCGGGGCGGGGGACCAGCCTGCGCTTCCCGCTCACCACGCCGACGCGCGTGGGGCAGGTGGCCTTCCGGGTGGAGGCCCGTTCAGGTGATTTGAGCGATGGGGAGCTGCGCCCGCTGCCCGTGCTGCCCGGTCGCGTGCACCTGGCGCAGTCGCGCTTCGTGACGCTCAAGGGCCCGGGCTCGAAGACGATGACCTTCGAGGACTTGAAGAAGGGCGGCGATTCCACGCGCGTGAACGAGCAGCTGGTCGTCACGGTGGACACGCAGCTCTTCTACTCCGCGCTCCAGGCGCTGCCGTACCTGGTGGACTACCCCTATGAGTGCTCGGAGCAGACGCTCAACCGCTTCGTGTCCTCCGGCATCCTGGGCAGCCTCTACGACAAGTACCCGGCCGTCGCGAAGATGGCGAAGGAGATGAGCCAGCGCGAGACCCAGTTCGAGACCTGGGACTCGGTGGACCCGAACCGGAAGATGGCCCTGGAGGAGACGCCCTGGCTGGAGATGGCCAAGGGCGGCCGCGAGGGCAACGCGGGGCTGGTGAAGGTGCTGGACCCGAAGGTGGCGCGCGCGGAGCGGGACTCGGCGATGGCGAAGCTGCGCAAGGCGCAGACCTCCAGCGGCGGTTTCCCCTGGTGGCCGGGTGGCCCGCCGTCGCCGTACATGACGCTCTACATCCTCCACGGCCTGTCGCGCGCCATGGAGTACGGCGTGGAGGTTCCCGCGGACATGACGAGCAGTGCCTGGGAGTACGTGGCCCGGCACTTCCGTGAGGAGTACTCCGAGAAGCTGATGAAGAAGGGGATGGGCTGGGAGTTCCTCACCTTCCTCAACTACGTGGCGTCCAACTACCCGAACGCGAGCTACACCGGCGACGCGCTGACCGAGGACGAGCGCAAGTCGATGCTCGCCTTCAGCTTCACGCACTGGAAGAAGCACTCGCCCTACCTGAAGGGCTACCTGGCGCTGACGCTCAAGCGCGCGGGACGCAACGCGGACGCGCTGAAGGTCTGGGACAGCGTGATGGACTCGGCGAAGACGAGCGAGGAGCTCGGGACGTACTGGGCGCCGGAGGACCGTAGCTGGCTCTGGTACAACGACACCACGGAGACGCACGCCTTCGCGCTGCGCACGCTGACGGAGCTCAAGCCGAAGGACTCGCGACGCGAGGGCCTGGTGCAGTGGCTCTTGCTCGACAAGAAGCTCAACCACTGGAAGTCCACGCGGGCCACGGCCGAGGCGCTGTACGCGCTGGTGAAGTACCTGGAGGCCGAGGGCGCGCTGGGCATCCGCGAGGACGCGAAGGTGACGGTGGGCCCGCGCGTGGTGCGGATGGAGTTCGCGCCGGACGTGTCCACGGGGAAGAAGAACCAGGTCGTGGTGCCCGGGCCGGAGCTCCAGCCGGAGACGATGAGCCGCGTGGTGGTGGAGAAGACGACCAAGGGCTTCGCCTTCGCGTCCGCCACGTGGCACTTCTCCACGGAGAAGCTGCCCGACGAGGACCGGGGTGACTTCTTCCAGGTGTCGCGGCGCTACTTCCGTCGCGAGCGCGAGGGCAAGCAGGTGGTGCTCCAGCCGCTGAAGGAAGGCGCGATGCTCGCCCCGGGTGACGAGGTGGAGGTGCAGTTGTCGCTGCGCACGAAGCACGCGGCGGAGTACGTCCACCTGAGAGACCCGCGCGCCGCGGGCCTGGAGCCGGAGAACGTGCAGTCACGGCACCAGTGGGACCTGGGCATCGTCTGGTACGAGGAGACGCGGGACTCGGGCTCGAACTTCTTCTTCGAGTGGCTGCCCGCGGGTGAATACACCTTCAAGTACCGGCTGCGCGCCAACATGGCGGGGACCTTCCGCGTGGGGCCCGCCACCGTGCAGTCCATGTACGCGCCGGAGTTCACCGCGTACTCCTCGGGAGCGGTGATCACGGTGGGCGCGGCGAAGTAGGCTCGCTCCGGGGCCCGGGCCGAGCGGGCCCGGGTCCCCTGGAAGCGAGTCGGGTCATGTCCTTGTCGCGCAGGCTGTGTCGGTCGGGTGGGTGGCTGCTGCTGTGCCTCGGGGTGGCGTGCTCCGACGGCGAGCCTCCTGCGCCTGTTCCCGCGTACCGGCTGTCCCCCGAGCGTGCCGCGCGATTGGAGACGCTGAGGACGGAGGTCCTCGCCGATACGTGCTACCAGGGGGAGGATCCTCGGGGGTGTCCCGTGATGGCGGTGTCCTTCGCGCCGACGCGCGACTTCGCCATGAAGGACGGCACGGGTGAGGCGTTGCTCATCGTCGACGACTTTCCGACGTTACCCCCGAGGGTGCTCCGTTATCGCAACCGGATCCTCGGGTACTACGAGGCGTTGGAGGGGGGCGACGTCATCGAGGTGGACCCGGGCTGGTCGCTTCCTCCCAAGCTCCACGAGGCGCTGACCACCTTCGCCACCGAGGACTTCATTCCGGCCGAGGTGCTGCGCCCCTTGGCTCAGCCGCTCCAGTCCAGTTACCCCGCTATCAGTCGGCAGAGCGTGGGACACGGAAGCACCGTGCTGTCCCTGTTGGCGGAGGCCAACCCCCAGCAGCCCATCGTCTTGATGCGCCATCCGAGCCTCTATTGGTTGTCGCGCTCGGAGTTCTGCGAGCCCACCGGTGAGCCGGGGGCCCTGGAGCGGCTGCGGGGGAGGGCGCAGCGCGCGGCCACGGGGTTGCGAAATCTGATGGAGCGACATCGTGTCCGCTTCGTGAACCTGAGCCTGGGGGAGACGATCGACACCTTGCGACTCACCTGGCCCTATCGCTGCGCGGGAGAGGTCCCGGGCGTCGAAGTCCTCCGCGCGAAGCTGGCGGCCTACGCTCCCATCACCCAGGTGCTCTTCGCGACACCCGGCGTCTTCACCGCGCAGGCCGCCATCGACGCCAAGGACCCGCTGGACTCCCCCTACGACTTCCCATCGGCGGAGTACCCGAACCGGCTGCGCGTGGGCTTCTTCACGACGCTCGAGTCAGGACTCGATGTCTCGGGGAGGGGAGACACGTCGAAGCTGCAAGGGTGGCCCGCGCGTGAGAACGTCGACGTGTACCTGAACAGCGGCGTGATTCCGACGCGGCCCTTCACGCACAACACGACGCCGTGGCTCCAGGTGGACAGCTTCGGCGTGGACATCTTCCCCATCACCGCGGCGACGACGTCGTGGATGGCCCCATTGGCCCTGTCGCGCTTCATCCACGTCCGCTACGAGCGCTTCGCGGACAGGACGATGAGTGACGAGCTCATCCAGCGCATCCGCAAGTGGATGGTGCCCTCGGCCTGTGAAGACCGGCCCGACCTGGTCTGCGTGTTCCAGGACCCGCTCGCGCACGGGCAGCTCGAAGTCATGCGGCTGGGCTACCGGCCTCGCGAGTACGTCGCGCCCTGACGGCGCTGCCGTGGACGTCACCTATCTCGCGGAGCTGGCCGCTGGGTCGTCCCAAGCGCGAGATCACGCGTCCGTGAGAAGGGCCGTGCTGGCCACGGTCCGTGAGGATGCTGGAGTGGCTCCATGGGGCATGTCGCGACGAGCCCATCGCGACAGCCCGCCAGCGGAGCGGCTACTCGCCGCAGGTGGCGGCGTTGTCCGTGGGGTGCAGCGTGGCGATACCGTAGGTGCCGTTGCGCGTGCCGCACCAGATCTGCCAGCGCGTGTTGCCCAGGTCCTTCGCGGCGTACACGCCACCTTCCTTCTTCGCCCCATCCCGAGCGCAGCAGCGCGCGAAGGCCCGCGTCCCAATCGACAGCAGGCCCACGGCGTCGTGCGCGTCGGTGAACCCGCCCACGCGCTTCTCGCCGCAGGACCACGGCGCCACGCCCTGGAAGCGGATGAGGTACTGCTCCTTCGTCTTCGCGGAGCCCCCGCGCACCGGGCCGCCGTAGCAGATGCGGCCCTCCGCCTCGAGCTGCGCATAGCGCGGCAGGAAGTGCAGTCCGCCGATGGGGCCGCGCTGCCAGTCGTCCCCGCAGAACACGTGCGTGAAGGCGTTGCGAGGCCCCGTGCTCACCCAGAGGCTCGTCAGCCAGTCGATGTTCGCCTGCCGATTCCCAGGACGCCCCGCCGCGGATAGCGCCGTCTGGAGCCGCGCGTCGTCGTAGTGCCGGGTGACGAAGCGCCGCACGTCCGCCGCGCTCACACTCACGTCCGGCCGCGCGGGGCACAAATCCAACACCTCCCGGTCCATCGCCGACAGGGGAGGGGGCCTGGCGAACAGCGGCTCTCGCGAGCACGTCGTCGCGCAACCCGTGGCCGGCTTCCACGACACGGCGGGCTTCGCCTCGGCGTAGCGGGGAGCCTCGGCGCTCGGCGCGGTGACGACCACGGGCGCGCCGTTCGACTCATCACGCTCCGCGAGCTGCTTCTCACGACTGCGTGCCCGGTCCGCTGCATCCGCGCGGTCCGCGGCGGCCAGCGTGGCGGCGCTCGGGGCCGAAGGGGCCGCGGACTCCTCGGCGCCCTCGCACAGCACCCAGCCCTCGGCGGAGGCGCCTCGCAGCTTGCACCAGGCCCTGCCGGGGCCCCCCTTCTTGAGCAACGGATACGTCTTCCCAGCCTCCACGGTGAACATGACGCGGGAGGACTCGGGCTGCTCCACCGCGTCGACGGAGGACTCGGAGACGAAGGCCCCCGGGCCCGCGAGGGCGGGCAGGGCGCTCAGCAGCAGACCGAGGCTCAGGGCGGCGGAAAGACGCATGGTGCGCGGGACTGTAGCCCAATCCCACCCCGCCCCTCGACACGAGGGACGGGACGGGCCACTCCTCGGGCACCTGGGACGCACCGCCCCTGGTGGGAATTCACGCCAGCTTGACGCGCGCCAGCTTCAGCTTGCCGACCTGGAGCGTGTACTCACCGGCGGACAGCTCCGCCTTGGGGTCCGCCACCTTCTCGCCGTTCACCCGCACGCCGCCCTGGGTGATCATCTTCCGGCCCTCGGTCGACGACGCCACCAGCTTCGCCTCGGCGAGCACCTTCGTCACCGGCAGCGCCGCCGCGCCCTCCAGCGCCACCTCCACCACGGTCAGCGACTCGGTGGACACCTCCTTCTTCGCGAAGCGCTTCTCGAAGTCCTCCTCCGCCTTGCGGCCCGCCTCCTCGTCGTGGAAGCGCGCCGTCATCTCCCGGGCGAAGGCCACCTTCGCGGCCTTGGGGTGCACCTCACCACTGGCGACCTTGGCCTTCAGCTCGGTGACCTCCTTGAGCGTCTTCGACGACAAGAGCTCGTAGTAGCGCCACATCAGGTCGTCGGTGATGCTCATCAGCTTGCCGAACATCGCGTCCGCCGGCTCGCTGACGCCCACGTAGTTGTCCAGGCTCTTGGACATCTTGTCGCCGACAATCTTGCCGTCGACGAGGCGGGCACCGAGGCCCTCGAGGATGGGGCCCGTCATGATGACCTGCGGCGCCATGCCCTCCTCGCGCATGAGCTGCCGGCCCACCAGCAGGTTGAAGAGCTGGTCTGTCGCGCCCAGCTCCACGTCCGACTTCAGCGCCACGGAGTCGTAGCCCTGCAGCAGCGGGTAGAGCAGCTCGTGGATGGCGATGGAGATGTTGTCCCGGTGGCGCTTCTTGAAGTCGTCGCGCTCCAGCATGCGCTGCAGCGAGTAGCGCGACGCCAGGCGAATCATCCCCTCGGTGCCGAGCTTGTCGAGCCACTCGGAGTTGAAGCGGACCGTCGTCTTGTCCGCGTCCAGCACCTTGAAGACCTGCTGCTTGTACGTCTCCGCGTTGGCCTTCACCTCGTCGCGGGTGAGCGCCGGGCGCGTCGCGTTGCGCCCCGTGGGGTCTCCAATCAGCGCCGTGAAGTCGCCGATGAGGAACACCACCGAGTGTCCGAAGTCCTGGAAGCGCCGCATGCGCGTGAGCAGCAGCGAGTGGCCCAGGTGCAGGTCCGGCCGGCTCGGGTCGAACCCCGCCTTGATGACCAGCGGCTTGCCCGAGTCATACGAATACTGGAGCTTCTTCTTCAGGTCCTCGGGCGAGTGGAGGTCCACCGTGCCGCGGGTGACTTCTTCGAACTGCTCCTCGGGGGTCGCCTTGCGCAGTGCGTCCTGATTCATGGCCGGCGGACCATAACCGAAACCCCCGCCCTGCACGCGAGCCTTCCGCTGCCGGATTTCAGGTACCCGGCAGGTGGACGCGCACGCGCTCGATGCTCCGCCCTCGGCCGGTGGCATCGTCGATGTCCACCACCACGCCCTGCAGGTAGACCAGCCGCTCGGCGACTTCATAGGGCGCGTGCTTCTGCCCCAGGAATCGCGCCAGCGACTGCTCCTTCTTCATCCCGATGACGGAGTCGAGCGGGCCACACATGCCCACGTCGGTGATGAAGGCCGTGCCGCCGGGGAGGATGCGCTCGTCCGCCGTCTGCACGTGCGTATGCGTGCCCACCACGACGGACACCCGCCCATCCAGGTGCGCCCCCATGGCGTTCTTCTCACTGGAGGCCTCGCAGTGCATGTCCACGAGGACACACGGCGTTCGCTTCTTCAGCTCCTCCACCAACCCCAGCACCACCTCGAAGGGGTTGTCGTGGGGACGCATGAAGACGCGGCCCTCCAGGTTGATGACCCCCAGCGCGCGCCCGTCCGGGAGCGTCACCAGGCCATGGCCCTTGCCCGGGGTGTCCTTGGGATAGTTGGCGGGCCGCAGCAACTTGTCCGGCCGCGCCGTCACCCAGGGGATGATGGATTTCTTGGACCAGAAGTGGTTGCCGCTCGTGAGCAGGTCCACGCCCGCGGACAGCAGGGTGTCGGCCGTCTCCGGAGAGATGCCGGCACCCTGGTCGCTGTTCTCCGCGTTGGCGATGGTCACTTCGACGCCATGGGTGGCCTTCAGGCGTGGCAGGAGGGCGCGGACGGCCTGAAGCCCCGGACGACCCACCACGTCTCCCATGAAGAGGACCTTCACGTATCCAGGAACTCTGGCTCGCGATGCAGGCCGCGGTGGACCTCGGACTCGGTCACCACGAGGTCCATGTCCACGTCGTCACCCGTCGTGGGCAGCACGGACACCAGCTGCTCCTTGAAGGCCAGGCCCACGCGCCTGCTCCGGGGACTCGCCGCGCGCAAAGTGGCGTCGTAGTAGCCGCCTCCGCGTCCCAGCCGCTTGCCGTCCTCCGTGAAGCCCAGTCCAGGCACCACGAACAGGTCGATCTGCTCCACCGCGATGAGGTCCGACGCGTTCGTCGGCTCTCTCACGCCCAGTCGCCCGGGCTCCAGCTCCAGCTCCGACTTGATGGCTCGGAAGGAGAGGATTCGCCCGTGGACGTGGGAGAGCGGGTAGCAGACGATCTTCCCGTCCTGCAACGCCGCCTTGAGGATGTCCTGCGTGGGGACCTCGCCCTTGATGGGGGCGTAGAGCGCCACGTACCGCGCCTTCTCGTAATACTTCGTCGCCAGGAATCGAGATTGGACCTTGAGACCCCGCGTATCGATGAGATCGGGCGTCATCGCCTTCCGACGCGCCGTCAACTCATCCCGCAGCGTCTGCTTCCTCGCCGCCGCCGCCTCTTCCACCACCGTCTCGCTCACCGCCGCCGCTCCGCAGAAAAAGTCCCCCGCCGCATGGCCGTGTGCCCAGCGTCCATTGAACCCTCAAAAGCCAGGTGGGAACCGAAATCATGCCGCCGCAGGCTTCCCTCATCCCCCGCGAGGAGGGAGGGCTTGCACATGGCGACCGAAACGGACCCCGGAATGGACGTATCGGTTCGAATTTCTGCTGGGCATCACGCGCCCCGCAGGGGACAGCCCTTGAAACAAAGCTACAGTGCCACCAAGGTCCCGAAATTACAGCGAAAACTCGCGACCACCTTTTGAAATGATAAGGATGGGAAGCGGCGAGGTCAAGGCATCCTCGCGCGTTTACAAGGCGGGCATGGGCCCCCTATGATGGCAGTCCCCCACACCCCGCACATGCCGCCCTCGCTTCTAAACAAGGGACTCGTGACGGCTCTTTCCGTCGCCTCCGGCCTCGCCTGGGCGGGACCGAAGCTCGCAGGCCCCTCTCAGGGGGATACCTACGGGCCGGTGGACCTGCACATGGAGGGCGAGCGCCTGGTGGGCTTGTCCGCCGGGTCCGGAGGTGGCTGCAAGTTCGCGCCCGCCACGGAAGTCCTGTCCGGAGAGTTCCAGGGCACCGTCCTGGTGGCCACGGTGCAGCTCTGCCTGGAGGGCCCCCCGCCGGACTGCGTGGGGGTGAGGCCCTTCACGGTGCTGGCCGTCTACAACGCCAACGCCCAGGTGCTCAGCGCGCACGTCCGGCTGCCGCCCAAGTGTCACTCGCCCGGGTTGAAGGACTCGGTGCTGACGCTGCGCGGGGTGAAGGGCGCGGAGCCGGTGGAGCGCGAGGAGGAGGTGCCCGCCGCCGCCCCGGAGGAGTCGGAGGCCTCCCCAGCGCCGGTGAAGGAGGCCGCGGTGGCCCGGCCCCAGCCCTTGGGGACCCAGCCGCTGGAGCTGGGGCAGAACCTGCTGGCGAACGGCAAGTGGGAGATGGCGCGCGCGCGCCTCGAGGCCGCGCTGGCCGAGGACCCCAAGGACGTCGACGCGCTGGTGGGCATGGCGGCCAGCTTCCTGGGCTCCGGCAACGCCCCCAAGGCGGTGGAGTTCCTGGAGCGCATCCGGCCGGTGCCTGCGTCCCGGCCGGACGTCTACGCGTGGCAGGCGTACGCGGCGGACCAGCAGGGCTTCAAGGGGCGCGTCGCGCCGCTGCTGCGCCGGGCGCTGGAGCTGAACTGGGCGCCGGAGAGCCCGAAGCCCTGGGAAGCGGTGCTGGTGCGGGCGCTCGCCTCGGACATCGAGCAGGTGCAGAAGACGGTGAAGAAAGGCAAGCGCGCGCCGGGCCGCGAGTCGGCGGGAGCCGGAAGCTCGAGCCCGTGAGCCAGACGCCTTCGCCTCCGAAAGCCCAGCGGGTCTTCGGCCCCTATGAAATCCTCTCCGTGCTCGGCAAGGGCGGCATGGCGGAGGTGTACCGCGCGCGCGTGCTGTCGGGCCCGCGCGAGGGGTGGACCGTCGCGCTCAAGCGGCTGCTCCCGGCGCTGACGGCGGACCCGGACTCGGTGACGTTGTTCTCGCGCGAGGCGCAGCTGTCCAAGCAGCTGCACCACCCGAACATCGTGACGGTGTTGGATGCCGGTGAGCTGGAGGGCATCTACTTCATCGTCATGGAGTTGGTGGACGGCCGGGACCTGGGGCAGATCCTCCGCCGCTGCAAGGTGCGCGGCATCCCCCTGCCGCTCGACTTCGCGGTGTACCTGGGCAAGGTGTTGCTGGAGGCGCTGGCGTACGCGCACGCCGCCACCGGCGCGCAAGGGGAGCCGCTGGGCATCGTCCACTGCGACGTGTCCCCGTCGAACCTGTTCATCTCCCGCGTGGGGGAGATCAAGCTGGGCGACTTCGGCGTCTCGCGCGTGCTCGTGGATGGCAAGCTCCAGGAGGGCGAGGTGCTGGGCAAGCCGTACTACCTCTCCCCGGAGTCGCTGCTGGGCGAGGTGAGCCCGGAAGCGGACCTGTGGGCGGCGACGGTGGTGCTCTACGAGCTGCTCACGCTGGAGCGTCCGTTCACGGGCGCCACGCCGGACGAGGTCTTCCAGGCCATCCGCTCCCGCACGTATCGGCCGCTGCGCGAGCTGCGACCGGAGGTGCCCGAGGCGCTCGAGGACGTGGTCCGTCGCGCCTTCTCGGAGCGCCCCGAGGACCGGTTCACCACGGCGGAGTCCTTCGCCCAGGCGCTCGCGCCGCACTACGACGAGCGCGTGGGGACGCCCCTGGCCATCGCCGCGGTGGTGCGCGGGTTGTTCGGCGCCAGCGATGTGATGCCCGCGGTGGTGGTGCCTCCAGCTTCCTCGGGCTCCTCGGGTACGGAGTAGGGGAGCGGCCACGCGCCCCGCTGCCGCCTCGGCGCCGCCAGTCCCACGCGGGCGCGGGGATGGCGAACCTCCTCGCATGCCGCGCCACATTCGCTCGGCGCCCCCTCGCGAGGACCGCCATGGCCACCCAGAAGCCCCCGCCGTCGAAGCCCGAAGAGTCCGCCCCCGAGCGCAAGACGCGTGAGGAGCAGCCCGAGCGGCTGCCCGCCCGGCCCGAGGAGCCTCGCGAGGACGGGATGCCGGGCTACGGCCAGCCGGACGAAGAGGTGCGCGAGAAGTCACTGCCCGAACAGCCGTGGTAGCGCTGGCGGGGCCGCGCGCGCCGTGACGCGGGCGAGGTGTCACTCCTCCTCGAGCATCGGTGGCAGCCCTCCCGTGTCGGGCTCGGGCTCGGCGGTGATGCGCAGGGAGCCCTGCTCCAGGTTGAAGGGAGCCAGGCGGCTCTGCCAGGTGGTGAAGGTGCCGATGGACAGGAGCCCGAAGGCGCTGAACTTGCCGTCTGCTCCCTCGTAACGGTTGTGGTCCATCCGCAGGCCTGGGCGCGAGGTGTCACGCCCCAGCTTCACGAAGCTCGCCATGTCGCGCAGCGTGTTGCCATAGACCTGCAGGTCCGTGACGATGAGCGGCTCGTCCGCCGCGAGCCGCAGCCCCGAGTCCTCCGTCCGCTCGATGATGTTGTCGAGCACCCGCACCTTGTGCGCCCGAGCGACGCGGATGCCCTGGCCGTTGGCCCGGTTCGCGAAGTTGAAGATGTCCGTCACGATGTTGGCCATCAGCAGCACGTCCGTGGGGTTGTCCACGGGGGACAATCCGCCGATGGAGATGCCCCGGCCCGCCTGGAAGATGATGTTGCCGATGATGCGGATGTTCGTGGCGTCCTCGTGCACCAGCACCGCCTCCGCGGCCGACGTCGTCGCCTGCCACGGGTAGCGCTCCAGGTTCGGGAAGCGGAAGAGCAGGTTGCCCTGGATGGCCAGGTCGTCACACGCCTTCACGTCGATGCCGTTCTCCCCGCAGTCGTGCATCTGGTTCCCCTCGATGACGAGCTTGGAGGGGCGGCCCCCGTTGGGCTGGCACTGCACGGCGTCGCCCGAGACGTCATGCAGGTCATTGCCCACGATGAAGACCTCTCGAGACGTCCCCTTCACCACGACGGCGTGGGAGTCCTGACCCCACCGGGAGAAGTCGTGCACCTTGTTGCCGGAGATGAGCAGCCGTGACGCGTCGCTGACGACGACGCCGCCCCCCGCCCGCCCGCCGTGGAGGACCGAGTCACGGAGCTGCGAGCACGTGGCCTCGTTCTCGAACAACGCGGCGAACGAGGGGCGCTCGCGCACGTCCACCTCGACGAACTCGACCACCCAGTAGGGCTGGCTCAGCATCATCAGACTGCCCACGTCGGCCGACGTGGGGACGATGAGGGGGCGCGCGACGCGGTCTCCTCTCAGGACGATGGGCGCCGAGGCGGTGCCCGCGCGCGCCTTCAGGGGCGTGATGGCGACCTGCTCCGGATAGATGCCGGCGTGGACCTGGATGATGTTCCCGGGCCGCGCCTCCCTCACCGCCGCCATGATGGTGGTGTAGGGATTGCCGCGAGAGCCGAGTGGCTCGTCGTCATCCCTTGGCCCCGTGCTCGCGACGTGGAGCGTGGGGCCTCGCGCCATCTCGGAACCCGGACACGCGTCACGAAAGGCACTGGGCGCTTCGAGTGGCTTCGCGTCCTCGTCCCCTCCGGGTGTCGACGTGCTCGCGGCGCGGAGGACTCCCTGGCGTGTCGATGCTTCCGCGTGCTCCGAGCCCTCCACGCCCGGTGCACACGCGAGCGCGAGCCCCGCCACGAGCACCGCGAGTCGATGCGCCCGCCACTGCTTCCCCCTTGAACCCATCCCCATATGTCCCCCGTGCATCGGCAGCGGAAAGAAGGGTTTCCACCGGAGCGGGCATGTTCAAGGACCCTGCCCCTCAGGGATGAGGTGACATTCACCGCAGGATGCTCGCTCCGGAGGCGTGTGGCGCGGCCGCGGCCCCTGCGCCGGTCATCGCCTTCCCCTGTGAACGGACGAGGACTCTCGCGGCCTCAGCCCGCGAGTGCCCTGACGGTGGGGACGTGACGACGGAGGGCGTCGACGACCTGTCGCACGTCATCCTCGCTCGTCTCGGAGCCCAGGCTGAAGCGCAGGCTGCCTCGGGCCTCGGCCGCCGTCAGCCCCATGGCCCGGAGCACATGCGAGGGCGTCAGCGTTCCGGAGGCACACGCGGCGCCCATCGACACGCAGATTCCCTCGAGGTCCAGCGCGATGAGCAGCGCCTCGCCCTCGACCCCCTCGAAGCGCAGGTTGCTGGTGTTGGGCACGCGCGGCGCGCCCGCGCCATTCACCGCGACGCCCGGCACGTCCGCGAGCACCGCCCGCTCGAAGGCGTCTCTCAGCGCGCCGACGCGCGACGCCACCTGGGGCTGCTCACGCGCGGCCAGCTCCAGCGCGAGCGCGAGGGCCTCCGCATGCGGGATGTTCTGCGTCCCACCGCGCCGGCCACCTTCCTGGTGTCCCGGCGTGAGGGCCCGCACGTCCACGCCCTTGCGCACCACCAGCACGCCGACACCCGAGGGCCCACCGAACTTGTGCGCGGACAGGGACAAGAGGTCCGCGTCCACCTCGCGCAACGACAGCGGCACCTTGCCCGCCGCCTGCACCGCGTCCGTGTGGAAGAGCACGCCCTGCTTGCGACACGCGCGCGAGATTTCCGCCGCGGGCTGCACCACGCCCGTCTCGTTGTTGGCCCACATCAACGAGCACAGCGCGGTGTCCGGCGTCAGCGCCGCGAGCAGGTCCTCCTCGCGCACTCGTCCATCCGCGCCCGGCGCCACGCGCACCACCTGCGCGCCCTCTCGCTCCAGCTGCGCCACCGCGCCGAGCAGGGCAGGGTGCTCCACCGATGTCGTCACCACGCGGCGTCGCTCGGGAGCGGGGCGCGCGTGGAAGGCGCCCACCAGCGCGAGCGCGTCCGCCTCGCTGCCGGAGCTGGTGAAGCAGAGCTCCTTCGGCTCGCAGCCCAGCACCCGCGCCACCCGGGCACGGGCGGCGTCCAGTCTCGCGCGGGCCTCGCGTCCGGCCGCGTGCACGCTGGACGCGTTGCCGTGGCCTCCCTGCGCGAAGGCGCGCGCGAGCAGCGAGGCCACCTCCGGCCGCACGGGCGCGGCGGCGTTGTGGTCCCAGTAGATCACGAGTCCTGCGCGGACAGGAGCGACACGGGCCGCTCGTCGGCGACGCCGAAGGCCTCGAGGAAGCGGTTCACCAGCTCGCGCTTGAGCGCCTTGCGCTGCGCCGCCTTGCCCGACAGCGGCAGCCGCGCGCCCGCCATGCTGCCGTGGCCGCCGGACGAGCCGCCGTAGTCCTCGAAGATTTCGCGGATGAGCCGGCCCGCGTTCATCCGCCGGTCCTTCACGCGCAGGCTGAAGTAGAGCTGGTTGCGGTACGTGCCGAAGGCCAGCGACCACTTCGTGCCCTCGAGGAACATCAGCCGCTCGGCGACCTCCGCCACCATGTCCGGGGAGTAGACCTCCTCCAGGTCCGTGACGATGGCGGTGCCGTACACCTTCGCCCGCTCGAAGGCCGTGTGGTACAGCTGGAAGTAGCGCGCCGGCAGCTCCGGGTGCTCGATCTGCGCGAGCATCGACTTGTCCATGCGCGGGAACAGCCACAGGTAGCTGTCGATGTCCGTCTGCGTCGTCTCGCGGCCCAGGTCCCGCGTGTCCGCCTTGATGCCGTAGAACAGCGCGGTGGCCACCTCCACCGAGGGCTCCACGCGCGCGGCGCGCAGGTACTCCACCAGCATGGTGGACGTGGCGCCGAAGTCGCCGCCCACGTCCGCGAACGGCGAGGCCAGGCTCTCCTCACGCAGCGGATGGTGGTCCACCACCAGGTGCGCCTCCATGCGCGCGGGCAGCGAGTGGTTGCCCACCTTGGGCTGCGTGTCCACCAGCCCGAAGAGGTCGTACTCGTCGAAGTCCAGCTGCGACACGTGCGAGACGGGCAGCCGCAGCACCTTCACGAAGGCGATGTTCTCCGCGCGGCCGATGATGCCGCCGTAGCCCACGTGGGCCTCCACGTCCGCCCGTCGCTCGAGCAGATGGGCGAGCGCCACCGCGGCGGCCAGCGAGTCCGGATCCGGGTTGTCGTGCGTGAGGATGAGCGCCTTGCGATGGCCCTTGGCCACCTCGAGCAGCCGCTCCAGCTTGTCCCGCGCCGACATCAGGGCCAGTCGCGGTGGCGGAGGCTCCGTCAGCTCGCCCCCCGAGGCTCCCTGGGCACGGCGGCTGTTGAAGGACTGTGTCACGGGCATGGAGTGGTCTTCTTTACTTCCTCCGGCTCCGGGTTTCGAGAGGCCGGCGGGTGCGGGGTGTCTGCCTCACACCAAAGTTGCAGATGCCCCGGCCGACCTTCACGGAGGGGCGGAAGACCGGGTGGCCGAACGCCCTCCTGCTCCAGGTGCGAAGGCCCACCCTTCCGGGCGGCGGGCCTTGCCGGCCGGAGGGGGCCAGGTCTTCCTGGAGGGGAGCGGACCTAGTTGTTGATGGCCTTGTACTTGCGGCCCAGGTCCCGGAAGTACTTCACGCCGTTGTCGAGCGAGTTCTCCATCGCGTCCATCAACACCGTGCGGAACTGCGCCGGCGGGCCGCGGAAGCACTCGTAATAGCGCTGCCGGTCGATGGAGTGGATGACGGCGGGCATGTAGCCGTTGCGCAGCAGGATGAGGTTGCTGCACATGCGGCCCACCTTCCCGCTGTGCTCGGTGAACGGGAAGATCTGCAGGAAGTTGTGCTGGACCGTCGCCGCCTGCTTGATGGGGTGAAACTCGCGGAACTCGGCGCTCGCCGTGTAGTCCACCAGCTTCTCCAGCGCGGGCTGGATCTTCGCGGGCTGGTGGATGTCGTGGAAGTACGTGCGGTGCAGCGGCATGTCCTTGCGCAGCCCCGAGCGATCACGCTCCTTGGCGAGCTCCTTCTCCGTGCGCTCCCGTCGCTCCATGCGCGCGCGCTCGGCCAGCGCCTCGGGGGTGTTCCCGAGGAAGAGGTCGTGCATCCGCTTGATGGTGGTGAGGGTGATCTGCGCCTGCTTCTTGGCGCCCGCGGCTTCCTCCCGGATGAAGTCGCAGACGGCCTTGTGGTTGCGGATCTCGAGCACCACCGGAATCATCGAGGCCTCGGCGCTCGCGCGTTGCGGATACAGCGCGGCCCTCAGCTCCTGGTGGGTGTAGACCACGCCTTCCAACGCGGCGTCGTGGTAGATCCACGACATCTCGAACTGCTCGAGGAACTCACGCGCGGGCTGCTTGTCCTTGAAGATTTCGAGGTAGTCGCGCAGCGCCTCGTTCTTCTCGTCGATGTCCTGGTAGCGTTCCTTCACGGACTGCGGCTCCTTCTTGCGCCGAGCCACCCAAGAGTGGCCATAGCGTGCGGCCGAGCGATACAACGGCATGCGGATTCTAGAAATTCCGCACGGTTGTAACAACGAATTCCGTTAGAGATTGACGAGGAAGACCTCGCACGCCTGGTCGAGCAGGTCCTTGGACAGGGCGGGCGGGATCTGCCGGTACCTGGCCGCGTCCTTGATGAGGCCCACCAAGTCCCGAGGATGACAGGCGCGCAGCTGCATGGTCCGCGGCTTGTAATAGTGCTCGACGAGGTACGTGACGGCCTGGTCCACATAGGGGATGCCCGCCGCCTCGCACACCCGGCGGAAGATCTCCCGGTAGGACTCCTCGTCCGGATTTCCGACTTCAATCTTGTACTTGATGCGTCGAAGGAAGGCCTCGTCCACCAGCTCCTTCGGATCAAGATTCGTTGAAAACACGAGAAGCTGATCAAACGGGATTTCGAACTTCTTCCCGGTATGCAGGGTAAGGAAGTCGACGCGCTTCTCGAGGGGGACGATCCACCGGTTGAGCAGGTCCGTGGGGTGGACCTTCTGGCGGCCGAAGTCGTCGATGAGGAGCATGCCGCCGTTGGCCTTCACCTGGAACGGGGCCTCGTAGAAGCGGGTGCTCTCCGAGTAGATGAGGTCCAGCGTCTCCAGCGTGAGCTCGCCGCCGACGACGACGGCGGGCCTGCGGCAGAGCATCCACCGGTTGTCCATCTCGAAGGTCTGCCGGCGGCCGGAGGTGTCGCGGCCCAGCTCCAGCGGGACGGGGGTGTGGATGAGGTGGTCATGCACCTGGATGATCTGGTTGCCGATCTCCAGGCAGTGCGGGACGTACACCTCGCCGCCGAACATGTGGGAGACGGCCTCGGCCAGGCTCGTCTTGCCGTTGCCGGGCGGGCCGTAGAGGAACAGCGAGCGGCCCGAGTTCACCGCCGGGCCCAGCTTGTCCATCAGCTCCGCGGGCACGGTGAGGTGGCTGAGCGCCATCACCAGCTCCTCCTGGCTGACGACGGGCGTCTCCTCGGTCTGGCTGGTGATGAGCGCGTTGTACTGCTCGATGGGGACGGGGGCGGGGCCCACGTAGGTCGTGCGGGTGAGGGCGTCGCGCGCGTACTCGCGGCCCTTCTCCGTGAGGACGAACTCCACGGAGGCGCGGCCGAAGCCCTTGCCGCCCCGCAGGTCCACCAGCTTCTCCGTGGCGAGGAAGTCCACCACGTGCTCGACGACGCCCGGCCACGGCAGCCGCATCTCGTCGGCGATGCCCATGCCGGTGCCGGTGCCGGAGTAGTAGAGGAACTTGAGCGCGATGTCCGCGAGCAGGCCCATCTTCAGGCCCGTCTCCTCCACCGTCTTCGGCTCGGCCGGAGCGATGTCCAGGATGGACGGGTTCTCAAGCTTGAAGGGATTGTCGTTGTAGGCGGGGCCGGCGGGTGCCATCGGGAGCCCTTTCTAGCCCAATCCGGTGGGTGGAGGGCAGGCGACGATGGGGGAGGGTCTCCCGTCACCGGGGGGAAGGGGCCCTGGGTTGGCGGCGGGCCGTCGGGCTCCCGGGCCGTCAGGGGCGCCGGGAGCCGGAAGGGTGGGGCGTCAGACGTAGGTGAGCCAATCGGCGTACTGCGGCTCCTGGCCCCGGACGGTGCGGAAGTACGTCTCCTGCACGAAGGTGCCGATGGGGCCGGGCTTGCCGGTGCCCACCATGCGGTCGTCCACTTCGCGCACCGGGGTGATTTCGGCGGCGGTGCCGGTGAAGAAGATCTCGTTGCAGATGTAGAGCGCGTCGCGGGTGAAGGTGACCTCGTCCACGGCGCGGCCGCTGTCGCGGAGGATCTTCAGCACGGTGTCGCGGGTGATGCCGTCGAGGATGGGCGAGGACAGGGGGGGCGTCTTGATGACGCCCTTCTTGTTCACCATGAAGATGTTCTCGCCGGACGCCTCGGCCACGAAGCCGCTGATGTCCAGCAGGATGGCCTCGTCATAGCCGCCGAGCACCGCCTCGCGCTTGGCGAGGATGGAGTTGACGTACTGGCCCGAAATCTTGCCGCGCACCATGTTCACGTTGACGTGCATGCGGGTGAACGAGCTCACCTTGGCGCGGATGCCCTCGCGGATGCCCTTGTCGCCCAGGTACGCGCCCCAATCCCACGCCGTCACGGCGACGCGGGTGGGGTTGACGGCGCCCAGGCCCATGGCGCCGTCGCCCATGAAGGCCACCGGCCGCAGGTACGCGCCGTTGGCGAACAGGTCCTTCTGCTTGCGCAGCACGTCGAGGCACGCGTCGACCAGCTCGTCCTCGGAGTAGGGAATCTTCAGCATGATGATGTGCGCCGAGTCGAGCAGGCGGCGGATGTGCTCGCGCAGGCGGAACACCGCCAGCCGGCCATCATGCGTGCGGTACGCGCGGATGCCCTCGAACGCGCCCAGGCCGTAATGCAGGGCGTGCGTCATCACATGGACATGACCCTCGTCCCATTTCACCAATTTGCCGTCGAGCCAGATCTGGTCGGCACGCAATACGCTGGTCGAGGTGGAGCTCATGCGGGGGTTCCTTCGGCCTTAAGAAGTGGGACTGCCCCGCCCTTCTAGCCAGCACACGCTATGAGGTCAAAGCGTGAAAGCCATTCCCCGGAATTCAGAGCACGGCGGGCAAGGGAGTCAGCATGCGTCGAAGCCACGGCAGGTCGTCCGCCATGGCCTTGCGACCGAAGTGGAGGGCCTTGGAGGCGAGCTCCACGGAGGGCACGACGTCGAGCGGTGAGAGCGTGCGAGGGAAGCGCTGGATGTGATGCGCGTAGGGAAGGTTGGGCGCGACGGTCATCGCGGCGAGCCGCTGCAGGGGCAGCCAGAAGGGCGTGGCGAGCCTGGGCGCGAAGCCGTCCAGCGCGAGGATGAAGGTGTTGCGCGTGCCGATGCGGCCCTTGGCCACGGCCTTCCAGGCGGCCTTGGCGGGGAGGTTGTCGACGAGGCCTCCGTCGATGAAGCGCGCGACGCCGTGGTGCGCCATCAGCCCGTCGAGCAGCGAGTGCATGCGCGGGTCCTCGCGCAGCACGTCGTAGTGGATGACGCCGGGCAGGGCGGAGGAGAAGCCCGCGGCGTCGAGCGCGTCGAACTCGCTGGTCGCGTCATCGGCGCCCAGGTGCAGGCGCATCGTGATTTCGGGGCGCGTGAAGAGCTCCGCCATGGTGCCCATGGCGGCCTGGATGCGGCGCGCGACACCCACGGGGTCGAGCAGCCCCAGGGGGCTGGTGCCGAGCAGGCGCTCGTAATACTCGAGCGGCCTGGGCAGCATGCCCCGGCGGATGCCGCCCACGGCGATGAGCGTGGGGACGGGGAGGTCCCTCAGCCTGAGTCCGCTGCCCTCGGGGCCCGCGCCGAAGAAGCGGCCCAGGCCCGCGCGCAGGAACAGCCGCAGCGCCGCGGGCAGGCCATAGCGGCTCTCCGTGGAGATGAAGCGGAAGAGCTTCCGGAAGGACAGGCCCCGGACGATGTTGATCATCTCCGTGGGGTCGAAGCGCGCCATGCGCGAGCGCATCAACGCGAGCACCGCGCCCATGGACGCGCCCGCCAGCAGACGGGGCTCCAGCGCGTGCTCGGCCAGCACGCTCATCACGCCCAGGTACACGAAGGCGGTGCCGCCTCCGCCGCCCGTCACCAACACCAGCTCCTTGTGCCGCAGCTCCCGGTCCAACGCCTCGGGCGGCACGCGTCCACGCAGTCGCGCGAGCACACCGTCACGCGCGCGGGCGGCGTGCTCGCGCAGGTCCCTCACGTGGGGCACGAGCCTGTCCCGCGTGGGCGGCCTCGCGCCGTTCAGCACGGGGCCGAGCCGCCGCTCCACCTCGTCGCGGAAGGGCGTGAGCTGCGCGCCCACGCCCACGTCGAGCCCGCCGTGCTGGACCTTGTAGAGCCTGGCGAGCGACAGCGCGGTGCGCAGCACGGCCTCCTCGCGCGCGTCGAGCAGGCCGGGGCTGTCCACGCACGCGCGCACGAGCGTCAGCTCCTGCTCTTCGAGCGGGCGGTTGATCTGGAAGCGTTCCTTCAGGAGCACGAGCGGCCAGGGCCTCGAGGAGAGCGAGCCACCTGAGCATACACCGGTGGACGGACGCCCCGGCTCACGCGGAGCCGGGTGTCCCGAAGCACCTCACGCCTGGGCAATCTGCGGCAGGTTGGCGCGCGCCTTCTCGATGTCGCCTTCGTACTTGAGGACGAGGTTGAGCGTGGAGGCCACCACGTCCGAGGTGAGCTGGTCCGCGTTGAGCAGCACCAGGCTCTGCGCCCAGTCGAGCGTCTCGCTGATGGACGGCGCCTTCTTCAAGTCGAGCGCGCGGATGGCGGCGACGGCCTCCACCACCTGCTCGGCGAGCACCTGCGGCACGTGCGGCAGCCGGGAGCGGACGATGCGCAGCTCGCGCTCGCGGTCCGGGAAGTCGATGTGCAGGTGCAGGCAGCGGCGCTTGAGCGCGTCCGACAGCTCGCGCGCGGCGTTGGACGTGAGCAGCACGCGCGGGATGTGTTTCGCGCGGAACGTGCCCAGCTCCGGAATGGTGACGGCGTTGTCGGAGAGGACCTCCAGCAGGAAGGCCTCGAACTCCGGATCCGCCTTGTCGATTTCGTCCACCAGCAGCAGGGCGGGGCGCTCGGAGAGCTGCGCGCGCAGGATGGGCCGGGGCAACAGGAAGCGCTCGGAGAAGAACACCGCGTCGCCGGACGCCAGCCTGTCGGCGGCCTCCGCCAGGGACTGGGTGCCCTCCACCATCTCCCCAATCTTGTCCTTGAGCAGCTGGGTGTAGAGCAGCTGCTTGGCGTACTCCCACTCGTAGAGGGCCTTGGCCTCGTCCAGCCCCTCGTAGCACTGGAGCCGGATGAGCTCGCGGCCCAGCGCGGCGGCCATGGCGCGCGCCAGCTCCGTCTTGCCCACGCCGGCGGGGCCCTCCACCAGGATGGGCTTGTCCATCCGGTCCGCCAGGAAGGCCGCGGTGGCGATCTCCGGTGAGGGCAGGTATCCCACCTGCTCGAGCTGCTTCTCCGCGTCCGCCACGCTGTCGAAGCCGCGGGTCTTGGCCGTCTCTGGGGTGCTCACGCGGCGGAACTTAACCGAGGGCCTTTCAGGCGACTGCGGCAAAAATGCCAGGATCCTCGCCCCCGCGTCGCGGCTCTCTTGCCCCGCTGCTCCCCAACCCTGCGGAAAAAGGGAGGGAAATTATTTGCGCACCATGGGCACGCACCGTGCATCTCACTGGCTCAACTCACGAAGGGAAAGCAGCGAGGTCCGTGGTCATGGTGTGGGCGTGGATGAGGATGGTGATGGCGGTGGCGGTGCTCCTGTTGCCGGGAGGCTTCCCGCTGCTGCTGGCGTACATCACGCTGCGGACGCTCATGAGCCGCTGGCGTGAGGCGCAGGTGCAGGCGCACAGCGTGGGCCGTGAGGCCTCCCTCCGTGACGTCCTCGCCACACTTCACTTCAAGGAGCTGGTGCGCGACGCGCGCGCCGCCCTCTGAGTTTTTCACCCAGGTAGGGCACGGATGTCGCGACTCCGCGCGAGTCGCTCCCGAGGCCCTCCCGGGTCGGCGAACAGCCGGCTCACCGGCGGGCGCCGGGATTCCAGACAGCCAGGGTGACGGGATGCCGGCGGGGCCGCCCCGGGTGAGGCGGCCCCAGGCCCGCTACTTGTCCAGCTCGTCCACCAGGGCCGTCCAGTCGTCATCCTCCTTGGCGGCCTGGGTGGGCAGCTGGATGACCATGGTGCGGTCGGTGGGCTCCGACTCGTCGCCACCCAGCGGGGCAGGGGCGGGAGCGGGAGCGGCGGCCTTCTTCGCGGCGGCGGCGGGCTTCGCGGCGGGCTTGGCGGGCTTGGCGGGAGCGGCGGCCGCGGGGATGACCTGGTTGACCTGAGGGCGGGTGGCCAGGTCGTCGTCCTCGACGGGGGGCGGGGCCTTGGCGGCCTTGGCGGCGACGGGGGCGGGCGTGGCGGCGGGGGCCTTGCTCTTGTAGCGAGCCAGCTCCAGCTCGGCGACCTTGAGCGCCTTGCTCTTCTCCTGGACGGACTGCTGCAGGCGGGTGACCTCCTGCGTCTTGATGGCCTCGCGCCGCTCGAGCTCCGCCTTCTGCTTGGTGTTGAGCTCGTCGATTTCGCGCAGCTGCCGAGCCTCCAGGTCCTTGCGCTCCTTCTGGGCGGTGGCGAGGCGGGCGGCGGCCTCGTTGGCCTTGCCCTCGGCGGCGGCGACCTTGGCGGCCAGGTCCTTCTCCGCGCGGGCCTTGGCGCCCTGCGCGTTCTCCACCGCCAGCTCCAGGTCCTGCACCTTCTTGGTGCGGGTGGCGAGTTGCCCCTGCAGGTCCTTGGCCTTGGCGTCCGCGTCGGCCGCCTTCGCCTGGGCCTCCTGGGTGAGCTGGGCGATGCGCTGCTCGGCCTTGGCCAGCTTCGCCGCCAGCTCGTCGGACGCGCGCTTCGCGTCGGCGCGCTCCTGCTGCTGGGCCTGCGCCGCTTGCGCCTGGGCCGCCTGTGCCTGCTGGAGCTGTCCGGCGAGGCCGTCGCGCTCCTGGGTCAGCTTCTGGTGGCTCGTGCCCGCCGCGCGCAGCTGCTCCTCGCGCTCGCCGAGCGCCTTCTTGGCGAGCTCCAGCTGGTTGTTCAGCCCGGCCATCTGCTGGCCGAGGCCGTCCGCGTGGCGCTTGGCGTCGGTGGCCTGGGTCTGGAGCTTGGTCTCCAGGGCTTTCAGCTGCTCGGTGCGGGTGGCGACCTCGCGGTTGAGCACCTCGGCCTGACGCATCTTCTCCTGCGTCACCTGGGTGAGCTTGCGCAGCGTGTCCGAGAGCTCCTTGCCCTTGTTGGCCAGGTCGTTCTGGAGCAGCTCCTCGCGGCGCTGGGACTCCTCGGTGAGGGTGTCCAGGCGCTCCTTCAGGTTCGCGCGGGTGTCCTCCACCTGCGCGAGCTGCGCGGTGAGCTGGGTGACGTCCGCCACGCGGGCGCCCAGCTCGTGCTTGGTGATGGTGAGCTGCTCGCCCAGCTCCTCCGCCTGGTTGCGCGCCTCGTTGAGCTCGCCCTCCAGCGCGGACTGGGTGCTGGCCGCTTGTTGACGGCTGGTGGTGTGCGCCTGCTGCTCGCGCGACAGCGCGTCGCGGGTGGCGGCGAGCTGGCCCTGGACCTGCTCCAGCGTCTGGCTGGTGGCCTCCAGCTCCGCGCGCAGCCCGTCACGCTCCCCGGTGAGCGCCTCGATGGTGGCGCTCGTCTCGGCGGCGAGCTTCTCGTGTGCGGCGCGCTCGGCCTCGTAGTTGCCCAGCGTCTCCGACAGCTCTCCGCGCAGCTGTCCGATCTGTCCGGTGAGCAGCTGCTCCAGCGAGTCCTTGGCCTCGCTCAGGGCGTGGAGCTCGGCGATGCGCTGATCCCGCTCGCCCGTGGTCCGGGACAGCGAGGCCTGCGTCTCCTGGAGCACCGTGCGCGTCTCGTCCAGCTCCAGCTTGAGCTGATCGCGCTGCGCGGTGGTGGTGCCCAGCTCGTCGCGCGTCTCCTCCAGCGTGTTCTGCGTCTGCGTGAGGGTCTGGCTGGTGGCCTCCAGCTCGCCGCGCGTCTCGGCCAGGCTGCCCTCGGTCTGCGAGAGCGTGCCTTGCGTCTGCGCGAGCTGCTGCTCGGTGCGGGCGAGGGTGTCCTGGGTCTGCGCCAGCGTCTGGCTGGTGGCGTCCAGCTCGCCGCGCGTCTCGGAGAGCGACTGCTCCGTGGTGGCGAGCGTCCCTTGGGTCTGCGCGAGCTGCTGCTCGGTCTGCGTGAGCTGCTGCTCGGTCTGCGCGAGCGTGCCTTGCGTCTGCGCCAGCGTCTGGCTGGTGGCGTCCAGCTCGCCGCGCGTCTCGGAGAGCGACTGCTCGGTGGTGGCGAGCGTGTTCTGCGTGTCCGCCAGCTGCTGCTCGGTCTGCGCGAGCGTGCCTTGCGTCTGCGTCAGCGTCTGGCTGGTGGCGTCCAGCTCGCCGCGCGTCTCGGAGAGCGACTGCTCCGTGGTGGCGAGCGTGTTCTGAGTCTCGGACAGCGACTGGCTGGTGGCCTCGAGCTCGCCGCGCGTCTCGGAGAGCGACTGCTCCGTGGCGGCGAGGGTGCCCTGCGTGTCCGCGAGCTGCTGCTCGGTCTGCGCGAGCGTGCCTTGCGTCTGCGCCAGCGTCTGGCTGGTGGCCTCCAGGTCGCCGGTCAGCTCGGAGATGCGCTGATCCCGCGTGGCGACATCGCCCTGGAGCCCCTCGATGGTCGACTCGCGCTGGGCGACGGTATCCTCGAGGGACGCGACGCGGGCCTGGAGCTGCTCGCCCTGGTTCTGCGCTTCCTCGAGCTGCGAGGTGAGGGCCTGGATCTGCCCGGTGAGGTCGGCCTCCTGCTCGGCCTTGGCTGCGCGGACCTCCTCGAGCTGGCGGGTGAGGTCCTCCTCCAGCGCGTCCTTGGCGACGCGCAGCGCCTCCAGGCGTCCGGTGAGGTCCTCTTCCAGCTCGTTCTTCGCGTCGGTGAGCGCCTGCAGTTCACCGGTGAGCTCGGCCTCGCGGTCGGCCAGGTGTGCCTTGACGGCCTCGACCTCGCCCTCCAGCTCGCCGATGCGCTCCAACTGCTGCTGGATGTTGGAGTTGAGGTCCGCCTCGGTGCGCTCGTTGCGGGCGATGGTCTCCGACAGCTCGCGGTCCAGCGCCGAAATCTTGGCGTCTCGGTCCTCGATGCGCTGGCTGAGCTCCGCCTCCTGGGCGTCCTTGTCGAGTCGGAGTTGATCCCGCTCGCCGGTGGTGCGCGCGAGGTCCGTCTCGAGGTCCGCCACCTGCTGGCTGAGCCGCGCGTCGAGCGCGTCGCGCTCCGCGTTCAGCCGGGTGATCTCCGCGTCGGCGCGGGCGCCGTGCTCCTCGGCGGAGGCGGCGCGCGTCTCCAGGCCGCGCACGGTGGAGTCGCGCTCCTGCTCGGTCTGCTGCAGCCGCTCCTGGAGGGCCTGAAGCTCGCCGTCCAGCTCCGCGTAGCGCTGATCCCGCTCGCTGACGGTGCGGCCCAGCTCCGCCTCGAAGTCGTCACCGCGCTTGCCCAGCCGGGCCTCTTCGGCCTCGTGCGCGCGCACGCTGTCCTGGAGCTTCTGCTCCTTGACCTCGAACTCCAACGTGACGACGTTGAGGTGCTTGTCGAGCTTCTCGTACTCGCCGCGCAGGTGCTCCAGCTCGGAGCCCCGCCGCGCGAGATCATCGTCGCGGTTGTGGACCTCCTTGCGCAGCAGGTTGATGTCCTTCTCCTTGGAGGCGACGACCTCGATGAGGTCCTTCTCCGAGGAGAACTTCTGCAGCAGCAGGTCGTCGACGGTGGCGCCGTGCTCGCGCTCCTTCTGGAGCATCGCCTGCTGGGCCTCGTTGAAGCGCCGCAGCAGGTCGTCCACCTGCATCTTGAGGCCCTGCAGCTCCACGTCCTTCTCGTGGAGGCGGTCCTCGCCGGAGAGCAGCTCGCGCTCGCGCACGCTCCAGATTTCGGAGAGGCGGGCCAGCTGGGCCTCGCGCGTCTTGAGCTCGTCGCGGAGGATTTGAATCTTGCCCTCCGGCGTGCCCATCAGCTCGCGGCGCGGGGGAGGGCGCTTGAGCTGACGCGACTCGGCGAGCAGCTCCGCCTTGCGGTCGGCGATGGACTGGAAGGCGCGGTCCAGGAAGGCGCGGTCCTCCTCCGTCATCGCGCTGCGGCGCTCGCGCTTGGGGAGCTTGGGCGGGCCGCCGGCGCTGGTGCGGATGCCCGGCATGGGGGGCGGTGCCTCGCGCGGTGCGTTACCGGCGAGCGCGGCGTCGAGCGATGCATCCGACTCGTCCTGGCCCGGCGGCATGATGCCCGTGCTCATCGAGGCCAGCTCACCCATCTCGAAGGGGATGACGAGGTAGCCGTCCGCGGCGCCCGGGGTCTGCCGGTGCTGCGTGAGGCCCTCGACGCCCGTGTCGGAGGAGAGGAGCAGGACCTTGAGGTTCTGGCCCCACTTGCCCTTCTTGATCTGCCCGCACAGCGTGAAACCGGATTGATCCGGAAGCTCGGCCCGAAGGACGACGAGATCCGGTCGGCGCTTCTCCAGCTCGCGCTGCGCATCCGTCGCGGTCGCCGCCATGGCGGTCTGGTAACCCGCGCTCTTGAGCACGGTCGCCATGCTGAGGGCGAAGTCGTTCTGGCTTTCAACGATGAGGACGCGGCGCTCCATGAAGCCCTTTCACCCGTAAAAAGTGCAGTGAAAACCGCGACATCCTACTGGGCGGGAGCGACGCTTGGAAACTTTCCGGAGGGTGCTCGGTTGGCTGCTTCACGAGCCCTTGCCGCGAACGGCGCCTGGTGCACGGGGGCCCGAGGGCGTTCGGGATGGATCCGCGTCGTCATCCCGACCCGGGAAGGTGGTGGGGGGCGTGTGGCGCGCGAACTGAGTGCCTTCCGGTGGACAGTAGCCGTGGGCGAGCTGGGCGAACCAGGGGTTCAGCGTCGAGGCGAGCGGCTCGGGTGGAGGGCCCTCGTCTTCGTCGGGGATGGGGTCCGCGTCGGCTTCCTGGAGGTCGTCCTCGTCATCGACGAGCTGGGCGGCGCTGCTGGCGGAGACCTCGGCGTCCTCGACCTCGTCGCTGCTGATTTCGTCGGGTTCGTCGTCCAGACGTGGGCGCGAGTGGGACGGAGTGGGGCCCGCCTCCTCGCCATCCTCGATGGCGTGGGCCTCGTCCTCGGAGATCTCCTCCGGTTCGTCCTCGGAATCGGGGGGCCTGACGGCGGGCAGGCCGGGTCGGGACGCGGAGGTGTCGACAGGTTCCAGTCGGGGAGGACCGTCGATGGACAGCAGTCGCGGCGGACGCTGCCGGGGAACGGGTGGCGGGGCGCTGGTGGAGCGAGGGGGGAGGGCGGGGGGCCGCTCCGCGTCGCTGGACGTGCTGAGGACGGGGGGCCCTCGCTCGGTGTCGGGAGGCGGGAGGTCGCCCAGCAGGGACGACTTTCCGAGGGACGGAGTGCCGGCTCCCGGGGTGAGGACGGGCGGGGGGCGATCCGGGTCGAGCGCGCTGCCTCGTGATCCGGTGCGAGAGAGGTCGGGGGGCGGGCTGGGACGGACGAGGGGCGGGAGCCGATCCGTCTCGCCTGTGCCGCGAGGACGTTCTGGTTCGACGATGCCGGAGGGGCGCGGCGTGTTGCGTTCGGGGTCGGTGGTGTGGCCGCGGGAGGTCAGCTCCGGCAGGGCGCTTCGGACCGAAGGCCGCTCCGAGTCGGGGTTCGGGACGCGCACGGAGGCCCGTTCGGACTCGGGGACCGCCGGGATGCGCGCGGAGGGGCGCTCGGGTTCGGGAGCAGGTGTGCCTCGCGTCGAGGGACGCTCCGGATCAGGGACGACCGGTGCACCGCGGACGGACGGGCGCTCGGAATCCACGCTCGCGCGTCCGGAGGGGCGCTCCGGTTCGGGGGCTGGCGCGCCTCGGACGGACGGGCGTTCGGAGTCTGCGCTCGTGCGTCCGTTGGGGCGCTCCGGTTCGGGGGCTGGCGCGCCTCGGACGGACGGGCGCTCGGAGTCTGCGCTCGTGCGTCCGTTGGGGCGCTCCGGCTCAGGCGCCGGCGTGCCTCGGAAAGAAGGGCGTTCGGAGTCTGCGCTCGTACGTCCGGAGGGGCGCTCCGGTTCAGGAGCCGGCGTGCCTCGGACGGAGGGCCGCTCCGAGTCCGCACCCGTGCGTCCGTTGGGGCGCTCCGCGTCGGGGACTGGCGTGCCGCGAACGGACGGTGTCTCGGAGTCAGCTGACGCACCGGCACGTCCGGCGGGCCGCTCCGGATCCGGCACGGGGGCACCACGAACCGAGGGCCGATCAGAGTCCGCTCTCGTTGATCCGCGCTCCCCGTCCGATGCTCCCTTCGCATGTTGCGTGAGCGGCGCCATCCGACGCGACGGAGTCTCGACCCGTGCGGACGTGCTCCGACTCGCGAGCACCGAGCGCGCGGGGACGATCGGCGTCGGTGCCGGTGCGTCGTCCTCCGCTCGCGATGCGAGAGGGCTGCGCACGATGGGCGTGGGCGAAGGCGACTCGTCCCTTGGCAGCGGCGCGGGCGCCTTGACGATGGGCGTGGGCGAGGGCGGCTCGTCGAATGGCAGCGGCGCGGGTGCCTTGATGATGGGCGTGGGCGAGGGCGGCTCGTCGAATGGCAGCGGCGCCGGCGCCCGCACCACCGGCGTCGGTGAGGGCGGCTCCTCTCGCGTCGAATAGCGACCGTTGGAGTACACGCCCTCGTCCCGTGCCGAGCCGCCCCGGTCATCCCTCAGCGAGGCCGGCATGCGGATGATGGGCGTGGGTGAAGGAGGTTCCTCCATGGGCAGCGGAGCAGGAGCGCGGACCACGGGCGTCGGAGACGGGGGCTCCTCGGACCGCTCATCCCGCGCCTCCCCCTCGTCCAGGCCCTGGCGCATCCGCTCGCGCGACTCGTCCGGGAACCTCGCCGATTGCGACTCCACCGGCGTTGGAGCCGGCGGCTCATCCCCTAGTCGGGGCGTCCCATGCGGCGGGACCTTCGAGAGCCGCTCCTCCGCGGTGTCCTCCTCGCGGCCCGCGTCTCGGGAGGACGCTGAGGACGCGTCCTGCTCCGGCTCCTCGGGCTCCGTCGTGCGACGGGACGTGACGGGGGTCGGATCCGGAGGGATGCCCTGCGCGGTCACCGGCGTGGGCTCGGAAGTCGTCGGGCCCGAGGCCGACGATGAGGCGCCTGGATTCGACGCCTGCGCCGCGCGCTCACGCAGCGGCAGGCCCATGACGACGGGAGGCTCGATGGGCCGCGCGTCTGGCTCCGTCTTGATGAGCCGCGTATCGAACCCGTCCTCGAGCACCATCCCCATCACGACGGGGGGCTCCTCGGCGGCCGCCTCGGACGGGGGCTCGGCGGGCTGTTCCTCGACGGGGGCGCGCTTCTCCGGCTGCGGAATCTTGATGCGCCCGCTGTCGGGCGGCAGCAGCGACGCGAGCCGACTGGTCGGCGTGCCCGTCACCATCGTCGCCGCGGGCAGATCATCCTCGCTCCTGCCCGACACGGGGACGGAGCGCTTGTCCAACAGCGAGTCGTAGATATCCAGCAGCTGGCCCCGGATGACACCCGCGTCGAGCGCCGACTCGGCGTGCTCCCGCGCCCGCTGCCCCAGCTCGACCCGCCGCGGAACGTCGCGCGCCAGCTCGATGATCCGGTCGGCCATCGCCCGGCTGTCGCCGACGGGGAAGAACACCGCCGCGTCCGCCGGAATGAGCTCGCGGCACACGGGCAGGTCGGCGGCGATGATGGGCCGGCCCGCGGCGCAGTACTCGGACACCTTCGCCAGCGGCCCACCCTGCAGCCGGTTGCGCTCCACGTCGTCGAGCGCCAGCACGCCCACGTCCGCCAGCGCCAGCACCTTCGCCACGTCGTCGTGGTGCACCGGCGGCTGGAACTCCACCTGGTCCTTCAGGCCGAGCTCCTTCACCAGCTCGTCCAGGTGGGGCTGCCAGTCCGGGTGCTGAGCGCCCACGAGCGTCAGCCGCACCTCCACCTGCTTCGCCGCCAGCGCCACCGCGCGAAGCAGCGTGGGCAGACCCTGCCAGCCCACGTGACTGCCCAGGTACATCAGCCGCAGCGGCTCCCCATCCGGAGCGCCCAGCACGTCGGGCGAGAACGGCCCCAGGTCCACGGGGGCGCGCACCACACGGATGAGGTCCTCGCTCGCCCCGAGGGACTGGATGTACGAACGCGTCGTCTCGGAGCCGGTGATGATCCGGTCCGCGTTCATCAGGCAGAACAGCTCCTGCCTGCGGACCTTCGACAGGAAGCGCCGGTCGCCCTCCGTCTGCGGGTGCGTGTAGCGCAGCTCCTGGGACGGGAAGGTCTGCGCCTCATAGATGAGGCGGTAGCCGTAGTCCCCCTTGAGCTCGCACAACGCGTAGCCCCCAAAGGGGTCCGTGAAGTGGGCGAGCGCGTAGTCCTCGCTCTCGAGCTGGCGCCGGACGGCCCGCTCGAAGGCCTGGATTCGCGAGGCAAGGTCCCCCGAGCCTACCGGCACGCGCAGCAGCCGAGCACCCTGGTACTTCTCGATATGGGAGTGGTCAGGCGTCTTCGCCGATAGCACCACCACAGAGAAGCGGTCGGGCAATGCCTTGAGGTACTCGGTCAAACGGCGTGACGAGCCGGATGGGCCGGGGATGACGTCGAAGCTGCACAGGAGCAGTCTGGGCAGGTCGCTCAAAGCGGGGGCAGAATACCCAGCCGCATCCTGTGTGTCATCGGGTGATGAGAAGGTGAGGGGGTCGGGCGACGAACACAAGCAATGCTGGCACGTTGACCCTCCAGTGCCAGCGACCTAAAGGCGAACGGTGCCTATGGACGACCTCAAGAGCGTCACCGTCGGCTCCCTGAGAGAGCTGGCTCGGAAGCACCTGGGGAGCGGATACAGCAAGCTCAAGAAGGAAGAGTTGATTGCCGCCCTGGCCGCCTTCGTGCCCGCGCTGGCGAAGCTCGCCCGGCTGGCGGGCCTCAGGATTCCCGCGAAGAAGGCCGCCGCGAGGAAGGCCCCGGCTGAAAAAACTCCGGTCCCGGCGAAAATCGCGGCCAGACCCACTCTGCCGGTGAAGGCCGCTCCGGCCAAGACCTCCGCGCCGGCCTCCAAGGCCGACAAGCCACGGGCCACCCCGAAGGCGGCGCCCCCGGCGAAGAAGGCCCCCGGCTCGAAGGCCCCGGCCGAGTCCACCAAGGCCAAGGCCCCGGTGTCTCGCGGTGGCGCTTCAAAGGAACCGCCGGCCCCGAAGCGGGCGCCTCGGGCATCCCCAGTCACGGTGGCGAAGGCGACCGCCGAATCGAAACCGAAGCCCGGTCGTTCCCGGGCGGAGGCGCCCCCGGAGCAGGGGAGGGTGTCCGCGCCCAAGCGCGTGGCCGCGAAGCGCGCCTCCGAGAAGCCCGGCAGTGCTCCCTCGGCCCGGCCCGCGCACGTGGTGAACTTCCCGCCCAAGCCCCGCTCGCCTCGTGAACCCGCGAAGGCGGACGCCGAGGGCTCCTCACCCATCCCGCCGGAGCCGATGGACTCCTCTGCGCCCTCCCAGTCGACGCCGCCCGTGTCTCCTCCCGTGGAGCAGCACCGCGCGGAGCCGGTGATCGAAGGCTTCTTCGTCGCCCGCGTCGCCGGCGAGAGCGAAGCCCGACGTCACCACCTCCAGGAGAAGGTCGAGCACCGGCCCGTGTCCGCGCAGCGAGGCGAGGGGCACACCGTCGCGCAGGATGCGCTGCCCTCCGAATACCAGGACGACACGGTGTTGTTGCTCGCGAGAGATCCGAACACGCTCTTCGCGCTCTGGGACTTCAGCGCCGCGACGCGGACCCGCGCGATGCGCGACCTCGATTCCCCTCGTGCGGTGCTGCGCGTCTTCGACGGAGACGCGCTCGTGCGCGAGCTCGACTGCGTGCTGGAGACGCGCGGGTACTACATCCACGGGCTCCCCGCTGGACGCCTGTACCGCATCGAGGCGCACTTCATCGGACGCGATGGTCGTTCGCATCGAATCGGTGGCTCCAGCAATCGTGTTGCACTTCCTCCGACGGGCGTGTCGACCGACACGACCGTGCGGTTCATGCGCCGCCCGCTCCCCGTGGAGCCCGAGGCGCCTCCGGTTCCCAAGCGCCAGGTGCCGCCGGTGGAGGAGCGCGAGTACGTCACGTGGCATCGCGTGGAGCTGCCAGGAAGCGCGGGGCTGAAGGACATCCCCGTCGTCCACCGCGAGCGCTTCGATGTCGAGGGCGTGCTCCCGGGCGAATCCTCGGGGCCACACCTCGCCGGCATCGGACGCGCGCCGGGCGCCTCGGACCAGCGGTACGTCGCCTCGCAGCACTACCTCGAAGCCCAGGCTCGCATGGCGGGGGCGTCAGACATGCGCCACGCGCAGCAGACGCCGCCCGCGCCGCGCACGCTCGCGTATCTCGAGGTAGGGCCGCCGAGGGCCCCAGGGGCTTCGGACCAGCGATATCAAGCGCCCGCGGTGGGCAAGCTCGAGGGACCCCGTCTCCCCGTCGAAGGTCCGCGCCCCACGTATGCGTATCTGGAGGTCGGCCGGGCTCCAGGCGCCTCGGACATGCGCTACATCGACATCCCAGGTGCCACCACCGGGGCTCAGGTGTCCGACCGGCGGTATTTCGAAGCACCCCCACGTGCGCCGGGCGCCTCGGACATGCGGTACTTCGATGCCTCCGCGCAGGTCCCAGGGGCGTCCGGTTGGCGCTACCTCGAGTCACCGCCGAGAGCCTCGGGTGCATCGGATGGGGCCTACAGTGATGCCGCGGGCTGGCAGTACCTCGTGTCACCTCCGCGAGCGGTGACCAGCTCGGACTTCATGCCCCTCGCGGCGCCCCTGTTTGTCCCGGCCCCGCGCCGGGGCGACGAGCTCGTCACGTCCCGCCACATCGATGTCTCGGCGCGAGCCCTGGATGCCTCGGACCTCCACGACGGGGACACGTCCTCCCACGACGGTTCGGAGTCTCGCCAGGGCTCTGTGACGCAAGTCGCATCCTCACCCACGAACATCGAGCCTCCACGAGGCACCGCCGAGCACTCCCGCGACGCGCCGCCCACCTCGCCGGAGTCCGGCTCCTTCGAGGCTCGCCCGCCAGAGACACGCGAGCCAGCACCGCCGCGTCATGATGAGCCCGCGTCGGTCATCCCCGTGTCGGGCTTCTTCGACGCGCCACCCAAATCGGACGCCAGGGATCGCGTCGCCTCCGAGCGCGTCCTGGAGGTCAGGAGTCCTCCACCCGCTGTCTCGAACGAGCCCTCGCATCGGAAGCCGCCTTCGGGCGGCGGCCGCTCGTGAACCTCCACGGATCTCCCGACCGACCATGAGCCTGGGCTCCCTTTCACTCGTCCTCCACGCGCACCTGCCGTTCGTCCGTCATCCCGAGCACGAGGACTTCCTCGAGGAGGACTGGCTCTACGAGGCCATCTCCGAGACCTACCTCCCATTGCTCCTCGCATTCGACTCCCTGGCGGAGGATGGCGTCCCGTTCCGCCTGGCGATGACGTTGTCACCCACGCTCGTCACCATGCTGCGCGACGAGCTGCTGATGAAGCGCTACGCGCGGAAGCTCGATTCGCTCTGTGAGCTGGGAGACCGCGAGGTCCATCGCACGAAGACCGATGCCACCTTCGGTCCTCTGGCGCGCTTCCATCGCGACCACTTCGAGTCGCTGCGCCGCGCCTTTCATGACCGCTACCGAGGGGATCTGGTCTCCGCGTTCCGCCGACTCCAGGACGCGGGCCACCTGGACATCCTCACGTGCAACGCGACGCACGGCTTCCTGCCGTTGATGCAGCAGGTCCCCGAGGCCGTGCGAGCGCAGGTGTCGGTCGCCGCCAACCACTACCGCCAGAACTTCGGGAGAGATCCCACAGGCATCTGGCTCGCCGAGTGCGGCTACTTCCCGGGCCTGGAGCGCGTGCTCGCCGCCGAGCGCATCCGTTACTTCTTCGTCGACACGCACGGCCTCACGGATGCAACGCCGCGTCCACTGCACGGACCCTACGCGCCCATCTTCACCGAGGCCGGCGTCGCCGCGTATGCGAGAGACCCGGAGAGCAGCCAGCAGGTCTGGAGCTCCGAGTACGGCTACCCCGGCGACCCCGAGTACCGCGAGTTCTACCGGGACATCGGCTGGGACCTGGAGCTGGACTACATCCGCCCGTACATCCAGCCCACGGGTGACCGGAAGAACACCGGCTTCAAGTACTACCGCATCACGGGGAAGACGAACGACAAGCAGCCCTATGATCCGGCGCGGGCGCGCGCGCGCGCCGAGGTCCACGCCGGCAACTTCCTCTTCAACCGTCAGCGGCAGCTCGAGTACCTCGCCTCGCGACTCGGTGACCGCAAGCCCGTCGTGGTGGCGCCCTACGACGCGGAGCTCTTCGGCCACTGGTGGTTCGAGGGTCCCTGGTTCCTCGAGTCCCTCATCCGTCAGGCCGCGCGCGCGCAGTCCACGTTCGACCTGGTGACGCCGGCGGACGACCTGCGCGACCACCCCGAGAACCAGGTGGCCACGCCGCCGATGTCCTCCTGGGGCGCGGGCGGCTACGCGCACATGTGGCTGGATGACAGCAACGACTGGGTCTACCGCCACCTGAATCACTGCGCGCGGAAGATGGTGGAGCTCGCCCGGGACTTCCCGGAGGCCACCGATTCGCAGCGTCGCGCGCTCAACCAGGCCGCTCGCGAGCTGCTGCTCGCCCAGAGCTCCGACTGGGCCTTCATCCTGAAGACGGGCACCATGGTGGACTACGCCAAGCGCCGCACCCAGGAGCACGTGCGCCACTTCCTCCGCCTGCATGACGAACTCCGCGCGGGCACCCTGGACGAGCCCTGGCTCACCGGGCTGGAGTCGCGTGACAACGTCTTCCCGGAGCTGGACTACCGCCTCTACCAGCCTGGCTGACACCACGTTCCGATGGATGACCGCCCGCGGGTCCTTTCGCTTGCGGGACCGCATTTCGGCTTTAGCTTGGGGTGCATATGAACCGTTCTCCCGTCATGTTCCGCAGGGCCCTGGTCGGCGCGCTCCTGCTCGCCGTCCCGTCGGTCTCCTGGGCCCAGGCTCCGGCTCCGGCGCAGCAGACCCCGCCGGGCAACCTCCAGCCCGCGACGCGGGAGGCGCAGGCGCTTCCGTCCCTGGCTCCGCTGGTGGAGTCGGTGAAGTCCGCCGTCGTCAACGTGGACGTGCAGGCGCGCGGGGGCGGCGGACCTCGGGGCATGGGCGGTGGCATGGATGACAATCCGCTCTTCGACCGCTTCTTCGGTGGAGGCAGGGGCGGGCGGGAGCCGCTGCGCCAGGGCGCGGGCTCGGGGTTCATCATCGAGCCGACAGGCATCGTCCTCACGAACAACCACGTGGTGGAGGGCGCCGTCTCCATCACCGTGCGCCTGGACGACGGGCGCTCGTTCGCCGGCACCGTCGTGGGCAGGGATCCGCTGACGGACGTCGCGCTGGTGAAGCTCAAGGACAAGGTGGAGGGGCTGCCCACGGTGAAGCTGGGCGACTCGGACGCGCTGCGCGTGGGGGACTGGGTGGTCGCCATCGGCAATCCGTTCGGCCTGGCCTCCAGCGTCAGCCTGGGCATCGTGTCGGCGCGTGCGCGCGACATCGGCGCGAGCCAGTACGACGAGTTCCTCCAGACAGACGCCGCCATCAACCCCGGCAACTCCGGCGGTCCGCTGTTCAACATGAAGGGCGAGGTCGTCGGCATCAACACGGCCATCGTCGGCGGGGGGACCGGCATCGGCTTCGCGGTGCCCAGCAACCTGGTGAAGGCGCTGGTGCCGCAGCTGGAGAAGGACGGCGCCGTCACGCGCGCGTGGCTGGGCGTCGGCATCCAGGATTTGACGCGGGACCTGGCGGGCGCGCTCAAGCTGCCCGTCACCGAGGGCGCCATCCTCACGCAGGTGAACCCGGGCTCGCCCGCGGCCAAGGCGGGGCTGAAGTCGGACGACGTCGTCACGGCCATCGACGGACAGCACGTGACGTCCAGCGGCCAGCTCACGCGCACGGTGGCGCTCAAGCGCCCGGGCAGCACGTCCACGCTGACGGTGTTCCGCGACGGCAAGAAGCAGGACGTGAAGGTGACGCTCGGCACGCGGCCGGACCTGGAGGGCGTGGCATCGCGCAAGCAGGAGGGGGACGAGTCTCAGGAGAGCTCCCGTCGCGTGGGCGTCAGCCTTCAGAACCTGGATGCGCGCACGGCGCAGCAGGCCGGCTTCACGGATCGCCAGGGCGCGCTCATCACCGACGTGGTGCCTGGCTCTCCCGCGGACCGCGCCCAGCTCGAGGCGGGCATGGTGGTGGTGGAGGTCAATCGCAAGCCCGTTGCCCGCGCGGACGACCTGGCCAAGGCGATTCGCGCCGCGCCCGCGGGCAGCACGTTGCTGCTGCGCGTGACGGGGCCCGGTGGTGGCCGCCTGCTGCGCGCGCTGCGCGTGCCGTAGCGAAGGGGACGGAGCACATGAGCGTCAACTACGTCGCGCTCGGGGACAGCACGGCGGTGGGCGTGGGCGCGACGCGGGGCGGCGGCTATCCGGAGCGTCTGGCCTCGCGGTTGCGTCGCGAGGGACTGTCAGTCGGGTTGACGAACCTGGGCGTCAGCGGAGCGCGCATCCGGGACGTCTTCACCGGACAGGTCAAGGCGGCGGTGGCCGCGCAGCCGACGCTGGTGACTCTGGGCGTGGGCACCAACGACATCTGGCGCGGCACCGCGCTGGAGGACTTCCGCGAGGACCTGGAGCGGATTGCTCGCCGGCTCAAGCAGACCGGCGCGCCGCTCGTGCTGGTCAACATCCCGGACATGGCGCTGGCGCCGATTGCCCAGATGGTGCCCAGCACCCTCTACGAGGGCCGCATCGAGCCCTTCAACGCCGCCATCGCCGAGGTGTCTCGCGCGGAGGGGTTGCACCTGGTGGACCTGCACTCGGCCAGCCGGGAGATGTTCCCGCGCGCGGCGCACTTCTTCTCGCAGGACGGGTTCCATCCCTCCGACGAGGGCTACGAGGAGTGGGCGGACCTGATGCTGCCCACGGTGCGCACGCTCGTGTCGCGCTGAAACGGGCAGGGCGCCCGGCCCTACGCCTTGGCCACGCCGCCCGGAGGTGTCGAGGCGGCGGCCTCGGCGGGGGGCGCGTGGGGCCCACGCTCGCGGCCGGGGTGGATCTCCATCCCCATTTCGAACGCCGTGCTTCGGTTGCGGCCCGTGCGCTTGCTGCAATAGAGGGCCGCGTCCGCGCTGTCGACCAGGCCCTCCTGCGTGGAGGCGTCGCTGGGGAAGTGGGACACGCCGACGGAGACGGTGACGTGTCCTCCGGGCAGTCCGGGCTGCGAGAGGACCACGTGCTCCGCCACCGCGCGGCGCAGCTTCTCCGCCACGTCCATGGCGTCCAGCTTGGTGGTCTGGGGCAGCAGCAGGACGAACTCCTCGCCGCCGTAGCGCGCCAGCGTGTCCACCTTGCGCACGCGCGTGCGCAGGATGTCGCAGACGCGGCGGAGCGTCTCGTCACCCACGCGGTGGCCCGCGAGGTCATTGAGGCGCTTGAAGTGGTCCACGTCCACCATGAGCAGCGCCAGCGGCGTGCTGAAGCGCTGCGCCCGCGCCAGCTCCAGCTCCATGCGCTGGAACAGGTGGCGCCGGTTGGGCACCCCCGTCAGCGGGTCCGTCATGGTGAGCTTCACCGTCTCCGCGTGCAGCCGCGCGTTCTTCACCGCCGCCGCCGCGATGTCCGCCACCGCGGTGAGCAGCTCGATCTCCCCCGCGGAGAAGCTGGCGATGTGCGGCCGCTGGAAGTTCACCACGCCCAAGAGCGTGCCCGCGTGCACCATGGGCACCGCCAGCAGCGCGCCCGTGGTCAGCGCGTCCACCGACAGTCCGCGGCGCGCGAAGATGCTCGTCGGGTCCGCCACGTCCGGCAGGTACACGGCCTTGTGCGTCTGGGCCGCGCGTCCACACGCGCCCTCGCCCACGGCGAAGGTGAGGCCCTCCGAGCCACGGTGCTCCGGCCACGCCTGCCGCACCTCCAGCGCGCCCTCCGGGTTGAGGAGCATGATGGAGAACTCGGGGATCTGCAGCCGCTCCACCACCAGCCGGGTGACGCCGTCGAGCAGCTCGTCCAGCTCCAGCGTGTCGTTGAGCGAGCGCGTGATGTCGAACAGCAGCGACAGCTCCCGCAGGCGGTCCTCGAGCTCGTCCTTGAGCGCGAGCTTCTCCTTCACCAGCTCCAAGTCACGGTGGGTGTCGATCTCCTCCGCCTTCATGGCGGTGAGCCGCGCGAGCATCTGGTTGAAGGCGGCGCTGAGCCTGGCGATTTCATCCGTGCCGCGCACGTCCGCGCGCACCAGCAGGTCTCCCGCCTCCGCGCGCCCCATCGCCGCGCTCAGCCGACGCAGTGGGCGCGTGAGGTTGAAGTGCAGCGAGAGCGCGATGACCAGCGCGAGCAGGATGGCGAACAGCGCCATGGAGGCCAGCGCGCCACCGAACACGTGCGTGAGCTGCTGGTGCAGCGCGGGCTCCAACATCCGCATCTGCAGCACGCTCTCGCCGGGGACCTCTCCGCGCGTGTGACAGCCGGCGCACTCGGGCCCGCCCAAGGGGCGCACCACCTCGGTGACGCCGTCCGCCGAGCGCGCCGACTCCGGGCCGGGGCGGGTGAGCCTCGCGGCCTCGCGGTGCTTCGTGCCCACCTCCGACGGGTTGCGAGACCAGCGGATGGTGCCGTCCGCCGTCAGCACGCGCACGTCCTCGACGGAGCGGAACAGCCGCGTGTCGGAGTGCAGCACCTCCGTCACCGCCCCGTGCGCGGCGGCGCCAGGAGGCTGCGGCAACATGAAGGTGGAGGCGACGAACTCCGCGAGCGCGAGCGACTCCACCTGCGTGGCGTCCTGCACCGCCACCCGCGCCTCACGCCAGAAGTGCCCCACGCCCAGCAGCGCCACCACCAGTCCCGGCAGAGCGATGCTCCAGAGGAGCTTCCGGCCTACGGTGTCGGGACCCAGGGGCATGGCGCGTTCGCGTCACTTCGTTCGAAAAGACGACACTCGTTTCACGAAGAGTCCGCGGAATTGTCAATGGGCTGACGCGGACTGTCAAACGTACTTCCATGGGAAATTTATCATTCCGTTGGCGCATCCGGCTGGCGCGAGCCGACGTCCGCGTGCGTCGCGCGGGAAGGGGAGGTTAGAAGAGGCTTCCCCATGTCGATTGAGTTGCTGACGTCCCGACTGCTGCCCGTCCCTCACGGCTTCGCGACGCGCGCGGGTGGCGTGTCCGAAGGTCCGTTCTCCTCGCTGAACCTGGGCTTCTCCACCGGAGACGCACCGGAGAAGGTGGAGGAGAACCTGCGTCGGCTCGCGGGCGCGGCGGGTGCGCCGCTGGGGGCGTTGTCCCGCGTGTCACAAGTCCATGGCGACCGGGTGCTGGAGGCGCGCGTCGAGCCCGTGGAGGACACGCTGCGGCCGGTGGAGGGCGAGGCGGACGCGCTGTGGACGGAGGTTCCTGGCACCTGGGTGGCGGTGGGCACGGCGGATTGTGTGCCGGTGGTGTTGGTGGACCCGGACGGGCGGCGTGTGGCGGCGATCCACTCGGGGTGGAAGGGGACGGACCTGTCCATCAGCGCGCGCGCCGTGGAGACGCTGGTGGCGCGAGGGGCCCGGCCGGAGCGGCTGCTCGCGGCGGTGGGGCCCGCCATCCAGCGCTGCTGCTACGAGGTGTCGGAGGAGCTGGGGCAGCGCTTCACGCGGCGCTTCGGCGCGGAGGTCGTGGAGGTGGAGCCCTCCGGCCGCGTCCGGTTGGACCTGGCCCGGGCGGTGCGGATGACGCTGATGGGCGCGGGGCTGCGGCCGGAGCACGTGGACGTGCTACAGGCCTGTACCGCGTGTGAGCCCTCGCGGTTCTTCTCCCACCGCCGTGACGCGGGGCGTACCGGGCGGCATCTGAACCTGGTGGTGAACCGGTTCTAGGGCGGCTTCCAGCCGTTTTCTTGACGCTCTTGGACGTGCCTTCCTATCCTCGCGGGGGACTTCCCTTGCGTCCATCGAGGCCCGTGCTCGCGCGCTCCGTCATCTTCCGCCTGCTCGTTGCCGCGCCGCTGTGCGCGCTGTGCGCCTGTGCCAACAACGCCGCCTCCCAGGCGGACGTCGGGGCGCTGACGGCCGAGGTGCGCGCGCTGCGTGAGTCCCAGTCCCGGCTGGTGGAGCGGCTGGAGCGCCTGGAGGCCCATGCCGCGGTGGACCGCGCGCGCGCGACCCCGAGCGCCGCCCGGCCCGCGTCCTCCTCGACGGTGCCCGTCACGGCGGTGGAGTCGGGTGGGGCGCTGATGGCCACGCCGGACTTGTCCGTGGTGAAGCTCAAGCCGCGCTTCGAGCCCGCGCCCAAGCTGAACACGCAGGTGGCGGTGACGGAGCCGGACTCCGAGCAGATGGAGATGTTCATCAGCCCCGTGGGCGAGGACTCCGCGCCCATGGCCGCCATCTCCTCGGGCGGCGCCACCATGGTGAGCACGCGGGGCGAGGACCCCGCGGACCAGGCGGACCCGGACGTGCTCGACGCGGACTACGAGAAGTACGTGTCCATGCTGCGCACCGGCAACGTGGAGGGGGGCGTGCAGCGCCTGCGCCGCTTCTCCGAGGAGAACCCCCGCCACCCGCGCGCGGACAACGCGCTGTACTTCAGCGGGCTGGGGCAGATGGGGCTCAACGACTTCAAGGACGCCGCCAGCACGTTCGAGCGGCTGATCGCCACCTATCCCGCCGGGGACGCCGTGTTGGACGGCATGCTCCGGCTCGCCGAGTGTCGGGTGCGGCTCAACCAGGCCGCGGATGCCCGGGCTCTCTACACGCGCGTCGTCACCCAGTTCCCGGGGACGGCCGCCGCCACGCAGGCGGAGCAGCGGCTCGCCGCGCTCTCGCAGTGAAGTCTTCATCGAAAGGAAGTCGTGCGATGCGCTCCCGGATCCTCACCTCGCTGATGTTGAGCCTCGCCGTCGCCCCCGCCTGGAGCGCGCTCGCGCAGCAGGAGGGTGGCGAGCAGGACGACACGGAGGCCGGCGGAGAGACTGAAGGCGCCGACGTCATGGACGAGGCCCCCGAGCCCCCCTCGGGCGGCACCACCGTGCAGCTGCCTCCGGGCGCGCCCAAGGGCCGCGAGAGCGCGCCGGGCACCGTCCACACGGTGCAGGAGGGCGACACGCTGTGGGACCTGTCCCAGCGCTACCTGGACAGCCCCTGGTACTGGCCGAAGGTCTGGTCCTACAACCCGGAGATCGCCAACCCGCATTGGATCTACCCGGGCAACCAGGTGCGCTTCTTCGGCTCGGGCGAGGAGGTCCCCCAGCGCGTGGAGACCGAGCAGGACCCCGGGGACGTGGTCGCGCCCACCGAGTTCGCCGACAACAACAACGTCACCGTGACGGGGAAGATTGGCTACGACGTGTCCTCGTCGCGCCCGGTGACGACGCAGGGCTTCGTGACGCCGCGTGAGCTGGACGAGGCGGGCCGCATCGAGGGCTCGCCCAACGGCGCGCACATGCTGTCCTTCCCCGACAACGTCTACGTGCGCTTCAAGCGCAAGGCGGACGCGAAGGTGGGCGACCGCTACGTCGTCTTCCACACCACGCAGGCGGTGCACCACCCCCGCACGGGCGCCAAGCTGGGCTACCTGACGGACTTCGCGGGCACGCTGCGCGTGGTGCGCGTGGACAAGGGCCTGGTGACGGCGCAGATCGTCGACACCTGGGACGGCATCGAGCGCGGCTTCCTGGTGGGCCCCTACGGGGAGAAGCTGACCGAGCGCGTGGCCCCGCGGCCGAACACGAACTCCAAGGACCTCAACGCCACCGTCATCACCTCGCTGGTGCCGTACCTGACGCTCCTGGGCGAGCACAACACCATCGTCGTGGACAAGGGCAGCGCGGACGGCGTGCAGCTGGGCAACACCTTCGTCATCCTGCGCCAGGGAGATCCGGCGCGCGCGGTGCTGGGCAAGAAGGTCAAGCCCGCCCAGTCGGAGGCGGACAAGGCGCTGCCCTGGGAGCGCATCGGCACGTGCATGGTGACCGAGGTGAAGGAGCGCACCAACAACTGCCTGATGATGAACTCCCTGGAAGAGGTCGCCACGGGAGACCGCGCGCTCATGCGTCCGAGCGGCGCGGCGCCGGCGCCCAGCGCCAGCCGCTGAGTCCGGCAGGAAAAGTGCATCCCCCTCCACGCCGGAGGGGTTGAGTGCTTGACCGGTGGCGGCCCGGTGTTTATGTGTCGCGCCCCTCCCAGGGGACCCATCTTCTATATAGGTGGGTCTGGAGTGGGGGTCGGTATGGCGGACGCTGAGACGGACAGCCTCACGGCGGAGCAGCAGGCATCCCTGGCGCTCTGGGCCGTTCCCGGCCTGGGGCCGAGGACGCTGGTCGCCCTGCGCGCGTTCGCCGACGGCCGCCTGGCGCCCCTGGCCTCGACTCCTGTACGGGACTGGGTGTCCGACGCGCCGGTTTCCCCACAGGTCCGCCAGAAGCTGGCGGCGGTGGCGGGGCTGCCGGCCCTGGCGGAGCGGCTCCTGGAGCAGTGTCGGCGAAGCGGCATGCGGGTGGCGTTCGCCGACCAGCGGGCCTACCCGGAGCGGCTGCGGGACGTCGAGGACGCGCCGCCCCTGTTGTTCCTCCGCGGCCGGCCGGGTCCTCCGCGCCGACGGGTGGCGATGGTGGGCAGCCGGCGTCCGGACCAGGGCTTCCTTCCGTTCGCCCGCTCGCTGGCCCGTCAGGTGGCCGAGGGCGGGGTGGGGGTGGTCTCCGGAGCGGCGGCGGGGGTGGACCGGGCGTGCCACTGGGGCGCGCTGGATGCGGGAGGGGAGACCTGGGCGTTCCTGGGGTCGGCGCTGGACGCGTTGGACCCGGCGCAGGCCCGGCTGCTGCCCCACTTCCTGGAGCGGGGCGGGGTGTTCTTCAGCGAGCTGCCGCCTGGGGTCCGGGCGAGCACCTCGACGTTCCCGCGGCGCAACCGCCTCATCTCCGGCGCATCGGATGCGGTCCTGGTGGTGAGGGCGGGGGCGGAGTCGGGGAGTCTGTACACGGCCCGGGCGGGGCGGGCGCAGGGACGGCCTGTCCTCGCGATGCCTGGGGACGTGCGGCAGGAGGGGGCGGCGGGCTGCAACGCGCTGTTGCGAGAGGGCCACGCGAGCGCGTGCCTGGACGTGAAGGACGTCTGGCGGGCGGTGGGTGTTGACCCTGGGTGGATGGTGGCGCCGGGCAGGGAGGATTCCTGGGCCCGGCTCTCCGCGGAAGCGCGCGGGGCCTATGCGGTGTTGGACCGGATTCCCCGGACGTTCGATGAGGTGCTGACCGGGAGCACCCTCACGCCGGCCGCGCTGGTGAGCGCGCTGGTGGAGCTGGAGATGACGGGGCTGGTCCTCCAGCACCCGGGCAGGTTGTACGAGAAGCTCTAGGTAGGAGAGTCATGGCCACGCGGACGAAGAAGAAGGCGGAAGAGACTGAGGCGACCGAGGAGAAGGCGCCCCGCAAGGCAGCCGGCAAGTCGACCGGTCGCACCGCCGCCAAGAAGAAGCCTGCGGCCAAGAAGGCCGCTGCCAAGAAGACCGCGGCCCGCCGGCGCGCGACGAAGAAGGGTGACGACGACGCGCTGCCCTCCGTGGAGGCGGACGCCGAGGAGGAGGCCACGCCGCGCGGCAAGGGGCCGCACTACCTGGTCGTCGTGGAGTCTCCCGCCAAGGCGAAGACCATCAAGAAGTACCTGGGCTCCGGCTACACGGTGAAGGCCTCCGTGGGGCACGTGAAGGACCTGCCCAAGAGCAAGATTGGCGTCGACGTGGAGCACGACTTCCAGCCCGAGTACGAGGTCATCAAGGGCAAGGAGAAGGTGCTCAACGAGCTGAAGAAGATGGCGAAGTCCGCCGACAAGGTCTTCCTGGCCACGGACCCCGACCGCGAGGGCGAGGCGATTGCGTGGCACATCAAGGAAGAGCTGGCGCATCCGGACGCGATGCGGGTGACCTTCAACGAAATCACCAAGAAGGCCATCCAGGAAGCCATCGCCCAGCCGCGTGAGCTGAACCAGGACAACTACGACTCCCAGCAGACGCGCCGCATCCTGGACCGTCTGGTGGGCTATCAGATCTCCCCGCTGCTCTGGCAGAAGATCCGCCGGGGCCTGTCCGCCGGCCGCGTGCAGTCGGTGGCGGTGCGGCTCATCGTGGAGCGCGAGGCGGAGATCAAGGCCTTCGTCCCCGAGGAGTACTGGACGCTGGACGCGCTGCTGGAGGGCCCGTCCGGCCCGCCGCCGTTCAAGGCCAAGCTGTCCAAGGTGGACGGCAAGAAGGTGGAGCTGAAGGACCGCGTCAACACGGAGGCGCTTGTCTCCGAGTTGCAGGGCGCCGCCTTCAGCGTGGCCAAGGTGGACCGCCGCGAGCGCCGCCGCAACGCGCCCGCGCCCTTCATCACGTCCAAGCTCCAGCAGGAGGCGGCCAACCGGCTGTCCTTCACCGCGAAGAAGACGATGACGCTGGCCCAGAAGCTCTACGAGGGCGTGCCCCTCGGCGAGGAAGGCCAGACGGCGCTCATCACGTACATGCGCACGGACTCCACGCGTCTGTCGGACGACGCCGTGAAGCAGGTGCGGGAGATGATCGGCTCGAAGTACGGCGCGGAGTACCTGCCCGAGGAGCCGGTGGTCTACAAGTCGCGCAAGAGCGCGCAGGACGCCCACGAGGCCATCCGTCCCACGTCGCTGGAGTACCCGCCGGAGCGGGTGCGGCCGTTCTTCGACGCGATGGACGAGCAGGACATGTTCCGGCTCTACGAGCTCATCTGGAACCGCTTCGTGGCGTGCCAGATGAAGCCCGCCGTGTACGACCAGACGAGCGCGGACATCGCCGCGGGGCGGGCCACGTTCCGCGCCTCCGGCAGCACGCTGAAGTTCCCGGGCTACCTCGCGGTGTACGGCGCGGGCCTGACGCCGGAGGAGGAGTCGGAGAAGGAGAAGGCGAAGGCCGCGGGCGAGGAGGGCGCCGACGGCGCCGACGCCGTGGGCGACCTGCCGCTGCTCAACGACAACGATCGCTTGGGCCTGCAGAAGCTCGTGCACGAGCAGCACTTCACCCAGCCGCCCCCGCGCTTCAGCGAGGCCACGCTGGTGAAGGAGCTGGAGGAGAAGGGCATCGGCCGTCCGTCCACATACGCGGCCATCCTCTCCACCATCCAGGACAAGAAGTACGTGGAGAAGCTGGAGAGCCGCTTCCGGCCCACGGACCTGGGGCAGATGACGAACGAGATGCTCGTCAAGCACTTCCCCCACGAGCTGGACGTCACCTTCACGGCGACGATGGAGGAGAAGCTCGATCAAATCTCCGAGGGCGGCGCCAAGTGGGTGGCGGTGCTGCGCGACTTCTACGGGCCCTTCAAGGACACGCTCGAGAAGGCGAAGGCGGAGATGCGCGACGTCAAGCGCGAGGAGATCAAGACCGACATCGCCTGTGAGAAGTGCGGCAACCCCTTCGTCATCAAGTTCGGAAAGATGGGGCACTTCCTCGCCTGTTCGAACTACCCCGACTGCAAGAACACCAAGGACTTCAAGCGGGACGCCGAGGGGAAGATCGTCATCGTCGAGGAGGAGACGACGGACGAGCTGTGCGAGAAGTGCGGCAAGCCCATGGTCATCAAGCGCGGCCGCTTCGGGCGCTTCATGGCGTGCTCGGGCTACCCGGACTGCAAGACGTCCAAGCCCATCTCCATCGGCGTCAACTGCCCGGAGTGCAAGCAGGGCTACCTGACGGAGCGCCGCAGCGGCCGGGGGAAGATCTTCTTCGGCTGCAACCGCTACCCGGACTGCCGCTTCGCCGCGTGGGACCGGCCGCTCGCCGAGTCCTGCCCCCAGTGCGCGTCGCCGTACCTCTTGCAGAAGTTCTCCAAGCGGGACGGGGCGTACATCTCCTGCCCCAACAAGGAGTGCGACTACCGGCGCGAGGTCGCGGAGCAGCCGGGCGTCCCCACGGACCCGGGGACCAGCTCGGCTGCCTGAAAACCCAAGTGTTTACAGGGGGCTGGCCCGTCCGTGGCTTGACAGCTTCGGCGGGCCCGCCCTACAACCCGGCCAATGATTTCCTCGGTGGTCAGCGAGTGGCTGGTCAACGCGAGCCTCGCGGCCGCGGACGCCGGTAAGCTGGGCGTCACGGACTCCGTCATCAAGTTCTTCAAGGATGGCGGTCCGTTCATGTTCGTGAACCTGTTCTGGCTGGCGTGCGCGCTGGCGGTGGCCACCGAGCGCATCGTCACGCTGGTGTTCCGCTACAACCTGAACCCCGCGCCCTTCATGGAGCAGATCTCCAAGCTGGTGCGCAGCGGCAACCTGGACCGGGCGGTGAAGGTCTGCGCCATGGCGCCCAACGCGCCCTTGGCGAAGGTCATCCGCGCGGGGCTGGTGAACGCGAACCGGGGGGAGATCGAGGTGGCCAAGGGCGTCGAAGAGGCCATCGTCGAGCACAGCCCGCACGTGACGAAGCGCATCCCCTGGCTGTGGTCCCTGGCGAACATCGCCACGCTGGTGGGCCTGGTGGGCACCATCTTCGGCCTCATCGGGACGTTCCAGGCGCTGGGCAACGTGCCGGCGGAGCAGAAGCAGGTGCTCTTGTCGGAGGGCATCTCCAAGGCGATGAACAACACGGCCTTCGCGCTCTCCATCGCGGTGCTGTGCATCGTCTTCCACCTGTTCCTGACGTCGTACGCCAAGGGCATGGTGGAGAGCCTGGAGCTGCACGCGCTGAAGCTGGAGAACCTGCTGTCGCGGCGCGGCGGCGTGGACCCGGCGGCCACCGAGCTCGAGGCTCGCGCGTCGTAGCGCGGGCGGAGCGCGCGTCCATGGCGTTCTACTACTCCCGCCGCAAGCTGAAGGTCCGCGAGGAAGAGGAATCGGGCGAGCTGAACGTCGTCCCGTACCTCGACATCCTCATGAACCTCATCATCTTCATGCTGCTGTCGATCACCGGCCTGGCCTCGTTCGGCATCCTCAACGTGAGCGCGCCCGCGTACGGGCCTCCGTCGGCGGGCATGACGCAGGAGTCCGCGAGCGACGAGCCGAAGTTGACGCTGTCGGTGCTCATCTCGCGCAAGGGCCACTTCGTCAGCAGCGAGAACGCCATCCTCGGCGAGGCCGGGGCGCCCACGGTGCCCACCAAGTCAGACGGTGACTTCGACTACGCCGCGCTCAACGCGTGGATGGTGAAGATCAAGTCCGAGTTCCCCAAGGAGACCAAGGTCATCGTGGGCGCGGACGCGGACATCCCCTACGACGCGCTCATCCAGACGATGGACGCCATCCGCGAGGAGCAGGGCGCCCAGCGCCGCCTGCTGTTCCCCGACGTCACCCTGGCGGGGACCTGAGCCATGTCCGAGACGCTGCCGCATGTGCCGGAGGGGGTCGACGAGGAGGCCCTCGCGCGGCTGCGCTACCGCCGGGCCCTGGCGCGCAAGAAGCGCAAGGAGCGCGAGGCGGCGGGGGAGATCAAGGAGCTGAACATCACCGCGATGATGGACATGATGACCATCCTCCTGGTGTTCCTGCTCAAGTCCTTCGCCTCGTCGTCCGCGGCGGTGACGGCATCCGAGGATGTGCGTCCCCCCGTCTCCACCACGCGCGCGACGCCCCGGGACACGGTGGCCGTCACGATCACACCCAAGAGCATCCTCGTGGGCGAGCGCGAGGTGCTGCGGCTGGTGAACGGGCAGCTGCCCGCCGAGGCCCTCCAGGGCCGGCTGGTGCTCCCGCTCGACGCGCGGCTCAAGAAGGAAGTGGAGAAGCTCAAGTACATCGCCGAGCGCAATCCGCAGGCCCCCTTCAGCCAGGAGCTGTCCGTCATCGCGGACCGGAAGGTGCCCTACGACATGCTGCTGAGCGTGCTCTACACGGCGGGGCAGAACGAGCTGGAGAACTACCGCTTCGTCGTCCTCAAGAAGGACGGAGACTGAAGGCGCCCCCTGGCGTGAGTCAGGGAGCGCCCGGTCCGTGGCCAGCCGCGTCCTAGAGGGACGGCATGGCGTAGTGTCCGCCGCGCATCTCCTGCTCGTGCTCGGTGGCGTCCTCCTCACAGCGGATGGCGAAGGGCAGGGCCTCCAGGCGCTCCTTGGAGATCTCCTGGCCACAGTCCACGCACTCGCCGAAGACGCCCATGTCCATGCGCCGCAGCGCGGCGTCGATGAGCATGACCTCGCGTCGCTGGGCCTCCATCAGGCTGGACAGGGTGTAGTCCGCCAGCTCCGACTGGGCGTTCTCCTCGTATTCGGGATCCCTCTCCTGCTCCTTGAGCGCGGTCAGCTCGCGGTGCGTGCCCTGGCTCGTGGTGAGGATTTCCCGCCTGCGGCGCTGGAGTATCTCGCGTACCCTCAGCAAGTCTTGGGCTCGGCTCATGATGGGCCTCGTCTTCGTGGATGCTGCTTCGAGTGCGTCTTGCGCTCGCCCGGAAGCACGCGGCCCCGAGCGACGAACGCGAGAAACGTAGGGGTGCAACCCAGGTGCGGAAACCGCGCCTTCCAACGGGGGATGGAGGTGGCTCGGGGGGCGGGCGGGCGGACACGGTGGCTTGTCCCCGGCGACGGGTTGACGCTCCTGGATTCGGGGTCGGGACAGGGCGTGCCAGTCCTGCTAACTGTTGGCTGACGGGCACGCGCGTGTGGGCGCTCCCGGGAGGACGCGGATGTCGGACGTGAAGCAGCGGGTGACGGTGATTGGCGGCGGCCTGGCGGGCACGGAGTGCGCGTACCAGCTCGCCCGCAGGGGCGTGCCGGTGGTGCTGCGCGAGATGAAGCCCCACAAGCGCTCGCCGGCGCACAAGTCGGATTCGCTCGCGGAGCTGGTGTGCAGCAACTCGCTGCGCTCGGACAACCCGGAGAGCGCCATCGGCCTGCTGCACGCGGAGCTGCGGGATTTGGGCTCGGTGGTGTTGTCGAGCGCGGACGCGCACCGGGTGCCCGCGGGCGACGCGCTGGCGGTGGAGCGCGAGGGGTTCTCCCAGGCCATCACCCAGGCGCTGAGGGGCTCCGGGAACGTGGAGCTGGTGGCGGGCGAGGTGGAGACGCTGCCCGAGGAGGGGCCGGTGGTGGTGGCCACCGGGCCGCTGACGTCCGACGCCCTCACGCGCGAGCTGGAGCGGCACGTGGGGCAGAAGCTCTATTTCTACGACTCCATCGCCCCCATCCTGTCGGCGGACTCCATCGACCTGACGGTGGCCTTCCGGCAGAGCCGCTATGGCAAGGGCGGAGGGGACGACTACCTGAACCTGCCGATGAACCGCGAGGAGTACTACCGGTTCATCGAGGAGCTGAAGGCGGGCCAGAAGGTGGTTCCGCACAGCTTCGAGGAACCGAAGTACTTCGAAGGCTGTCTGCCCATCGAGGTCATGGCGGAACGCGGCGACGACACGCTGGCCTACGGGCCGATGAAGCCGGTGGGGCTGAGAGACCCGCGCACGGGCAAGGAGCCCCATGCCGTGGTGCAGCTGCGCATGGAGGACCGCGCGGGCACGGCGTGGAACATGGTGGGCTTCCAGACGCGCCTGACGTGGGGCGAGCAGAAGCGCATCTTCACCACCTGCATCCCGGGGCTGCAGAACGCGGACTTCCTGCGGATGGGGCAGATCCACCGCAACACGTTCATCGACTCGCCGCGCCTGTTGTCGGCTGACTTGTCGCTCAAGAGCGAGCCGCGGGTGTTCTTCGCGGGGCAGGTGTCGGGCGTGGAGGGGTACGTGGAGAGCGCGGCGTGCGGCTACCTGGTGGCGCTGGCGCTGCATGCGCGGCTGAGCGGAAAGCCGTGGGTTCCGCCCCCGGCGACGACGGCGCTGGGCTCGCTGTTCCGTCATGTGACGGGCGAAGCGCACCCCCCGGACTACCCGCATCAACCCTCCAACATCATCTTCGGGCTCTTCCCGCCGCTGACGGGGCGGATGAAGAAGGCGGAGAAGCGGGTGGCGTATTCGGCCCGCGCGCGGACGGACCTGGCGGCGTGGCTGCCACACGCGGGTGTCCCGGCATCGGGCGCCCCGGAGCACGAGGAGCAGAGGAGCGCATGATTCGGCCGAGGCTGGGACGACTTCTGGGCGCGGGGCTGGTCGCCTCGCTCGTGGTGGCTGGCACCGGATGCAAGAAGAGCGAGGACGCGAAGCCGGCGGGGAGCCCGTCGGCCGCGACGCCCTCGGCGGCGGCCCCGAGCGCGCCGGCCGCTCCGAGCCCCTCCGGACGGGCTCCGGCGGGCGCGGGGCAGGGGCTGCTGCTGGACGCGGGCCGCGCGGCGGACCTTCGGCTCACGTCGGATGGCCGCTTCGCCACGTACCTGATGAACGGGCAGAAGCCCCGACTGGACGGCGTGCCGCCGCAGATGCTGCTGGGCGAGCTGCGCGTGGTGTCGGTGGAGGGCGGGGAGCCTCGCAAGCTGGGCGACAGCGTGACGAACGTGCCCGGCGGGCTCCTGTTCTCCGCGGACTCGCGCTACGCGCTGTACCTCACCGGCTACAACCCGGCCTCGCAGTCCGGCACGCTCAACGTGGCGACGCTCGATGACGCGAAGGCGGAGCCGGCGGTGCTCGGCACGGCGGTCAGCTACATGCTGCCCTCGCCGGATGGCTCGAAGGTGGCGTTCGTCGACGGCGGCAAGCTGAAGCTGGGGCCGCTGCCCGCGGGGCCCTTCGTCGACGTGGCGGCCGAGGTGAGCACGGCGCAGTTCACCGCGGACGGCAAGGCGCTCCTGTTCAAGCGGCGGCTGTCCGCGGCGGGTGGCCTGGCCGTGGTGTCCGTGGACAAGCCCGAGGTCGCGCCGCGCAAGCTGGCGGACCAGGTGGGCGACTACGCGGTTTCGCCGGATGGCCAGCGCGTGGCCTTCCAGGTGCGCAGCGAGTCGGTGCGCGGGCTCTACGACTTGTACCTGGCGGAGCTCCCGTCGGAGAAGCCCAAGCGGCTGGCCGTCGCGTCGCAGTCGTTCGGCTTCTCGCCGGATGGCAAGTGGCTGGCGCGCTCGGAGAACGGCAAGCCGGACGTGCCGGGGGATTTGTACGTGGGCCCCGCGGCGGGCGGCCCGGGCCGCAAGGTGGGCGAGCGCGTGGAGACCTTCGCCTTCTCGCCGGACTCGCAGGCGGTGGGCTTCCTGGACAAGTACGACGTGACGGCGCGCGCGGGGTTGATGGCGGTGGCGTCGCTGCCGGACGGTGCGCCCAAGCGGGTGGGGGACCGGGTGCCCAACTTCGTGTGGGGCGCGGACGCGAGCTACGTGGCGTTCCTCTCGCGCTTCCTCAAGCCCGAGTACTCGGTGGACCTGATGCTCTATCCGCTGGGCGCGGAGAAGGCGGAGAAGGTGCACCGGGGCGTGTTCGGCTACGGCTTCATGCCGGGCAACGGTCAGGTGGTGTTCCGCTCGAACTGCATCCGCAACGGCCGCGCGTGTGACTTCAAGGCGCTGGAGCTGCCCCAGAAGGCCGAGCCGCAGACGTGGCTCCAGGGCATCTTCAGCTACAAGCTGTCCACGGAGGGCCAGCGCGTGCTGGCGACGTACGCGCGGATGGACTCGGACACGTACGACATCGCCGTGTACGACGCGAAGACGCAGGCGCGAAAGCCGTTGGACCAGGGCGTCCAGGTGCCCGTGTACTTCGGCGGCAAGGACGACTCGCGCGCCGTCTACATCATCGCGCAGGGACCCAAGGCGGGCGTCTACAGCGTGAGCGCGCTTCCCTGAATCGGAGTCCCTCGGCTCGGGGTCAACGGAGCGTGAGCTGGAACCTCACGCCTCCGTCCCCGATGCTGAAGCCCGCATGCGGGCCGAAGGCGAGCAGCGAGAAGAGCGCCACGCCCAGGCAGGCGAACACCACCTTGTGGCCGGTGCGCAGCGAGTGGAAGAAGGTCGTCTCGTAGTTCGCGCCCACGAAGCGCAGCGCGAAGAAGAACCCCACCGGGAGCAGTGGGGTGTCGTTCACCGTGAACCAGAGGCTGGAGAGCGCGAGCAGCTGGAAGTAGCGCTTGCGGCTCAGGTGGAAACGGTCGTCGTACTCAGTGGTGGCGGTGTGCATCGGTTCCCTCTCGGAGGTGAAGCGGTGTGCCGCCGACGGGTGCAGACCTCTCGCCAGCGGGAGGCACGTCGTTCCGATGGCTTGGCCCATGCGGTCGTCCTGGCCCGGAGACACCGGGTCCGGGATGACAACCCGGGAGCCCCTCGCACGGTGTCGCCCGAGGGTCCTCGGGTGTGCTTAGGTCCGCCGCGCGTATGACTTCGACTCCGCTCACGTATCGCCGCTATGGCGGCTCGCTCCAGGTCGACATCCCCACCTTCGATGTGCTCGTGGAGGCCTCGCGCATCCCCGAGACGCAGTGGATTGCCACGGCGTGTCCGTTGGAGGGCTTGAGCTGTGACCCGGCCTTCCTCAAGTTCCTGGACACGGATGGCAATGGCCGCGTCCGCGTGGCGGAGGTCCGCAGCGCGGTGGACTGGGCCGCTCGACACCTGAAGGACCGGCGCGGCGCGGACGCGAGCAGCGACGTGCTGGAGCTCGGCGCGCTGTCGCCGGATGGGGCTCCGCTGCGGAGCGCGGCGGACATGATTCTGCGCACCGTGGGCGCGGCGGACACGGGCCGCATCTCGTTGGCCCAGGTCCGCGCCAGCGACGAGGCCCTGCGCAAGACGGGGCAGAACGGTGACGGCATCATCGCTCCAGACCGTCTGCCGGAGTCCCTGCGGCCCCTCGCCCGCGACATCATGGCGTCCTTCCCCGAGGTGAAGAACCGCGCGGGCGAGGCGGGCGTGGACAAGCCGATGCTCCAGCGCTTCCGCGACGAGCGTCAGGCGCTGCTCACCCACCTGGGCAAGCGCGGCGACGTCTTCGTCTGGGGCGAGGAGAGCGAGTCGCGCGCCAAGCGCATCCGCGAGGTGTCGCCGCTCCTGGACGCGTACTTCCTGCAGTGCCGCCTCGTCGCCGCGCAGCCCGAGGCGGCCGCGGCCCTGCGGCTGCGCGCGGAGCGGGTGGAGGGCGCGCTCGGTGACACGGCCGCGCTGGGCAAGGCCGCGGGCGACCTGCCGATCGCGCCTCCCGACGCGGCGGGCGTGCTCGAGTGGTCGCGGCTGCTGCGCGGCCCCGCGTACGAGCAGCTCCAGGCGTTCCGTCGCGACGTCGCGGCGCCGTTGACGGGGGACTCGGAGCGCCTGACGGACACGGCGTGGCGCGAGCTGGTGGCGAAGGCGGACGCGGTGCTCGCGTGGTTCGCGGCGCGCGACGCGAGCCCCCTGCACAAGCTGGCGGGTTCGCTGGAGACGGTGTCGCTCTCGGACGTGGACGCGCTGGAGGCCGCGAGCCAGGCGGACCTCGCGCTGGCGCCGACGCTCGCGTCCATCGTCGAGCTGGAGCGACTGGTGCTCTACCAGCGCTGGCTGCTGGTGTTCGCCAACAACTTCATCAGCATGCCCAACCTGTACCTGCCCAAGGCCCCGGCGCTGATGGAGCGGGGGACGCTCATCCTCGGTGGGCGCAAGTACACGCTGTCGGTGCTCGCGAAGAACCGCGCCGAGCACGCCGCGCTGACGAGCCAGGGCACCACGTGCATTCTCTACGTGATGGTGGCGCCCAAGGACGGCACGCCCGGCTACGAGGTCGCGGTGCCCGTCACGCGCGGCCGCAGCACGGACCTGGTCGTGGGCAAGCGCGGCGTCTTCTACGACGTCGATGACCAGGAGCACGACGCCACGGTGACGCACGTCATCCGCCAGCCCGTGTCGCTGTGGGAGTCGATGACCATGCCCTTCACGCGCATGGCCGGCTTCATCACCAGCAAGGTGGAGGGGATGGCCACCGCGGGCGAGAAGACCTTCGACTCGACGCTGGAGGAGGGCTACGCGAAGACGGTGGCCGCGGCCCCGTCACCCACCGCGCCTCCTGCTCCCGCCGCGGCGCCGGCCCCCGCGCCGGCCGCCGCGCCTGGAGGGCTGGCGGGCGTCATCGCGGCCGGCAGCATCGCGGCGGCGGCGCTCGGCTCCTCGTTCGCGTTCATCGTCTCGCAGGTGAAGTCCCTGACGTTGGGGGATGTCATCACCGCCGCGTCGCTCATCGCCATCGCCGTCATGGCGCCCGCGGGGCTGCTCGGCTGGCTGAAGCTGCGTCGCCGCAACCTGGCGCTGCTGCTCGAGGGCTCCGGCTGGGCGCTCAATGACCGGCTGATGCTCACGCGCGGGCTGTCCACGCTGGTGACGCGCCGGCCCAAGCTGCCCAAGGGCGCGCGCGTGGACCACCGCGACATGGTCCGCCCGGCGCTGCTCGCCCAGCAGGATGAGGACGACGAGTCGGAGGGCCTGTCCTGGTGGGCCCGGCTGGGGCTCGCGGCGCTGCTGCTGTTCATCCTGCTCTGGCAGGTGCGCAACCCCATCCTCACCTGGATGTGCCAGAAGGCCTGGCTGTCAAACGCCACGTGCGTGGCGCTGCTGCCCACGCCGCCTGTCGCGCCGGTGGTCGTTCCCGCCGCGCCCGTCGTGCCGACGAAGTAGGGGTTTCGTGGGGCCCGGAATCTTGCGAGGCTCTCCGGGCCCCCTACGCTCCACCTCGCCATGACGAACCTGTCGCCGCTCTTGGAGAAGTTCCGGGTCCACCTGGAGGACGAGAAGGGCTCGTCCCCGCACACGGTGCGCAACTACCTGGTCGACCTGGTGGACTACGAGCGCTACCTGGTCGAGCGGATGAAGTCGTCCCTGCTCGCCGGCACCCACGCGGCGATTCGCGGCTACCTGGGCACGCTGAGCGTGGACCACGCGCCCGCCAGCCGCGCGCGGCGACTGGCCTCCATCAAGTCCTTCTACAAGTACCTGGTGCGCCAGAAGCTGTTGCCCGCCAGCCCCGCCAAGCTGGTCAAGAGCCCGAAGCTGCCCAAGGCGCTCCCCAAGGTGCTGCCGGTGGAGGAGGTCTTCGCGCTGCTCGACGTGCACGACTTGAAGTCCGTGCTCGGCCTGCGCGACAAGGCCATCCTGGAGATGCTCTACGGTGGCGGCCTGCGCATCAGCGAGCTGTGTGACCTGGACCTGCTCGCCGTGGACCGGAGCGGCCGCATCGTCCGGGTCATGGGCAAGGGCAGCAAGGAGCGCCTCGTCCCCGTCAACGCGCAGGCCATCCGCTCGCTGGAGGCGTACCTGGCGCGCCGGGGTGAGCTGCTCGCGGAGCCCAAGGCGGGACAGGCGCCGGAGGCCATCTTCCTCAACTTCCGCGGCGGCCGGCTGACGCCTCGGAGCATCCGCCGACACCTGGACCAGCACGTGCTCAAGTGCGCGCTGGCGCGCAAGGTGAGTCCGCACGCGTTGCGTCACTCCTTCGCCACGCACCTGCTCGGTGGGGGCGCGGACATCCGCAGCATCCAGGAGCTGCTGGGCCACGCGAGCCTGTCCACCACGCAGCGGTATACCCACGTCAGCTGGGAGCAGCTCCAGCAGGTCTACGACGCCGCCCACCCCCGCGCCTGAGAAACGGTGCGGGAGCGGACAGGCGGGCGGTGTTCCTTGGAAACGCGGGGCGCGCCTTGTTAAACCCGCTCCATGTTCCACGGCACCACCATCCTCTGTGTGCGACGCGACGGAAAGGTCGCCATCGCCAGCGACGGTCAGGTCTCGCTCGAAAAGACGGTGATGAAGAACACGGCGAAGAAGGTCCGCAAGCTGGGCGAGGGCCAGGTCCTCGCCGGGTTCGCGGGCAGCACCGCCGATGCCTTCACCCTGTTCGAGCGCTTCGAGGGCAAGCTCAAGGAGCACCAGAAGAACATGGCGCGCGCCTGCGTCGAGCTGGGCAAGGACTGGCGCACGGACCGCTTCCTGCGCCGGCTGGAGGCGCTGCTCGTCGTCGCGGACAAGGACAAGACGTTCATCCTCTCCGGCGCCGGTGACGTCATCGAGCCCGACCACGGCATCGCCGCGGTGGGCAGCGGCGGCCCCTACGCGTTCGCCGCCGCCCGGGCGCTGATGGCCCACACGCAGCTGACCGCTCGCGAGGTGGCGCAGCAGTCGCTCTCCATCGCGGGCGAAATCGACATCTACACCAACTCCAACATCTCCATCGAAGAGCTCTAGGAGCCTCCCCGTGGCCGAATCGCGCAAGACGTCCGCCTTCACGCCTCGCGAGGTGGTGGGCGAGCTGGACCGCTACATCGTCGGGCAGAACGCCGCCAAGCGCGCGGTGGCCATCGCCCTGCGCAACCGCTGGCGCCGCCAGCAGGTCTCCGACGACCTGCGCGACGAAATCCACCCGAAGAACATCATCATGATCGGCCCCACCGGCGTGGGGAAGACGGAGATCGCCCGCAGGCTCGCGAAGCTGGCGCAGGCGCCGTTCGTCAAGGTGGAGGCCTCCAAGTTCACGGAGGTGGGCTACGTGGGCCGCGACGTGGAGTCGATGATTCGCGACCTCGTCGAGGCCGCCATCGGCCTGGTGCGCGACGAGGAGACGGAGAAGGTCCGCCCCCGCGCCGAGGAGCTGGCCGAGGACCGGCTGATGGAGCTGCTGCAGAACAACGGCACGCCGCGCACGCCGTCCTCGCCGCCGCCGTTCGGCTTCGCGCCGCCACCTCCGCAGCCCGCGCCCCAGCGCCTGGGCGACAACGAGCGCGAGAAGCTGCGCGCCCAATTGCGCGCGGGAACGCTGGATGACCAGTTCGTGGAGCTGGAGACGAGCGACAGCGCGCCCACCTTCATGCGCGGCTTCTCTGGCCAGGGCATGGAGGAGATCGGCGTCAACCTGCAGGACCTCTTCAAGAACATGCCGGGCATGAGCAAGACGCGGCGGCGTCGGGTGCGCGTGCCGGAGGCGCTCCAGCTCCTGCGCCAGGAGGAGGCCCAGAAGCTGGTGGACCCGGACCGCGTGCAGCGCGAGGCCGTGGTGCGCGCCGAGTCGAGCGGCATCGTGTTCATCGACGAAATCGACAAGATCGCCAGCCGCGACGGCGGCGGCAAGGGCGGGGGAGGCCCGGACGTCTCGCGCGAGGGCGTGCAGCGCGACATCCTCCCCATCGTCGAGGGCTCTACCGTCAACACCAAGTACGGCATGGTGAAGACGGACCACATGCTCTTCATCGCCGCGGGCGCCTTCCACGTCTCCAAGCCCAGCGACCTCATCCCGGAGCTGCAGGGCCGCTTCCCCATCCGCGTGGAGCTGGAGCCGCTCTCCGGCGACGACCTCATCCGAATCCTGCGCGAGCCGAAGAACTCCCTCTTGCGCCAGTACACCGCGCTGCTCTCCACCGAGGGCGTGCGCCTGTCCTTCACCGACGACGCGGTGACGGAGCTGGCGCGCATCGCACAGCAGGCGAACGAGCGCACGCAGAACATCGGCGCTCGCCGCCTGCACACCGTGCTCGAGCGGCTGCTCGACGAGGTCTCCTTCTCCGCCAGCGAGCTGGGACCCCGGGACTTCCAGGTGGACGGCAATTATGTGCGTGAGCGGCTGGGCGCCATCGTCCAGGACGAGGACCTGTCGCGCTACATCCTCTAGCGCGCTATATGGCGCGCACACCGCCGTGCCCTCACCACAAGGAAGGTTGACTCCCTTGCCGCAACCCGTGCCCTCGGCCGCCCCCAGCTCCAACGACACCCTCATCCAGAAGGCCCGCCACCACCTGCTGCAGAACTACAAGCAGCAGCCCATCGTCCTGGCGCGAGGGCAGGGTACGCGCGTGTGGGACGCGGACGGGCGGGAGTACCTGGACCTCATCGGAGGCGTGGCGACGTGCGCGCTCGGGCACTGCCACCCGGACGTGGTGGCGGCGGCGCACGCGCAGCTGGACACGCTGTGGCATGTCTCCAACGCGTTCTACTCGCAGCCGCAGATCGACCTGGCGGCGCAGCTGTGCGAGTGGAGCGGCCTGTCGCGCGCGTTCTTCTGCAACTCGGGTGCGGAGGCCAACGAGGCGCTCTTGAAGCTGGCCCGCAAGGTGATGAAGGACCGGGGCATGCCGGAGCGCTTCGAGGTCATCACCTTCGAGCGCAGCTTCCACGGCCGCACCCTGGCCACCGTCACGGCCACGGGGCAGCCGAAGTACCACGCGGGTTTCGAGCCGCTGCCCGCGGGCTTCCACCACGTGCCTTATGGCGACCTGGACGCGGTGCGCGCCGCGGTGAAGCCCACGACGGCCGCCATCCTGGTGGAGCCCGTGCAGGGCGAGGGCGGCGTGCGTCAGGCCCCCCCGGGTTTCCTCAAGGGGCTGCGGGCGCTGTGCGACGAGAAGGGCCTGCTGCTGCTGGTGGATGAAATCCAGACGGGCATGGGCCGCACGGGCATCCCCTTCGGCTTCATGCGCGACGGCATCCTCCCGGACGCCATCAGCATGGCCAAGGCGCTGGGCAACGGCCTGCCCATCGGCGCCATGCTGTGCCGCGACGACGTGGGCGCGAGCATGGTGCCGGGCAGCCACGGCTCCACCTTCGGCGGCAACCTGGTGGCCGCCGCCGCCGCCAACGCGGTGCTGAAGGTCATCCGCCAGCCGGGCTTCCTCGACGAGGTGAACTCCAAGGGGGCGTACTTCCTGGAGAAGCTCCGGGGCATCCAGTCCCGGCTGCCCGCGGGCCGCGTGGTGGAGGTCCGGGGCCAGGGCCTGCTGGTGGGCCTGGAGATGGACCGCGACGCGCCCGTGGTGCTCGGCAAGCTGCGCGAGGCGGGGGTGCTCGGCAACGCCGCGGGTGAGCGGACCGTGCGCTTCGCCCCTCCGTTCACCATCAGCCGGGAAGAGCTGGACCAGAGCCTGGCCATCATCGAGCGGGTGCTGACCGCCCTCTGAGGGCGGTCTCCCCTCGGCCGGAGCCTGGGGTAGGGGGGCACTGGGTGTTTGACGCCCCGCGTCCCCCAAACCTAGGCTGTTCCATTCGGCAACCCTTCAGCGGACCGTCCTGTGAGCGCGTCAAACACGATTGTCGGCCTGGGGGCCCGGACGGACCACATCGCCACCGTGCCCAACCTGGACCTCGCTCGCCTCCAGCTCTCGCCGGAGGAGGCAGGCGTGTTGTCGCTCGTCGGCAGGGTGGAGCGCATCGACCAGGTGCTGTCACGTTCCACCCTGGGTGAGGCGCGCACCATCGCCGTGCTGCTGGCGCTGCGGGCCAAGGGCGCCATCGTCCCGGCGCGCGTGGTGCAGCGCAACCAGCCGGCGCCCGCGGTGGATGCGGCCATGGCCGAGGAGGTGGACCTCGAGCCGGAGCGCAAGAAGGAGATCATTGAACTGGAGCGCGCGCTGGACGGACTGGACTACTTCGCCGTCCTGGGCCTGCGCCCGGGCGCCCCGGCCACCGAGGTGAAGCAGGCGTACTACAACGCGTCGCGCCGCTTCCATCCGGACCGCTACTTCGGGAAGAACCTGGGCAGCTTCCGCGCGCGGATGGAGCGCATCTTCCGCAAGCTCACCGACGCCCACAACGTCCTCAGCCAGCAGGACAAGCGCGACGCGTACCTCAAGGCGAACCCGGCGCTCGCGCTGGCGTCCACCGCCGCCGCCGCGCCCTCGCCGCCGCCCGCAGCGGCCTCGCCGGCTCCGGCCGCGGCCTCGTATCCGGCCACGGAGCTGACGCCCATCGGCCTGACGCCGCCTCCCGCGCCTTCGCCCCTGCGCTCGGCCCGGCCCGCGCCGCTGTCTCCTCCGGCGCCCGCGCCCGCGCCGCCGCCGGTGAACGACGCGGAGTCGGAGGCCCGCCGCGCCGAGCGACAGGCCCGGCTCGCCCGCCACCCGTACATGGCCAAGAACGTGCGCCTGACGGAGCTGGTGGCCCGGGGCAAGGCGGCCATGTCCCGTGGGGACTGGGAGCGCGCGTACCAGGACTTCCACCAGGTCCAGACGATGGACCCGAAGAACCGCGAGGTGGCGACGCTGCTGGTGGAGGTGCGCCGCCGTCACGACGAGCAGCGGGCCTCCGTCGAGGTGACGCGGGGCCGGGAGCTGGAGCAGCACGGGGACGACGTCGGGGCGCTCGCGGCGTACCGGCTCGCCTTCTCGCTGGACAACCAGAACGCCGAGGCGGCCTTCCGCTCGGCGAAGCTGGGGCTCCAGCAGGGCCAGGACGTCGGAGAGGTGCGCGTCCTGGCGCAGCGCGCCGTGGACCTGTTGCCGGGGCGGGTGGAGCACCAGGTGTTGTTGGGACGGGTGCTGATGGATTCAGGGTCCAAGAAGCAGGCCAAGCGCGTCTTCGAGGACGCGGCGAAGTTGGACCCCGACAACGCCGAGGCCAAGGCGGCGCTCAAGAAGCTGCGTTGGACGTTCTAGTAGGATGAGCACGCTCACCCATGGCTGAGTCCGAACCTCTCATTGGCATCGACCTGGGCACGACGAACAGCATCGTCGCGACCGTCCAGGACGGGCAGCCCGTCGTCATCAAGAACCGCACCGGCATGGCGCTGACGCCGTCCGTGGTGGCGGTGTCGAAGAACGGCAAGCGCCTGGTGGGCGGCATCGCCAAGCGTCAGGCCATCACCAACCCACAGGAGACGGTGTACGCCGCCAAGCGGCTCATCGGCCGCAAGTTCTCCTCGCACGAGGTGCAGGACGCGCTGCGCTCGCTGCCCTACGAGGTGGTCGTCGGACAGCACGACGACCTGCGCATCCGGATGGGGGGCAAGGACCTGTCCGTCCCGGAGCTCAGCGCGATGATCCTCCAGGAGCTGAAGGCGGACGCGGAGGCGCACTTCGGCAGGCCGGTGACGAAGGCCGTCGTCACGGTGCCGGCGTACTTCAACGACGCCCAGCGCCAAGCGACGAAGGACGCGGGCCGCATCGCCGGGCTGGATGTGCTGCGCATCATCAACGAGCCCACCGCGGCGGCGCTGGCGTACGGCTTCAGCCGCACGGTGAACGGCCGCGTGGCGGTGCTGGATTTGGGCGGCGGCACGTTCGACGTGTCGGTGCTGGAGATCAACCAGGGCGTCTTCGACGTGGTGGGGACGGGCGGCGACACGTACCTGGGCGGCGAGGACTGGGACAACCGCATCATCGAGTGGCTCGTCTTCGGCTTCGCGAAGGAGCACGGCATCGACCTGCGCAAGGACCGCATGGCGTTGCAGCGGCTCAAGGACGCGGCGGAGAAGGCGAAGGTCGAGCTGTCCAGCGTGCGCGAGGCGCAGATCAACCTGCCGTTCATCAGCACGCCGCCGGGCGGGAGCGCGGCGCTGCACCTGCAAGCGGCGCTGTCGCGCGAGAAGCTGGAGGACTTGACGGCGGACCTGGCCGAGCGCGTGGTGGGCATCACCACGGAGGTGCTGGGTGAGGCGGGGGTGCGCGCGTCGGAGCTGAAGGAGGTCATCCTGGTCGGCGGCATGTCGCGCATGCCGAAGGTGGTGGAGGCCGTGCGCGGCTACTTCCGCCGCGAGCCGTGCAAGGGTGTGCACCCCGAGGAGGTGGTGGCCCTGGGCGCGGCGGTGCAGGCGCACGCGCTGGTGGCGCAGGAGAGCGAGCTGTTGCTCCTGGATGTCACGCCCCAGAGCCTGGGCGTGGCCATCGCCGGCGGCTTCGTGCGGCGCATCATCCCGAAGAACACCACGGTGCCCACGTCCGCCACGGAGGTCTTCGCGACGTCGAAGGACTTCCAGCGACTGGTGAAGATCATGGTGCTCCAGGGCGAGCACGAGCTGGCGCACCAGAACGAACTGTTGGGCGAGTTCGTCCTCACCGGTCTTCGCGAGGCGCTTCGCGGGCAGGTGGAGATCGAGGTGACGTTCGACATCAACGCGGAGGGCATCGTGTCCGTCTCCGCGCGGGACAGGGACACGGGGCTGCGCCAGTCCATCACCGTCACCGCGTCCAGCGGCCTCACCGAGGAGGAGCTCAAGCGCATCATGGACGAGCAGCGTGGCTACCTCATGGCTGCGCGCATCTCCGAGGAGTTGAAGACCAAGCGCGTGGAGCTGGACACGCTCGCGCGCGACGTCATGGACGCGCTGACGCGGGCGCGGCTGTTGCCGGGCGGTGGCGGGTTGACGCCGGACGCGGTGCCTCGCGCCGAGCAGGTGCTGGAGCACGCGCGACAGGTCCGCGCCAACGAGGACGTGGCCGCGCTGGGCCGGGCGTGTGAGCTGCTCGCCGGGTGTCTCGCGCAGCTCAAGGGCTCCGCGCGCGGCGGTGTGGGGCGATAGATGGGCAGCCAGCGCGCCAACCAGCTCGTCGAGGCCGGACTGTGGCTGCGCCTGAGCGGCGACGCCCAGGGCGCGCAGAAGCTCTTCGAGCGGGCGCTGGAGCTGGACCCGCAGAACGTCCGCGCGCGGGATTGTCTGGCCGCGCTGGAGGCCTCTCCGGGGAAGAGCTCTCCGTTCTCGCCGGGCCCGCTGGACGCAGGGACGCGCGGCACGCCGTTGGCCTCGCTGGAGGGCGACTGGGGCGCGTGGGCGGAAGGGGAGGGCGGGCCGCTGGACGAGGAGGACGAGGAGCGCTCTCCCAGCGTCCTGATTCCCGACGTCGATGAGCCCTCGCCGGGGAGCGACGTGCTGGAGTTGCTCGCGCGCGACGAGTCCACGACGCAGGAGTACGGCATCCCCGAGGGCGAGACGGACGAGTACGGCGTCCCCCCCACGGAGAGCGAGCTGGACCGGCTGCTGCGAGGCGCGGCGGACCTGCTGGAGCTGGATGACCACTCGGGCGCGGTGGACCTGCTGTTCAAGGCGCAGGAGCTGGCGCCGGGGGACCCTCGCGTCGAGGCGCTGCGGGCTCGCAGCGAGCGGATGTTGATGGCGATGCTGGAGTCGAAGCTCGGTGATTTGGGGCGGGTGCCTCGCGTCCGGCTCCAGGCGGACGACATCATCTGGCTCAGCCTGGACCACCGCGCGGGCTTCGTGCTCGCGCAAATCGACGGCGCCGTGACGTTCGAGGACCTGTTCTCGCTGTCGGGGATGACGCGGCTGGATACCGCCCGCATCCTCGCGCAGCTCCTCGACGAAGGCGTCATCGCCGCCGCCTGAGTCTCGCTTCGCCTGCTGTCCCTCCTCTTCCGTTCGGTCTGATTGACAGGTCATTGTCGAAATGACAGGTTGCTGTCTTGTGGTGCGGTTTTCTCCAGGACCTCCGTTGAAGAGGAGCACCTGCCATGCATGCGGATGCCAGCATCCCGGCGTTGCCCTGTGTCGAACTGGAATCGACGCTCGCGTTCTACGGCTTGCTGGGCTTCGACGTGACGTACCAGCAGCGCACGCCGAACCCCTACGCGGCGACCCGGCGCGGGGGCGCTCACCTCCACTTCTTCGGACTGAAGGGACTGGACCCGGCGACGGCCTTCAGCACCTGCCTCATCATCGTGGATGAGGTCGAACGCCTGCACGAACGCTTCGCGAGCTCCCTGCGCGAGCAGTACGGAAAGCTGCCCCTGCGCGGCGTCCCGCGAATCACCCGGATGCGGACGGGGCAGTCGCGCTTCACCGTCGTCGACCCGTCAGGGAACTCGGTCATCTTCATCCGTCGTGACGAGCGCTCGGGCCACGGGGATGACGGACAGGAGCCCCAGTCCGCCCTGGCCAAGGCGCTGAAGACCGCGCGCCGCTTGCGCGACTTCAAGAACGACGATGCCTCCGCGGCGAAGGTCCTGGACGTCGCGCTGAAGAAGCCCGACGGGGGGACGGTGGTGGAGCGGGCACGTGCGTGCCTTGCGCGCGCGGAGCTGGCCGTGGTGTTGGACGACGCGCAGAGGGCGAAGTCCCTGCTGAGAGAGCTGGACACCCTGGCCTTGTCGAAGTCGGAGCAGGGCTCCCTTCGGGAGGAGCGTGAAGCGGTGGAGCACCTCCTTCGCGTGTGAGCCGCCGCGGCGGGCGTCTCGTCACCGTGAGAGGTGCTCGAGGACCTGCTTCGCGCGTGTCCTCGGACTCCCTTCGACTTCGAGCACCTCCACGTCGAGCCCATGCGGGTCGTCAAGGAGCAGCTCCTTCAACTTCTCATCCACCGACTGCCGCAGCTCCGCGTCCTCCGAGGAGGAGAGCGCAATCCGGTCCCGGGATTCGATGCCGACGAACACCACCAGGTCGAGCTTTCCGAGCGCCTCGCGCACTCGCGGCAGCCACGCGTCCAGGTCGAACGCATCACCGTCCTCGTGGGCCTGCAGATAGCCGAGGAAGTCCACGGGACAGCGGTCGAACAACACGTCGCGCCCGTCCTCCTCCGCCAGGTTCTCGAGGGAGCGAACCAGCTGCGCCTCGAAGTCCTCGAGGGACGGAGGCTGCGCGAACTCGTGCCCCTCTTCCTCCAGCTGGTGGTACGGCTCATCCACCGTCACGTAGGAAGAGGGCAGCAGCTCCGTCAGCTCCTCGAGGAGCGTCGACTTGCCCGCGCGATGGGTTCCGCAGACGGCGATCCTCATGGCGCCTGGGCCTACCCGCCGCGGATGACGGCGGTCCAGGTGCCCTTCACCACCACGTCGCCGCGCTGGTTGCGCGACTCGCTGGTGACGACGACGAACTCCATGCCCGCCTTCTCGAAGATGTTCGCGATGCGGCCCGTGGTGCTCATGACGTCACCCGGCCGCATGACGTCCAGGAACTCCAGCTCCTGCTCGCCGTGCACCAGCATCAGCAGATTCACGCCCAGCTCGGGGTCCGCCACCGCCGAGCCGAAGGGCCGGATGG